>JAVXVI010000281.1:0-2982 GCA_032230005.1 Actinomycetota bacterium | reverse complement strand
GCGGCAAATCGAGCCAGGCCCGCCAGGCCCGTCTACCGGATCATCAAGCCGCTGCTTGAGCGCGAGCCGCCGCGCGTCGCTACGGAAGGTCGTGGGCAACGCGCGCCACGAGGCCGGGACGGGCCAGTCGGCCGGGATCACCCAGACGAAGACCGACCCGCTGTCATAGGCGCGCAACGCAGGCGCGACCTGCCCGAGCTGCTCGTACGCGCTGGCACAGTCCGCGACAGGGTCTCCGGTCGTCGTGTCGAGGACGGACGTGAACTCGCCCGTCGCGACGAACTCCGCCCGAGTGATGTTGGCCGAGCAGTTGATCTTCAAGGCGGTCGCGGGGGGCTGACCGCCCATCACGGCGTACGCGAGGCCGCCGGTTGCCGCCAGGGCTACGACGCCGATCGGAGCCAGGACGAACAACCGGCGTCGCCGACGTCGCCGGCCAGGGGTCTCGTCGATGGACTGCAGCCCAGCGAGGAGGGACTCGCGACTGGCCTGCGGGACAGTGCCCGCGGCCGGGTCGTGCCCCCGCAGCAGATCGAGCTCGTTCATGGGTTCTCCTCCGCCACGCACAGCGCGGCCGGCTTCGGGTGATCTTCGGGATAGCCACGGGCAGCAAGGGCCGCGCGCAGTCGTCGGCGAGCACGGTGGAGGCGGACCCGGGCGGCAGCCGGACTGCAGCCGACGACGACGGCGATCTCCTCTGTCCGCAGGCCCTCCCATGCCGACAGCGCAAGGAGGTCGCGATCGTTCGGCGCCAGGGATCGCAGCGCGTCGCTCACGGGGCCGTCGGCCGATGGCTCCGGTCGCCACTCCTCGGAGATCTCCTCCCGGAGCTTTGCCGCCAGCCGGCTCTGGCGCAGGTGGCCACGCCGTTGGTTCGCCAGCACGCGTCGGGCCACCCCGAACAGCCAGAGGCGCTGCTCGTCCAGCGGGGGGAGGCTCTGCCGGCGCCGCCAGGCAACCGTCCAGGTCTCGCCCACCACGTCGGCAGCGTCGGCGGGCTGCTCGACCCGACGCAACGCATAGCGCAGGAGGTCGTCGTAGTGCTCGGCGAAGAGCGCTTCGAAAGCGCTGTCGTCTGTCACGTCACCCGCATGTCCAGCATCGCCCCAGCCGTTACACCTCGTCGTGTTGTTTGCCCACTACTCCGGAAGCCTGAGCCTGCGCCAGTCTGGACCTGGCTGGATGACAACCCAGAACGGCCCGCCGGTGTCAACCTTGTGAGACGGGGAGGGCATGTGGCGGTGCGGGGCGAGGCGTTCGAAGGCTTCGTGACGGCTGCCTCACCACGGCTGTTGCGCCTCGCCATCTTGCTGGTCGGTGACCGCGGAGCTGCCGAGGACCTGCTCCAGGAAGTGCTGGAGCGCATGTACGTCGCGTGGCCCCGGATTGCCGAGCCCGAGGCGTACGCCCGCCAGGCACTGGCGCACCGGGCGACGAACCGCTGGCGGCACCGGTCGCGCCGCCCGGAGGTTGCACTCACCGACGAGCACGACGTGACGGTTCCCGGGCCGGAGCCGAGTCAGCGGGACTCGCTGCTGGCGGCTCTTGCGGTGCTCACGGACCGGCAGCGAACGACCGTCGTACTCCGCTTCTTCGAAGACTTCACCGTGGAGCAGACCGCCGAAGCCATGAACTGCAGCGTCGGGACGGTGAAGTCCCAGACCGCGAGGGCTCTCCCACGTCTTCGCGACCTGCTCGCCCTGCCTGAGGACAGCTGCCCATGAACGCCACCCTGCGCGATGCGATGCATGCGGCGGTCTCCGATGCGACGCCGTCACACGACCTGCTGACGAATGTCCTGGCCGGCGGCCGCCGCAGGCTTCGGCGGCGGCGTGCGGCGACTGCCGTCGGTGTTTCGATGTCTCTCGTCCTGTGCGGCCTTGCCGTGGCGGGACTGCGGATGCCGAAGGCTCCACCTCCGGTTCCTGCACTGGCCGGCCCTTTGGGCGATGGTGGTGCGCACGGCGACCTGGCGGACGACGCGCCGTACGCCGCCTCCGTCAGGTCAGCTTTGCGGGACTGGCTCGCGCAGGCCAAGCCGTCCTCTGGCCGGCCCATTGGCTCGGGCGAGGTGCTGTGGGCCGGGTCGACCCCGGCCGGTCCCGCGGCGGTGATCCAGCAGACGGTGGACTTCCACAAGCACAAGCAGACAGCCGTCTGGTTCATCGGTGTCGGGCCGAGCGGTCCCCGGGTCACCAGCAGCAACCTGGTTTCGCCGCACGTCGCGGCTTGGTACGTCGACGTCGCCCACCGCGTGCTCGCCGTCGTCGACAACGGCACCCCGCGCGGCATCTCCTACCGCTGGACCTACACCGCCGACGGCCAGGCTCGACGCCACTTCCAGTCGCTGCCGTTCGAGGACGGGGTCGCTGTGGTGACCCTGCCCACCGACGTGCCGCGCGCCAACGTTCAGGTCTCCAACCTGCCCTACACGTCGTTCAACTCGCTTGTCGGCATCGGCAACGTCGAGCTGACCGACGTCCCCGATCCCAACCGGCGGCTTGTGTGGAACGACCCCACCGCGAAGACGGCGACGATGATCCCGCTGGCCCACGGGAACGGGCAAGCCCAGATCGGTCCTGCTCGTGACGCTCTCGCCGTGCAGCTGGACACGCAAGCTGGGAAGCTCCTCGAGGCCAACACCGACCAGGCGGGCAATGCCTCCAACCAGCTCACCTGGTTCATCTACGGCGCCACACCAGGGGGCCAGCAGATCGTCGTGTTCCAGCGCCAGCTCGACGGCGACCCGGCCCGCCTGTACCTGCTCGTCAATGGCGTGCTTGCCGATGCGGGAGCCGTCGATCCTGCCGCCGCGCTGCCGGTCCGCATCCACCTGAGGAACGGCGACGGCTGGGTGGTGGCGCAGTACGGCAGCACGCTGCGCTACCGCGTCGGCGCCGGACCGTGGATCGCCGTCGGGCCCAACGCTGGGCTCCTGCCGGAAGCGGCGACGGCCGTCGCCCGGACTGCCCCCCGCGGGCC
>JAVXVI010000280.1:0-14081 GCA_032230005.1 Actinomycetota bacterium | reverse complement strand
GACGCCTGGGAGGGTGCCGACACCGGGCTCTACCGCAAGATCAAGGTCCGGGTGCACACGCTCGACGGCGACCCGCTCGCCTGGGTCTACGTCCTTGACGGCTACGAGGGCGGGCTGCCATCGGCGCGCTACCTCGGCGTGCTCGCCGACGCGGCCGAGGCTGCCGGAGCGCCGAGCGACTACGTCGCCGAGCTCCGCTCGCGCCCCTGCAGCTCGTCCGCGCTCTGAGCCGGCGCATCCGCGGGAACCGACAGCGGCTCGGTACGACGGCGCCTCCCCTCGACCGAGACGACGACCGCCACCGCGATCACCGTCAGACCACCGCCGAGCAGTGATGTCAGGGTGATCTGCTCGTTGACGAACACCGCACCGAGCAGGACGGCCACGACCGGGTTGACGTAGGCGTAGGTCGCCACCTTGGAGACCGGGGCCACCCCGAGCAGCCAGGAGTACGCAGTGAACGCGACGACCGAGCCGAAGATGCACAGGTAGGCCAGTGCGAGCCATGACGACCGCGTCACGTGGGACAGGTCGACCGACTCGGAGCGCAAGGCCCCGACCAGGGCCAGGCCCACGGCGCCACCAGTCATCTCGACGACCGAGGTGACCAACGGCTCCTTCGGCAGTTCGAGCCGGGTTGCCAGGTATGACCCGATCGACCACAGCAGGCTGGACACAAGGATGATCTCGGCAGTGCCGACCTTCACGTCGTGCGGACGGGCGCCCGGTCCGAGCAGGACAGCGAGCCCGACGAACCCGATGGCCACACCGACGAGAGTGCGCAGAGCAGGCCGGTCCCGGTCGGCCATGCGGAGCAGCACGACGTAGAGCGGGACGACAGCGACGAGCAGCGCCGCGAGTCCCGAGGGGAGTCCGCGTTGCTCGGCCAGCACCACCCCGCCGTTGCCGCCCACGAGCAGCAGCACGCCGATCGTGAACGCGTTGAGGTACTGCCGGCGGGTCGCCAGCAGCGCCCGCCGGCCCTTGCGCACCAGCAGGTACGTCGCGAGGACGACCAACGCGCCGGTGAAGCGGGCCGAGGCCGACAGCATCGGCGGCAAGGTCTCGACGGCGTAGCGGATCGCGAGGTACGTGGATCCCCAGACCACGTAGACCAGCCCGAGGGCAGTCCAGATCTTCCACCCCGCCGCGGGGGCCGCGGTGGGGGCCATGACCTCACACTAGGTGTGCACCGCCAGCGCTTTTCAGGTGGTGCTGAGGGCCGCCACGGCAGCGGTGACCAGCACCCGGACGGCGACCCCGAGGCAGGCCTCGTCGACGTCGAACAGGCCCTGGTGCAGGTCCACAGGACGTTCCAGCCCGGGCGGCTTCACCCCTAGCCGGGCCATCGAGCCGGGCACGTGGTCGAGGTACCACGCAAAGTCCTCGCCGCCGAGCGACTGCACGGTCGGGACGGCGGCACCCTGGCCGAGCGCGGTCTTGACCGCAGCCGTCAGCAGCGACGTCGCCGCTGGGTCGTTGACGACGGGCGGCACGCCGCGCTCGTAGGTGACGTCCGCCCGGGCGCCGTACGGCGACGCCAGGCCCTCCACGACCCGGCGCACGAGGTCAGGGGCGCTCTGCCAGGCCGCTTTGTCCAGGACCCGCAGCGTCCCCTGCAGCACGCCCTCACGCGGGATCGCGTTGCGCGCAACCCCGGCCGAGACGTGCCCCCAGACGAGGCAGAGACCGGCCCGCGGATCGACGAGCCGGGACAGCGCGTCGGGCAGTCCCGTCGCCACGGTGGCCAGCGCGTGGATCAGGTCGACCGTGTTGTGCGGCCGCGACGTGTGACCGCCGGGACCGGACAGCCGCACCTCGACGGTGTCGGCCGCCGCCGTGAGCGGACCGGACTTCAGCCCGACGCGACCGACCTCCAGAGCGGGGTCGCAGTGCAGCGCGAAGATCGCGCTTGCGTCCTCCATCCAGCCCTGCGCGATGACGTCGAGGGCACCCCCCGGCATCACCTCCTCCGCCGGCTGGAAGACCAGGCGGACGCGACCGGGCAGCCGGTCGGCCGCTGCCGCGAGCGCCAGCCCGACACCGATGAGCGCACTGGTGTGGACGTCGTGACCGCAGGCGTGGCACCGCCCCGGGAGCTGCGACCGGTACGGGACGTCCTTCTCGTCGGCCAACGGCAGTGCGTCGATGTCGGCGCGCAGCATGACCAGAGGCCCGTCGCCGGACCCGACGTCGCAGACCAGACCGGTGCCCCCCTCGAGGACCTTGGGCGACAGACCCGCGCCCTCGAGGTGGCTGGCGATGAGCGCAGTCGTCGCGTACTCCTGGCGCCCGAGCTCAGGGTTGGCGTGCAGCGCCCGGCGGATCGAGGAGAGCTCAGCCTCGTGCTCGTCCAGCCAGGCGGACGCGATGGCCGGCCCGATCTCCGTCATGACGACGCGCCGGCCGCCGCAGGTCGTCCGATGGCCGTGGCCGGCTGCAGCGTCGGCAGGTCGGTCCGCCGGCCGGTCGCGAACTCCTCGATCAGGCTGTCGACCACCGCGGTCAGGTCGCCGCCGCTCGCGGCTGCAACGGCACGCTGGCGCTGGTACGACGCGCCGTGCTCGACCACGTCGTTGACGATGGACAGCTGCTCAGAGCAGCCGAGCCGCTCGGCTGCCGGCCGCAGCTCTCGCACGAGATCGGCGAGCGCCTCTCGGATCGGCTGCGTCGTGTCGTTCTCGCCGGAGATCACCTCCGCGTCCAGCCCGTAGCGCGCCGCCCGCCACTTGTTCTCACGCACCACCCAGCCCTTCGGCATCGGCAGCGTGTAGCCCTTGTCGATCTCGCGGTCGAAGGTGTCGACGAGGCAGTGCGACAGGGCGGCCACCATCCCGATCTCACCCAGCGTCGGCAGGCCGTCGCAGATCCTCAGCTCGACGGTGCCGTAGGTCGGGTGCGGCCGGATGTCCCACCAGACCTCCTTGATGGAGCCGATGGTCTTGGTGGAGATCAACGTCTCCATGTAGTCCTCGAACTGCGGCCAGCCCGACAGCTGGAACGGCAGCCCGGCGGTAGGCAGCCGCTCGAACACCTTGGAGCGCGACGAGGCGAGCCCGGTGTCGTGGCCGACCCAGTACGGCGAGGAGGCGGACAGCGACAGGAAATGCGGGATGTACGCCGTCAGAGCGTTGACGATCGGGATGACCTTGTCCGGCGAGCGCACGCCGACGTGCACATGCACCCCGAAGATCTGCAGGTCGCGGGCCAGCCACTGCATCTGGTCGACGAGCTCCTGATAGCGCACCTTCGGACTGATGGTCTGCGTTGTCGGGTCGGTCATCGGGTGCGACCCGGAGCACATCAGGCCGAGCCCTCGCTTGTCAGCCTGCTCACGCACGTCCTCGACCGTGGCGGCGAGGTCGGCGAGAGCCTCCTCCACGGTCCGGCAGACTCCGGTGATCACCTCGATGCACGACTCGAACAGCTCGTACTTCGCCTTCGGGTGCTCGACCCCACCGGGCGACATCTCAGCCAGGATGTCGGTCGCGCCGGCACGCAGCTGCCGCGTCTCGAGATCGACGAGCTCGAGCTCCCACTCGATGCCGAGGCTCGACACCTGCGACGAGACGAACGGGATCTGCACGGGAGCACCTTCCGCAGCGGTCACAGGGACCCTACCCACGCAGCGGGCAGCAGGATCCCGCCCGCGGGCGGCGAAGCACTGCGCATGCGCATCGTCCCGCTGCTGGCCGCCTCGACCATCCTCGCCGCGATGGCGAGTCTCGCCCCGTCCGCAGGAGCTGCGCCCGGTGGGCCTGCAGGGTCCCCGCGGAGCGACTGCCGGGCACACGTCGGCGACCTCGACGTCGAGTCGGCGTCGTTCGCCGACCTGCAGCGGGCGATGTCACGCGGCGAGCTCACCAGCGTCCAGCTCACGCAGCGCTACCTGGAGCGCATCCGCGCGTACGACGGCCCGACCAACGCCATCCGGGCCCTCAACCCGCACGCCCTCCGCGACGCGGCCCGCCTCGACGCGGAGCGGAAGTCGGGGCACCTGCGCGGTCCCCTGCACGGCCTGCCCATCGTCCTGAAGGACAACATCGGCACGGCCGACCTGCCGACCACCGCCGGGTCGATCGCCCTCGAGGGCAGCATCCCGAAGCAGGACGCGTTCCTCACCGCGCGCCTGCGCAAGGCTGGCGCCATCGTGCTCGGCAAGACCAACCTGTCAGAGTTCGCCAACTGGGTGGACCTGTCGATGCCCAACGGCTACTCGAGCCTGGGCGGCCAGGTGAAGAACGCCTACACGATGGGTGACCCGAGCGGCTCGTCCTCCGGCTCGGGCGTCGGGGAGTCCATGGCCTTCGCGGCGGGGGCGTTCGGCAGTGAGACGTCGGGGTCGATCCTGTCGCCGAGCGACGTCAACGGCCTGGTCGGCGTCAAGCCGACCCGCGGCCTGATCAGCCGGGCCGGGGTCATCCCGCTGGCGGAGGGCTTCGACACGGCGGGGCCGATGACCCGGTCCGTCGCCGACGCTGCCGCGCTGCTGACCGCGGTCGCCGGCACCGACCCCCGCGATGCCGCCACGGCCGACGCATCGACGCACGCGACCGACTACGTGAAGGCGCTGCGCGGGGCGTCCCTCAAGGGCGTCCGGCTCGGCTACAGCGCCAACGCCTTCAGCAGCGGCGGCAAGGTCTTCGCCCAGGTGCTGTCCGACCTCAAGCGGCTCGGGGCGACGCTGGTCGACACCGACGTCGTGGAGGACGGCGGCAACGTCGGGATCGCCGAGCTGGGCCTGATCCCCAACGACTTCAAGGCCAACCTGAACCACTACCTGACGACCGAGATCGCGACGCCCCGCAGCGGCGTCAAGAGCCTGTCCGACATCATCGCCTTCAACAGCAAGCACCCGGACAAGGTGAAGTACGGCCAGGGCCTGCTGCAGGCCTCGGACGCCACGCCCGGCGAGGCGAACTCCGCGTCCGCGGGCGCGCTGGGCCTGCGGACGGCCATGGGCGCTCTCATCGACGGTGCGCTGGCCAAGGACTCCCTCGACGCGATCCTGGCCACGGGGGCGTCCTACGCCAACGTCGGCGCATCGGCCGGCTACCCGACGGTGATCGTGCCGGCCGGCCTCGTCGCCGACAAGGCGCCGACCGGTGTGTCCTTCATGGGGACGGCCTGGAGCGAGGCGAAGCTGCTGCGCATCGCGTCGGCCTACGAAGCGGGCACCCACCGCCGGGTGCCCCCGACCGTGGTCAACGAGGACCTCATCACGGGCTGCTGAGCCGCCGCTCGCCGAGCGCCTTGACCATCCGGTCCACGTGGTCGCTGTAGACCGCGTCGCAGCCGAGATCCAGGAGCGCGCGGATCCGCCGCGTCGACTGCGCGTCCCAGGCGAAGGCCAGCAGCCCGGCGTCGTGCACCGCGTCGACGAGGGCCCTCGACCAGCGACGTCGGCGCAGGTTGACGGCTGACACCCCGGCTGCCTTGACCGCAGCAAGGTGCGCGCCCCAGCCGTCGGTCAGGTGCATGTGCCGGGTGTCCGAGACGAGCCGCACCTGCGGGTCGGCATCCCGCCAGCCGGCCGGCGCCAGGCCCCAGCCGCAGAGCCACAGGCGGGCCGCGTCATGCCCCGCCGTACGCGCCGCTGCCAGCACCGCTGTGGCCGATCGCCCGTCCTTGAGGTCGACCGACAGGTCGAAGTCCGTGCCGCACGTCGCGTAGAGGTCAGCGAGCCGCGGCAGCCAGGGCGGCAGCTGGGCAGCGCGCAGCTCGCCGATGGGCCGGCGGCGAAGTGTCCCGCCGTGATGCAGGACCGGCACATCGTCCAGAGTCATCCAGACATCGGTCTCGATGCCCGATGCGCCCATGCGCAAGGCCAGCGCGAACGCCTCCAGCGTGTTCTCCGGTGCATGAGCCCGAGCGCCGCGGTGCGCGAATCCGATCGGCCCCGTCACGCTCTGCAGCCTGCCATCTCCAGTTCACGCAAACGAAATGACCACACCTCCCGCAACACGTAGCCTCGCGTCGACGCCGTCGTCTCCTGGGGGAATGCACCGTGACTCGCCTTGCCCGTTTCGTCCTGCGCCACAAGGCACTCGTTGGTGTCTTCTGGCTCATCGCGCTACTGGCCGGCGGAGCAACGTCCAGCACCACGGTGAGTCGCCTCATCGTCGACTTCTCTCTGCCGGGCCAGCCCGGCTACGAGACCTCGAAGCAGATCCTCGACACGTACGGCAACGGCACGGACTTCGGCGCGACCATCCTCGCGGTCTCTGCGCCGACCGGATCGACGGTGGCGGCGCATCGCGCGGACGTCGACGCGGTCTTCACCGTCGTCGAGAAGACCTACCCGCAGTACCGCGTGCTCTCGCCGGCCAACACGGGCAACCCCCAGCTCATCACGAAGGACGGCCGCACCGCGTACGGCATCGTCGTCGACAAGCGGTTCACGAGCTTCGCGGACAAGGGCAACTTCGTCGTCATGAAGCCCCTGCTGCAGCGGGAGGCGCAGTCGACCGGGCTGACCATCCGGACGACCGGCTACACCGAGCTCGACCAAGGCAACTCCAGCGACAGCAGCAACGGGCCCAGTCTTCTCGTGGAGACCCTGCTGGGTGGCCTCGGTGCGCTGATCGTGCTCATCTTCGTGTTCGCGTCGTTCCTGGCCCTCGTCCCGCTGATCGTCGCTGTCGTGTCGATCCTCTCGACGTTCCTGTGCGTCCTGGCCCTCAGCTACGTCATGGACGTCAGCTTCATCGTCCAGTTCCTCATCGCCCTGGTGGGCCTCGGCGTCGCGGTCGACTACTCCCTGCTCGTCGTCAACCGATGGCGTGAGGAGCATGACCGCGGCCGCGACAACCACGAAGCCGTCGTGGCGGCCATGCAGACTGCTGGGCACGCCGTCGTCTCGTCCGCCGGCACGGTGGCGATCTCGCTGCTGGCGCTCGTGGCGATCCCGGTGCCGTTCATGCGGAGCATGGGCATCGGCGGCATGCTCATCCCCCTGGTCAGCACGCTGGTCGTCCTGACACTGCTCCCCGCGCTCCTCGGCAGCATCGGTCCACGCGTCGACTGGCCGCACATCCGCCACGAGAAGACCGCCTCCCGAGCCTGGTCTGCCTGGGCCCGGCTCATCAGCCGCCGCCGGTGGATCGCGGCTGCCGTCGGGTTCGGGCTGCTGACGCTGCTCGTCATCCCGGTGTTCGGCATCAAGATCGGCGTCGCCAACTCGAACTCCCTCGCGACGACCGGCCCCGCCGTCACCACGTTCGCCGACCTCCGCGCCGGCGGTGCGCCGGCCGGCGTCCTCACCCCGCTGGAGGTGCTCGTCCGAGGCGATCACACCGCAGCCCAGGCCGTGGCCGACAAGGTGGCGACGGTCGACGGCATCGCCATGGCCCTCGCGCCGGACTCACCGGCTTGGTCGAAGGCGGGCACGAGCGTCCTCCTCGTGTTCCCTGTGAACGAGACCGTCGACCTCGCGGCAGCGAAGGTCGTCGACCGGGTCCATGCCGCTATCGACTCCATGCCTGGAGTCGTGGGCGTCGCAGGCACCGGCGCCAGCGTGCAGGACTACAGCAACGCGGTCTTCAAGCGCTTCCCGCTCGTCATGCTGCTCATCGCACTGACCACCTTCCTGCTGCTGGTCCGCGCCTTCAGGTCGCTGCTGCTGCCGCTCAAGGCGGTCATCCTGAACGTCATCTCCGTTGCAGCGACCTTCGGGTTCGTCGTCGTGTTCTGGCAGCACGGGCACGGGTCGCACGCGATCTTCGGGGTCGCGCCGACGGGGGCAGTGACCTTCTGGCTGCCCGCGCTGATCTTCGCGTTCCTGTTCGGGTTGTCGATGGACTACGAGGTGTTCATCCTGTCGCGGATGCGCGAGGAGTACGACGCGACCGGCTCGACGCGGCACGCGGTCGTCGAGGGGCTCGGCCGCACCGGACGGCTCGTCACGTGCGCCGCACTCATCCTGTTCCTCGCCTTCACGGCGCTGGCCTCCTCGCCGGGAACCGAGGTCAAGGTGCTCGCCACCGCACTGGGCGTGGGCATCCTGCTCGACGCGACGATCGTGCGCGCGCTTCTCGTACCTGCGCTCGTCAGCGTCCTCGGCAAGTGGAACTGGTGGCTGCCCGACTGGCTGGCCCGGCCGCTGCGGGTGGCACCGTCACCGCTGGCGGACGAGCGGCCCCCGCCGGCCATCGAGGAGCGCATCCCCGCCGCGGTGGACTAGTCCCGTCAGCCGGCGATCACGTAGGCGACGACGGCTGCCACCGTGACCAGGTAGCCGCTGCAGGCGGCGGCGACGACCAGCACCCGGCGCCGCTCCGGCCAGTCCACGCGCGCGGTCGCGGCAGCGAGTGCGGGCAGCACGAAGATGCCGTGCATGAGCGCACCGTGGAGCGGCTTCAGGGGTCCCGCAGCCGCGTAGGCGTCATCGAGCGAACCGGTCCGCGCGGCGGTGACACCCCTGGCGATCATGAGCACACCGACGAGCAGCGCGCCGGCGAAGGAAGCCATGCCGACCCGCAGGCCGAGGCGCATGCTCGGCGGGACCCGGGGCTGGAGGCGCAGGCAGGCTGCTGCCAGGACGGCGGTTGTGCCGACGAGGACGGCGCCACCCGCAGCGGCCGAGAACGCGAAGGCGGCATTGACCGGTGTCGTGGTGTTGAAGTGCGAGGGCACGCCCCGCCAGGCCTGAACGGTGATGACCGCCACTTCGAGACAGCACGCCGCGGCGAAGACGCTGAGCAGCAGGCGGCGCCTGCGCGGCGTCAGCGCGAGGTAGCCGCTCACCCAGGTCACGGTCGCCAACGTCGCTCCGAACGACAGCCCGAACGTGATCGGCTTGCGCCAGGACACCGGTCCGGTCCACGGACCGCCGTCGACGAGCTGGACGGCGAGGTGGAACAGCCCGGCAGCGACCAGCGCGCCGGCAACGGCATAGAACCGCGCGTCACCACGTGTCGGCGTTGCAACCGTTGCTGTCATGCATTGTTCTTATCACGAACGATCTCTGGGTGTAACGGTCGTGCAAGACTGCACAGGTGCGACCGTCCGGTGTGGCCCTCCTCCTGGCGCAGGTGG
The DNA here is from genome assembly GCA_032230005.1 of Actinomycetota bacterium. Taxonomy (GTDB): domain Bacteria; phylum Actinomycetota; class Actinomycetes; order Mycobacteriales; family SCTD01; genus RYN-124. Next base: position 5,045 of record JAVXVI010000280.1, on the reverse strand, counting down.
GAACCCACACCGCGCGTCGGTTCGCCGCACGGGTCGCCGAGCTCGGCCTGACGCCGGCCCATGTCGGCGTGCTGCGTCTCGTGGGGCAGCGCCCCGGTCTGAGCCAACAGGCACTCGCCGAGTCGCTCGGCGTCGTACCCAGCAAGGTCGTGCTCCTCGTCGACGATCTTGAGGCCCGCAAGGTGGTGGAGCGCAGGCGCGACCCCACAGACCGGCGGCAGTACGCGCTGCACCTGTCAGCCGATGCCGACGAAGAGCTCGCGCGGGTGCGCGACGTCGTACGCCGTCACGACGAGGACATCACCGCAGGTCTCACCGCGACCGAGCGCAAGCAGCTCCTTGCGCTGCTGAGCAAGGTGGCAGCCGCGCAGGGGCTCTAGAAGAACTCCGTCGGGCGGTAGATGCCCCACACCTCGCGCAGGGCGCCGCAGACCTCGCCGACGGTGGCCAGCTCCTTCAGCGCCTCGCGCATCGGGTACAGCACGTTGTCCGACCCCTCTGCCGCCTTCCGCAGGTCGGCCAGCGCCCGCTGCACGGCGTCGTTGTCGCGCTTGTCGCGCAGCACCCGCAGCCGGTCGCGCTGATCCTGCTCGATCGACGGGTCGACCCGCAGCGGGTCGTAGCGCTCCTCCTGCGCCGACTGGTAGCGGTTGACGCCCACGACGATGCGCTCGCCGCTGTCGATCCCCTTCGACACGTCGTACGCCGACCGCTCGATCTCGCTCTTCTGGAAGCCCTTCTCGATGGCAGCCACGGCGCCGCCCATCTCCTCGACCTTCGCCATCAGCTCCCGCGCGCCGGCCTCGACCTCGTCGGTCATCGCCTCGACGACGTAGGACCCCGCGAACGGGTCGACCGTCGCGGTCACGTCTGTCTCGTAGGCGAGCACCTGCTGCGTCCGCAGCGCCAGCGTCGCCGCCTTGACGGTGGGCAGTGCGATCGCCTCGTCGTAGGAGTTGGTGTGCAGAGACTGCGTTCCGCCGAGCACGGCGGCGAGGCCTTGTACGGCGACGCGCACGAGGTTGACCTCGGGCTGCTGGGCGGTCAGCTGCACGCCGGCGGTCTGGGTGTGGAAGCGCAGCATCTGCGACTTGGGGTCCTTGGCGCCGAACTCGTTCTTCATCACGTCGGCCCAGATGCGTCGAGCGGCGCGGAACTTCGCGACCTCCTCGAGGATCGTCGTGCGGCTCACGAAGAAGAACGCCAGCCGGGGAGCGAACTCGTCGACGTCCTGACCGCTCGCGATCGCTGCGCGGACGTACTCGATCCCGTCGGCCAGGGTGAACGCGATCTCCTGCACGGGCGTCGCACCGGCCTCGGCCATGTGGTAGCCGGAGATGGAGATGGTGTTCCACTTCGGGATCTCAGCCTTGCAGTACGCGAAGATGTCGGTGATCAGCCGCAGCGACTGCTGCGGCGGGTAGATGTAGGTGCCGCGGGCGATGTACTCCTTGAGCACGTCGTTCTGGATCGTGCCGGTGAGCTTCCCCGGGTCGACGCCCTGCTCCTCGCCGACCAGCTGGTAGAGCAGCAGCAGCACCGAAGCCGGCGCGTTGATCGTCATCGACGTCGAGACCTGGTCGAGCGGGATCTGGTCGAACAGGATCCGCATGTCCTCGAGCGAGTCGATCGCCACGCCGACCTTGCCGACCTCGCCGCTCGCGACCGCGTCGTCGGAGTCGTAACCCATCTGGGTCGGCAGGTCGAAGGCGACGCTCAGCCCGCCCGTGCCCTGCGCGACCAGGTGCCGGTAGCGCTCGTTGGACTCCTTGGCCGTGCCGAACCCGGCGTACTGCCGCATGGTCCAGGGCCGGCCGGTGTACATCGACGGGTAGACCCCGCGGGTGTACGGGTAGCTGCCCGGCTCGCCGAGCCGCTCCTCCAGCCCCGGTGCGAGGTCATCCGGACCGTAGACGGGCGAGATCTCGAAGCCGGACTCGGAGCTGCGGGCCATGCGACGAGCGTAGAGCTCGGTTGCGCAGGATCATCGCGCGGCTGCCGAGGGTGACCGGACGCTCTGGTGGGTACGGCGGTCCCGTGGAGCTTGTGGAGAGGACTGTCGCGGGGCGCTACCGCCTGCTCGACCGGCTCGGCTCAGGCGGGATGGGCACCGTCTGGCGGGCCTCGGACACCGTGCTGGACCGCGACGTGGCAGTGAAAGAGGTCACGTTCCCCCACGGGGTCTCCGAGGAGGAGCGCGAAGTGCTCCGGGAGCGCACCCGCCGCGAGGCGCGGGCGGCCGCGCGGCTGGACCATCCCAGCGCCGTGACCGTCTACGACGTGGCCGAGGAGAACGGCACGCCGTACCTCGTCATGGAGCTGGTGGACGCCCGCACCCTGGCCGAGGTGATCCGGACCGACGGGCCGCTGCCGCCCAAGCAGACCGCCGAGATCGGGCTCGCTGTTCTCGGCGCCCTCGAGGCCGCGCACGAGCAGGGCATCGTTCACCGCGACGTGAAGCCGGGCAACGTCCTGCTCAGGGCCGACGGGCGGGTCGTGCTCACGGACTTCGGCATCGCCACCTTCACGGGTGACGCCAGCATCACGTCGACCGGGCTGCTGCTCGGGTCGCCGTCGTACATGGCACCCGAGCGGGCCAAGGGCGAGCAGCCGGGTCCGCCGTCGGACCTGTGGTCGCTCGGAGCCACTCTCTTCACTGCGGTCGAGGGACGTGCGCCGTATGACCGGGGCGAGCCGCTGCCCACCCTGACCGCTGTCGTCGCCGGTGAGCACGAGCCGTATGTCGCGGCCGGCCCGTTGGCGCCGGTCCTGGACGGCTTGCTGGAGTGCGACCCGGCGCTGCGGCTCGATGCGGCAGGGGCAAGAGCGGCCCTGGAGCGCGTCCTGTCCGCCGACGCCACGACGGTGGACGCACCTATGCCCCACCCGGCGCCGGAGAGTGCCTCGCGGCGGTCGGAGCGGACGACGGCCGTCAATGTCGGCGACCTGCGTGAAGAGGTGCTCCATGACCGGCAGCAGCGATCGCGCTCCCGGGTCCCGCTGATCCTCGGCGCGCTCGCCGCCTTGCTCGTGGCCGGGCTCACGGTCCTGCTGACGGGTGCGCTCACGGGCGGCAACGGCAACGGTCCGACCACGGCGGGCTCGTCCCCGGGCGCGGCCACGAAGCCGACCTCGGCGGCCGCTGCGGTCCCGGCGGGATGGCGGACCTACCAGAACGGCGGCTGGACCGTCGCGGTGCCGGCGTCGTACCTGCCGGGCTCGTTCAACGGCGACCCGCAGTACAAGGACCCTGCCACCGGCCGGACGCTGCGCGTGTCGACGACCGCTGCCGGCGGCGGCAAGTCGGACGCTGTGCAGGACCGGCGGGCGCAGGCGCAGATGTTCGCGGCGAAGCACCCGTCGTACCAGGAGGTGGCGATCAAGCCCGTGGAGTACCGCGGCTGGACGGCCGCGGACTGGGAGTTCACCTACTCCGACGGCGGCGCCCAGCTGCACGCGTTCGACCGGGTCTTCGTCGTGGCCGGCCGCGGCTACTCGCTGTTCTTCCAGACGCACGGCGACGACAGCTGGTCGGCCGCGCGCAACGACTTCGACACGATTGCATCTACTTTTCAGCCTTAGCGGTTCCCTCATGCAGGCTGCGAGGTCAGGCGCGCCCCCGTCGTAGCGGTGCGCACCGGCATCGGGAGGGGCTGTGCTGGGCGCTGGGTTGGGAGCGCTGCGCCTCGCGCCGTGGCGACGCGCCCCCCGGCTGCTCTGGCACTTCCCGGCGGTCTGGTGGTCCTTTGCCGGGGCCGGCGCGATCCTGGCGCTCGCCTTCGCTGTGCCACCGCTGTACCTCGCCACCGCAGCCAGCAGCAGCGTCGCGGCGCAGGAGCGCGGCCGCTGCAGCTGGGCAGCCGGTCTGCAAGCCACCGGCGGCGGAGTGCTCGGCGCCGCCGTCGACCCCGCGAGTCCGGCACTGGACGTCGCGCGCCCGTTGCTGGAGTCGGCGGGTCGCGCCGTCGTCGAAGCGGACGGCGCTCGCGGACACCTGAGCGACCCGCTGGTCACGATGGAGGCCGGGCCGATCGACCTGCTCCCCGGTCCGGGCCACGAGTTCCCCGAGACCGAGCGGCTCCTGTTCCGCGAGCACGCGCTGGAGCACGTGCATGTCACCGCGCGGGTGCCCGGGGACGGCTTCCTCATGACGACCGGCGAAGCACGGACACTGGAGCTGCGGCCCGGCTCGTCCCTGTCGGTGAAGGCGGACAACGGAACCGTCGTACACGCCCCTGTTGTCGGCCTCTACGACGACCTCGCGAGGCAGCCCCGGCAGGACTTCTGGTGCTCGCTGGACCCGCTGATCCACCAGCGCGACCCGTTGGGCAACAACGTGCCGCCACCGCTGCTGCTCGCGACGTCGTCGCGGGCAGCAGTCGACCTGGTGCAACGGCTGAACCCCGTCGACGCCGGCGGCCTGTCGATCAACATCGAGCGGGCACTGGCACCGGGTCTGCGCCTGGACGAGGCGGAGTCATCGCTGCGGGTGGCGAAGGACGCACTGCAGAAGGCGCCGACGGGAGCGGGAGCGCCGGCGGACTTCTCGCGGCTGCACACGGAGATCCCGTTCATCGTCACCCGCGCGCATGCCCTGCGGGCCGCTCTCGGGCCGCCGGTGACCGCGCTCGCCGTGGGTGCTGCGCTGGCCTGCCTCGGTCTCGTCGTGCTCGCGGGCTCGTTCTGGACCGAGCGGCGTCGCACCGAGCTCGACGTCCTCAGCGTCCGCGGCACCGGCGCCATCGGGCTCGCGGTCAAGGCGGCGCTCGAGTGCGCCCTGCCGCTGCTGGCCGGGCTGGTGGCGGGTACGGCGGCGTCGTTCCTGGTCGTCCGCCTGGTGGGGGCCGGCGGCGGCAGTACCCCGGACTCGGCGCGGGTCGCCGGTCTGCTGAGCCTGGTCGCCTGGGTCCTCGCCCTCGTCGTCCTCGCGGTGGGAGTCGCGTGGCAGCGACGGGCCGCGCGGACTGCTCGAGGCCGCGCCACGCGGCGAACGGGGGCCTTGGCGGCCGCGGTCGAGGTGGCCGGCCTCGTCGCCACCGTCATGG
>JAVXVI010000279.1:0-9216 GCA_032230005.1 Actinomycetota bacterium | reverse complement strand
ACCTGCTCGATGACCTCGAAGCCGCCGGCTTGATCGAACGCCGCCCCGATCCGGCAGATAGGCGCGCCCGTCGCATCGTCGCCACCAAACAAGGAGCCAAGCTCCTGACGGCCCTCGATCACCGCCTTCAAACGGCGGAGGCCCACCTTCTGACCCCCCTCGACCCCGAGGCGCGCGAAAGCTTCCGCGCCCAAGTTCGGGTGCTTGCCACCCACATCGACACGCTCGACCCACCCGGCAGTCCCTGTGACCTCGCCGCCCCAGTCGACGTCGAGCTAACCGTTCCCCGCCGTAGCGCCCGTTCGGTCCGCTCGCGATAACAGACGGCCGCGGCCAGGCCCAGTTGCGTCACGGCTGGTGGTGTTACTGAAACAGCGGGTCGGGAGTGCCTGGCGCTGCGCGTCGCGTCATCCGCCGCCGGGCAGCATGCGGATGGCTCGGCCGCATGTCTCAGCCATCCTCGATGCGACGAGGGTCACGCCGACTTGTGCGGGGCGATGAGGTACTTCTCTCGGTCGATGCCTTCGCGAAGACGTCGAACGTTTCGGGTGACGGTTGCGGTGCTCACGGCGACGCCCGCGAGCAGCAACCCGAGATCGGACGGATTGATGGGGGCTGCTTCAACCCGAATCAGGACCTCGTTCGGGTTTGGCGGCGGGATCGGCACCTGGACAATCGAGAGCTCAAGTTTCGCCCCCGGTGTCACCAACGAACGCAACTCACGCCCGCGTCGGGTCTGGCAAGAGTCGGACTCACTGGTCGCCAAGCTCGACCAGGTAGTGGCCGAAACGAAGTTCGAACTCCGGCCCAACTTCAGCTGCCCGTCGCCGCAGCCGGGCCCCGCGCGCTCGAAGAGAGGGCCAGGAGAAGGCAGCGAGGAAGCTCTCCTGAGTCTCGATGAGGTCTTCCGCTCGAGGGAGACTTCGCCGGTTCACGAGGCGTTTGGCCTCGGCGAGAGCGGCCTTGTCGAATGAGGCAATCCGACGAGCGAGTGTGTCGACGAAGTCGTCCAGTTCATCGTCGGGAAGGGCACGGTTGATCCAGCCGTACTGCGCCGCCGTCTCAGCGTCGAAGTCGTCGCTGCCGAGGACGATCTCCAAGGCCCGAGCCCGTCCCACGAGGAGCGGGAGTCGCTCGAGTGCACCGCCGCCGGGGAACATCCCCGCGCCGACCTCTGGCTGGCCGAACACCGCCTTCTCTCGGCTTGCGAATCGCAGGTCGAACGCGAGGGCAGCCTCGCTTCCACCTCCTCTGTTGCGGCCACGGATCTTGGCGATGGTCACGACCGGTGTCGTCGCCAGCCGCACCGTTGTGTCAATGAACGTGGGGAGGCCCGTCGGACCTGGCGCGACGGGTGTCTCGGCAGCGCGCGAGACGTCGTAGTGGTTGATGAAGAAATCTGGATCAGCGCTCTCGAACACCACGACACGCAGCGCATCGTCCGTCTCAAACCGACCGACCAGCTCTTGGAGCTCGAGGATGGTGTCTGGGTCCTGGAGGTTGATGGGAGGGTTGCTGAAGCTGACCCGCCAGTAGGCCGGCGTCACTTCGCTGATGGTGAACTGGGTGAGCTCGGCGGTCATGCGTCCCTTTCCGATGCCGGAGGCTGCGACGCGAGTTTGGCTAGCTGGTCACGGGCGGCGGTCACGAGCTCGGCATTGGTGTGGGCGTGTCCCCACAGCCCCCAGCCCCCGTCGACCGCCTCCGTCAGCAGAACCCACGTTCGGTCGCTGACGGTGTTGTCGCCGGCCGCTGTCCCGATGAGTGTGCTGAACTCCGCGACGACGGCGAGCTGCTTCTGTCGGTCCAGTGCGCCGGCGTTGGTGAGCACCTGCACGCGCACATGCGTGTTGTCGCCATCGACGTTGCTCGCATTGGCCGACGGGATCTCGTGGATGAATGCCGCCGTGTTCTGTCGGAACATCGGGATGTCGGGTACGCCCTCGATGCGCATCAACGTGCTGGCAAGTTCGGTGGCGAGCTTCTTCGTGTCAGCGAATGTTCCGGTGGCGGCGTACACGTCGATCATCGGCACGATCTTCGCCCTCCTCGGATCGACGCGAGGGCCTCCGGGATGAAATCCGCGCGCGCAGACGGCCTGCTAGAGAGATCACTCCAACCGTTCTAGAGCATTCACTCCAGTGGAGTCAAGCGCTGCCCGTCTGTGGCGGCTCACGCACCTGTGAAGGGACGGTCGTCGTCGCTGCTCATCGTGGCGTCCGGCCTTTCTGCACCTTCCTCGATGGCGCCGGTTGCGTCGGCGCAGCGGCGAAGAGCGCCCTCGCTGCCTGCTTGGCGTTGGCGAGGTGGCTGATCTGGCCGGTCACCCTGGCGAGGAGCAGCGCGCCTTCGATGAGGGAGAGGGCCGCGGATGCTGCCTGGGGTATGTCGCCGGCGGGCCACCCGTCGGCGCGGAGCCGTCCGGCCAGCAGGTCCTCCCACTGGTTGAAGCAGCGCGTCGCGGCAGTACGGAGTCGGGGGCTGATGGATGACTCCAGTGCTGTCGGCGCTATCGGGCACCCCTGGCACGTGCCGTCGGCCGACACCTCGACGACGTCGAGGAAAGACGCGATGCCTTCGCCGGTGTTGGGTGCGTCGTCAAGCACTCGGCTCAGCGCGTCGGCGATGGCCTGGCCCGATGTCTCGAGTGCCGCCTGCGCGAGCTCTTCCATGCCGCCGGGAAAGTGGTGGTACAGCGACCCGTTCGAGACACCACTCTCCGTCAGTACCTGCGCCAGCCCGGTGGCGGTGTAGCCCTGGTCGCGCAGTAGGCGCGCCACTGTGCGCACCAGCTGGGTGCGGGAGTCGTCGACACGTGGCACCCCTTGACTCTACTGGAGCGGTTGCTCTAGGACGCTACGCTGACGCCGCCCTGAAGGAAGCGGTAGCCCATGACGGCAGACATCGATCCCACCGTCCTCCCGACCGGCACCGGCTGCGCCCAGTGCGATGCGGGCGACGGACCCGGCTGGTGGTTCCACCTGAGGCGCTGCGCGCGCTGCGGCAACATCGGCTGCTGCGACAGCTCGCCCGCGCAACACGCATCGGGCCATGCCGCTCAGACCGGACATCGAGTTGCCCGCAGCTTCGAGCCGGGTGAGTCGTGGTTCTGGGACTACGAGACGGAGGACTACCTCGACGGACCGGATCTCGCCGCACCGCAAGCCCATCCCGTGGACCAGCCCGTCCCTGGACCGCGAGGCCGGGTGCCAGCCGACTGGCAGACGCACCTGAACTGATGACTTTCGGGGGACCGCCGGAACTCGTCGCCTGGCCCGAGCCGCCGGACGACTGGGAGGGCACTCGGGCGACCCTGCACCTCTGGGCGCAGGTCGTCGGGAAGGTGCGCCTCGCGTGGGCGCCGCGGCAGTGTCACTGGTGGAACGTGCCGCTCTACGTCACTGCCCGCGGCCTCACGAGCTCGCTCATCCCGCACCCGAGTGGCCGCAGCTTCGACATCGAGCTGGACTTCGTAGCCCAGGAGCTCGTCGTACGCGGCACGGATGGTGTCGAAGGCCGCCGCCACTTCACGGCCGAACCCGTGCCGGACTTCTACAACGCGACGATGGCGCTGCTCGACAAGATGGGCTTCGCCACGAACATCTGGCCGATGCCGGTGGAGATCCCTGGCGCGGTCCGCTTCGACCTGGACGACAAGCACGGCGAGTACGACGGCGCCCAGGCCAAGCAGTTCTGGCTGACGCTCGTCGCCGCCCAGCGAGTGCTGGAAGAGTTCCGGAGCGAGTTCATCGGCAAGTCCAGCCCCGTCCACTTCTTCTGGGGTGCGCTCGACCTCGCCGTCACCAGGTTCTCGGGTCGCGCCGCGCCGGACTACTCCGCCGACGTGCCCAACTGCGGCCCCCACGTGATGCGCGAGGCCTACTCCCACGAGGTGAGCAGCTGCGGCTTCTGGCCCGGTCCCACCGGCCGCGGGGCCTTCTACAGCTACGCCTACCCGGCGCCCACCGCGTTCCCGGACGCTGACGTCACGGCACCCGGTCGTTGGGACGAGGACCTGGGGGAGTTCCTGCTGGACTACGAGGACGTCAGGAGCTCGCCCGACCCAACAGCGACAGTGCTCCGCTTCCTGCACGAGACGTACGACGCCGCCGCAGAGCTCGCCTCATGGGATCGGACCTCGCTCGAGCGGCATTGACATGCACCGCGCGCTCAGTCACAGAGCGCGGACCTGCGGCTCAGCAGTCAGGTCAGCTGTCCGCTGAGCGCGAACACGGCTCTCCGACGGGAAGGCGCCTTCCTCCAGCCATGTTTTGCCGCTGGAGGCGATTGCCAATGTCCGAGATCCTTGATCTGCCCGTCCTGCCGCTCGCCGACGAGGTCGTCCTGCCCGGGATGGTCGCGCCGCTCGCCCTAGACCCCGAAACGCAAGCCGCCATCGACGCCGCCCAGGCAGCGGCCGACTCACGGGTGCTCCTTGTCCCTCGGCTGGAAGGCACCTACGGCGCTTACGGGTTGCTGGCCGTGATCGAACAGGTAGGTCGCCTGCCCAATGGCGCGCCGGCTGCCGTAGTCCGCGGGCTGCAGCGCGCCCGGATAGGCGCTGGGGTCTCGGGTGCCGGTGCTGCGCTGTGGGTGCAGGCGACGCTGGTCGACGAGACTCCCGTCACCGATCACACGCGCGAGCTGGCCTCCTCGTACAAGGCGGTGGTCGTCTCGATCCTGCAGCAACGCGGCGCCTGGCAGGTCGTGGACAACGTGCAGCGGATCAACGATCCGTCCCAGCTCAGTGACACCGCCGGCTACGCGCCGTACCTCGACGTGGAGCAGAAGCTCTGGCTGCTCGGGGTTCCCGATGTCGATGTGCGGTTGGAGAAGCTCATCGAGTGGGGTCGCAACCACCTGGCCGAGCTGGAGGTCTCCGACCGCATCCGGGACGACGTCCGCGAAGGCATGGAGAAGAGCCAGCGCGAGTTCCTGCTCCGTCAGCAGCTTGCGGCGATCCGCAAGGAGCTCGGTGAGGACGAGCCCGACGGCGCGGAGGACTACCGCGGCCGGGTCGAGCAGGCGGACCTGCCCGACAAGGTGCGCGAGGCCGCGCTTCGGGAGGTCGGCAAGCTCGAGCGGGGCAGCGACCAGAGCCCCGAGGCCGGCTGGATCAGGACCTGGCTGGACACTGTGCTGGAACTGCCGTGGGCAACGCGTACGACGGACAGCACCGACGTCGGGGCCGCACGTGCGGTCCTCGATGCAGACCACGAGGGCCTCGACGACGTCAAGGACCGGATCGTCGAGCACCTTGCCGTGCGTGCCCGCCGTGCCGAGCGCGGCCTGGATGTCGTCGGCGGACGCGGCAGCGGAGCCGTGCTCGCCCTCGTCGGCCCGCCAGGGGTCGGGAAGACCTCGCTAGGCGAGTCCGTCGCCCGCGCGCTCGGCCGCAACTTCGTCCGGGTCGCACTCGGCGGGGTACGCGACGAGGCCGAGATCCGCGGGCACCGGCGGACCTACGTCGGCGCGCTGCCCGGCCGCATCGTGCGGGCGATCCGCGAGGCGGGGTCGATGAACCCCGTCGTACTCCTGGACGAGGTCGACAAGCTCGGCACGGACTTCCGCGGGGACCCGGCGAGTGCGCTGCTCGAGGTGCTCGACCCGGCGCAGAACCACACCTTCCGAGACCACTACCTCGAGCTCGAGCTCGACCTGTCGGACGTCCTGTTCCTTGCCACCGCCAACGTCGCGGAGACGATCCCGGACGCGCTGCTCGATCGGATGGAGGTCGTCCGGCTGGACGGCTACACCGAGGACGAGAAGGTGGCCATCGCGCGCAACCACCTGTTGCCCCGGCAGCTGGCCCGGGCCGCACTGGAGCCGACGGAGGTCGAGATCGACGACGACGCGCTGCGCCTGATCGCCGGCGAACACACTCGAGAGGCGGGGGTTCGGCAGCTCGAGCGGGCCATCGCGCGGGTTCTGCGGAAGGTGACGACCGTGCTGGCGGCCGATCCGTCGCTCGCGCCTGTGCAGGTATCGGCCAGCTCGCTGGTTGCTTACCTGGGTCGTCCGCGGTTCACCCCCGAGAGCGCCGAGCGCACCTCCGTACCCGGTGTCGCGACCGGCCTCGCGGTGACGGGCGCCGGCGGTGACGTGCTGTTCGTCGAGGCGACGGCCATGCCCGGCGACGCGCACCTCACCCTGACCGGTCAGCTCGGAGACGTGATGAAGGAGACGGCGCACATCGCGCTGTCGTATCTCAAAGCCCACGGACGCGAGCTCGGAATCGACCCTGCTGACCTCGACCGCAGCCTCCATGTCCACGTCCCCGCCGGCGCCATCCCGAAGGACGGCCCGTCGGCAGGCGTGACGATGGTGACGGCACTCGCGTCACTGGTCAGCGGCCGGCCCGTGCGGTCCGATGTGGGCATGACTGGGGAAGTGACGCTCAACGGCCGCGTCCTGCCGATCGGCGGCGTGAAGCAGAAGCTGCTCGCCGCCCACCGTGCTGGGCTGACGACGGTTTTCCTGCCGCAGCGCAACGAACCCGATCTCGACGACGTCCCAGCAGCGGTGCGTCAACAGCTCGACGTACGGCTGGTGGCTGACGTGGCCGATCTCGTGCGTGCTGCCCTGGAGCCGGCCGCGAGTGCCTCGGTGGCTGCCTGATCGTCGCGGCATCGCCGCTAGAAGGGCCCTTGGTCGTCCTGCTAGCGAATGTCGGACGGCCCCGGGTGGGCGATGTCGCGCGGCGGCGGTTCTCCGGGGTCGTAGACGGGTGGCGCTGAGCCGTCGGCGACCGCAGCTGCGGCATCGGCAAGCGCGAATCGTTCGCGAACACGGCCGAGGAAGTCGAGGTCGTTGAGCCGTGCCAGTCTTGCGCGTTCAGGGGCTGCGAACACGCTGAGCCAGTCGCCAGGATCCAGGACACCGCGAAGTTGCCCGTCGACTGCGACGGCGACTTGACCGGATCGTTCGAGGACGCGGACGGCGACGCGTTGGTCCCTGGCGGCGAGGACGAGGCTTCGGTCGAAGGTCATGTGCGGTGCGACGGGCGTGAAGATCAGCGCGTCGAGCTGTGGGGACACGATCGGGCCTCCGGCGGCGAAGCTGTACGCGGTTGACCCGGTAGGCGTGGCGACGATCAACGCGTCGGCGGAGTAGGAAGCGAACAGACGGCCGCTGACGTAGACCGCGAGGCTCACCTGCCTGTCCCGGGAGAGCTTCTCGAAGACCACGTCGTTGAGGGCAATGATGTCGAGGGGAACTCCCCAGCCGACGTCGGCCGCCGCCCCGGGCCGCACCGGCGGTGGGGGTAGCGCCGGTCCGCGACCGTATTGCAGCAGCGCTTCCATGCCCGGTGGGATGTCCAGCGGCCGAGACGCGCGCATGGTCAGGGCGAGCCGGGCGTCAATGTGCACCGCGCCCGCGAGCACTGCGTCCAGAGCCTGGCTGATATCAGCCGAGCTCACCTCGGTGAGGAAGCCGACCCGCCCGACGTCTATGCCGAGAACCATGGCGCCGGTCGGCATTGCCACCCGCGCTCCGCGGAGGAAGGTGCCGTCGCCGCCCACGCTGATGATCAGATCGGGCATACCGGCTCGTTCGGCTTCGTGTCTTGCGTCGTGTCGGGTGCCGCCGTCGGATGGGTCCCACACGTCGACGTCGCGACAAGCTACGTCGTGATCACGGGCCCATCGTCGCACCTGCTCGGCGGCGAGAACGGCTTCGGGTTTGCCGGTATGCACTACCAGGCCGATGCGCATCCGATGTCTCCTTCGGCAACGGCCGCTTCGAGAAGTGCGCGGACACCATCAAGCGGTGCGACTAGCTCCGCAGGTAGGTCGTAGCGGTCGGCGAGCTCGGTCGCCGTGCGGAAGCTGACCAAGGCGCCGAGAACGTTCGGCGACGCACGCACCAGCACCTTCAGCGGCAGGTCCAGTGCGGAGAGCGGCTGGACCAGCATCAGCGGGGTGCCCGCGCGTGGGCTGCCGAAGATGAGCAGCTTCGTCTCAGGCATAGCGAGTCCCACGTCGCGGGCTCCTCCGCTGTGGTCCACGACCGCAAACAACGTCAGGTGTCGCTCGGCGATCAGCGCGACGAGTCGCTCGACCGTCTGACTCACGCTGTGAGGGCTGGCGATCGTCACGACGCCGGCGGGCGTGCTCATGTGCCGATCTTCGACTGCTCTCGCCACAAGTCGACCGTCGGATCGTCGGCGGCGAGCCGGTCGATGGCGGCCAGCTCGTCGATGCTGAACTCGGTCTGCTCGACCGCGGCAACGTTCTCGTCCAGTTGCCGCACTGAGCTGGCGCCCACGACGACGGAAGTGATGCGCGGACTCCTCAGCACCCAGGACAGAGCCATCTGCGCCAGCGACTGGCCGCGGCGGCCGGCGATGTCGTTCAGGTCCTGCAGGGCGCGCACCCGTTGTTCCGAGAGCGCCTCGCGCGGGAGAGTCGAGTCGTCACGCGAGGCGCGGGACCCGGCAGGGACGCCGTCGAGGTACTTGCCGGTGAGCAGGCCTTGTGCGAGTGCCGTGAAGGCGATGCAGCCGGCGCCGACCTCGTCGAGTGCGTCGAGCAGCCCGTTCTCGACCCATCGGTTGAGCATCGAGTACGACGGCTGATGGATGAGCAACGGTGTACCGAGGTCGCGGAGGATGGCGGCGGCCTGACGGGTGCGCTCTGGTCCGTAGGACGAGATGCCGACGTACAGCGCCTTGCCTTGCTGCACCGCGGTGTGCAGCGCACCCATCGTCTCTTCGAGTGGGGTATCGCGGTCGGGCCGGTGGCTGTACATGATGTCGACGTAGTCGAGGCCGAGCCTGCGCAGCGATTGGTCGAGGCTGGCCAGCAGGTACTTGCGGGATCCCCGGTCGCCGTACGGGCCGGGCCACATGTCCCAGCCGGCTTTGGTGCTGATGATGAGCTCGTCCCGGTAGTGCCGGAAGTCCTGCGCGAGCACCCGCCCGGCGTTGACCTCGGCCGCGCCGTAGGGCGGCCCGTAGTTGTTGGCCAGGTCGAAGTGGGTGATGCCAAGGTCGAACGCGCGGTGCATGACTGCGCGCTGCGTCTCGAGGGGTCGGTCGTCCCCGAAGTTCTGCCAGAACCCGAGCGAGATCATCGGCAGCTCGATGCCGCTGCGGCCGGATCGGCGGTAGCGCATCTTTCCGTAGCGCCCGTCGTCCGCGAGAAAAGTGCTGGGGGTGTCCATGTCCTCATCCTTCCCTGCTGTCAGGCAACTGCCGCGACTGCGGCGACGTCG
>JAVXVI010000278.1:0-3190 GCA_032230005.1 Actinomycetota bacterium | reverse complement strand
GCCTCGCGCTGCAGTGCTCCTGTCAGGCTGTCCCGGTACGTCTGACGGAGGTACTCCGCAGCGCGGTCACGATCCAGCGCTGCTTCTCTCCGGTCCAGGGCGGCGGCAGCCCGGTCCTGAGCGGCGGCGGCCCGGTCCTGAGCGGCATGGAACCGGAGCTGCTCGAGGTCGGCCACCTCAACGGCGCGCGCGCCCCGACGGCGCGAGAGCTCGGCCGGCTCACTGACGTCGGCGCCGCCCTCCGGCCGGCGTGGCCCGGAGGAAGCCGGTTCGGTCACCGCGCCGCCGTCCGCGAGGACTCGCAGGCAGCGACGGCGCGGAGCGCCTCCAGCTCCTCGGCCCGGCGCTTGCGCAGGGCCCGCAGCGCGATCAGCGCGTTGCGACGCGAACGGCGCTGGAAGGTGAGACGACTGGCGATGCCGACCATCCGAGGCCCTCTCGGAGCGCTGGTGCAGGCGCATCGCCGGGGATCTGGAGCGACAGGAAAAAGCAGATCCTAGTGAGACCGGCGCCGTTGGCAAGGGGCCAAACAGGCGATCAGGCGTCGTACGACGTCAGTCCTCGTCGAGGTAGTGGACCGCTCCGTCGTCGTGGACGTGGTACGGCCGGCCCTCGTCGTCCATCTGCGTGTCCGCAGCGGGACCGGCCGGTCCGCTCATGTCATCGCGGAGCTGCTCGAGGTCCACCGTGTTGCCCGACGCGTCCTGGATGGTCGCCGCCTCCATGACGGTCGCCAGCGCCTTGCCCCGGCGGACCTCGGAGATGAGTCCCGAGAGCTGCCCTGACTGGACGAGGGACTGCGCGTACTGATCGGGCGAGACACCGGCTCGCGCAGCGCGTCGTACGACCTGGTCGGTCAGCTCGGCGTCGTTGACGCCCAGCTCTTCCTTGTCGGCGATCGCGTCGAGGACGAGCTGGGCCTTGACCGCCTCGCGGGCACCGGACTGGAGCTCGGACTCGAACTCCTCCTCGGTCTTGCCCTCGGTCTCGAGGTAGGCGGCGAGGTCGCCCCCGGCCCGGGTCAGCTGGTCCTCGGCGGCACGGCGGCGCCACTCCACCTCGGTCTCGACGACCGACTCCGGCAGCGGTACCTCGACCTGGCCGAGCAGGGCCTCGAGGACCTTGTCGCGTGCAGCCACGCCCTGCTCGAGCCGCTGGACCCGGTCGAGCCGGGAACGGATGTCGGCCTTCAGCGCGTCGAGGGACTCGAACCCCGTCGACTCGGTCGCCCAGGCGTCGTCGAGGGTCGGCAGCTCACGCTCCTGCACCGCCCGGACCGTCAAGGCGACCTCGGCCTCCCGGCCCTCGAACTCGCCGGCGACCAGCTTGGTCTGGAAGGTCTTGGCGTCTCCGGCGGATGCCCCGCGCAGCGCGTCGTCGATACCGTCGAGCAGGTCACCGGCGCCGACCTGGTAGCTCAGGCCGCTGGCGGTGCCACCAGGCACCTCGTCGCCGTCGACCGTCGCGGCCAGGTCGATCGTCACGTAGTCACCGTCGGCGGCAGCCCGCTCGACCGGCGACAGCTTCGCGAACCGCTCGCGCAGCCCCTCGAGCTGCTCGTCGACCTTTGCCTCGTCGACGACGACGTCGTCGACCGTGACGCTGAGCGAGTCGAAGGCGGGTACGTCGAAGTGCGGCCGGATGTCGACCTCGGCCGTGAACGCCAGCTTGTCGCCGTCGGCGAACTCGGTGACGTTGAGCTCGGGCTGGCTGACCGGGGCCAGGTCCTCGGCCTCGAGAGCCTCGCCATACAGCCGCGGGATGGCGCTGTTCACAGCCTCGTCGAGGACGACGCCGCGCCCGACGCGCTGGTCGAGCACCCGCGGCGGCACCTTGCCCGGGCG
The DNA here is from genome assembly GCA_032230005.1 of Actinomycetota bacterium. Classification (GTDB taxonomy): domain Bacteria; phylum Actinomycetota; class Actinomycetes; order Mycobacteriales; family SCTD01; genus RYN-124. The sequence goes on along the minus strand of JAVXVI010000278.1, from coordinate 1,346 downwards.
GAAGCCCTGGACCCGCACCTGACTGCCGACCTTCTTGTACGCCGCGTCGAGCTCGGGCTTGAGCTCGTCGAACGGGACCGTCACGGTCAGCCGGACCCGGGTCGGGCTCAGGGTCTCGACGGCGCTCTGCACAGGAAGGTCCTCTCGGGCATGCGAGTACGGCGGATGGCGGGTGTGGTCGGGGCGGGGAGACTCGAACTCCCGATCTCCTGCTCCCAAAGCAGGCGCGCTAGCCACTACGCTACGCCCCGCGTGGCCCCCAGACTCTACGGGTCAGGCGCGCTGTATTGAATCTGCGGGCGTAGCTCAATGGTAGAGCCTCAGTCTTCCAAACTGATGGTGCCGGTTCGATCCCGGTCGCCCGCTCCACGAAAGCCGCAGGTCGGTGCGGAGGGGGTCAGTAGATCCGGACCCTGATGCTTGGACTCGTTGCCGCGAGGTTGTAGGCGTCATTGGCGGTCCGGACCTGGAAGCTCGCGGTGCCCGCCGGGAACGTCTTGCGGATCGTGTACGTGCCCCGGCTGTCGCATCGCGCCGATGCCACAAGCGCCCCGTTGCCATACAGACGCACCACCCGGCCGGTCAGCGCCGGATACACCTTCCCGGTGAAGGAGTACGTCCGCATCCCCACCCGGGTCGCCGAGATCGACGCAACAGACCGCACCGAGATCAGCGGCTGCCCGCTCTCCAGCCCGGAATACGTCCGCGCCATGATCCGCGTGTTCCGCTGCGGAGCGTGCGACGACGTACCGACTCCGGACGCGTCGAGAACAACCGTCCCGATCACGCGGTACGACGCTGCCGGCTGCGTCTTCGACAGGATCTGCACCGTCGTGTTCGGCGCACCGCGGTACGTGACCACGACCCGCTGCCCCGCGCTGATCGTCGAGGCGGCCAACGACACAACTGGGGTCACGTCGTGCGGCCGCGCCCGGACCCCGGTCACAACCTCGGCGTTGTTGTAGGTCTGCGTCCACGGGATCTCGCGGCCGACAGCCAGCACGAGCTCGGCGACCTCGGACCAGTTCGACGGGTGCGTCGAGAAGAACACGGAAGTGCCGTCCGGTCGGAACGCGCCGGCGCTGACGATCTTCTCCGACGTCGTGAGCAGCCTGCCGGCACCGCCGTCGACCGGCAGCAGCATCAGGCGCGTCTCTGCCGGCCCATCCCCGGACTGGTTGCGCACGATCATCTTCGCCACGCACAGCGTGCGCCTGTCCGCACTGACGGCCACTGGCCCGTACACGTCCTCCGCAACCACGACGGGCGTCTCCGCCCCCGTCGTCATGTCGACCCGCACCACCCGCCAGACGCCCTGGGACACCGCGACCGTCGTCACCACCGAC
>JAVXVI010000277.1:0-3245 GCA_032230005.1 Actinomycetota bacterium | reverse complement strand
AAGCCGATGCCGCCCTTCCACAGCGCCGCGGCCAGCGGGACGTTGCCCACCGAGCAGACGAAGCTGATGAACGCGAGGACGGGTCCGACGATGACGTTCTCCAGCACGGACCAGAAGCCATGGCCGGACAGGAACAGCGCCTTCCACACCGACACCGGCACAGCCATGGCGGCGAAGCCGGCGACGACGTAGCCGATGACGAGCTCCTTGCGCAGCATGGTGACATCGCTGATCGTGTAGCCGGCCGCATCCGACCAGCCCGCTCTCGATGCGATCCGCTGCCGCCACGGCTTGTCGGGGTGCGCATCTTGGTTCATCGCTGCGTGCGCTTCGTGCCCGCCCATCGCGCCCTTGCCGCTGCGCAGCCGGTCGCGCGCGGCATCGAGCTCGGCGACGTTGACGACGCGCGGCAGCAGGAACGCGAGCAACGCGATCATGACCACGCCACCGATGAACTCCGCCAACGCGAACTGCCAGCCCAGCAGCAGCCACATGACGACACCGAGCTCGATGACGAGGTTGGTGCTGGCGAACATGAAGATCATCGAGCTGGTGAAGTCAGCGCCTCGCGAGAACAGGCTCTTGGCCAACGCGCTGGCGGCGTAGGAGCAGGACGAGCTGACCATGCCGAAGAAGGTCGCTCGCACGACGGCCGGCGCCCGGTGGTCGCCGAGGACGCGCTGCATCTCGCCCTTGGACACGAAGGCCTGCACCGCACCCGACAGGCCGAAACCCAGCACGAGGGCCCACAGCGTGTCGTAGAACATCCACCAGCCCTCGGCCAGGCTGTCGCCGATCGTGCCCATCCGTTGGCCGCCTCCCCCGTCGTCGTCGAGCCGTCACCGCAGGCTCGTGGACGACAACACTGGCACCGCGAGCAGCATTTCCGCAAGTCCGTACGGATGTCGGCTCGCGGTCAACTCTAACGCGCTCCCACCGACATCACGTGATTCGGCTCAAGAGACCCTGCACATGTGCGTCAACCTGGTCGACGATGCGCCGGACGGTCTCGATGTCCTGGCCCTTGGGGTCGGCGAGCTCCCAGTCTTCGTACGTCTTCCCGGGGAACACCGGGCACATCTCGCCGCAGCCCATGGTGATGACGATGTCGGCCTGCTGCACGCCGTCGTACGTCAGGAGCTTTGGCGCCTCGCCCGCGGTGGACAGGCCGCGTTCGTGCAGGACCTGCACGACAGCGGGGTTCAGGTCGTCGCCGGGTTCGCTGCCGGCCGAGCGCACCTCGACCCTGTCTACGCCGTAGTGCTCGGCCAGGACCTTGGCCGCGAGAGAACGTCCACCGTTGTGGACGCACGCGAACAGAATGACGGGCTTGTCGGTCACGGGCGGGTCTCCTGGCGCGACTGCGCGCGGTCGAGGTGGGTGAGGTCATCGGCGACCTGGCGGGCGTTCGGGTAGAGAGCCAGCACGGCGCCCACCGCGAGCGCTGCACCGAGGAGCTGCATCAGCACGAACATCGGGACCGATGACGGAGCGATGCCGGCGAACGAGTTCGACAGGCTCCGAGCAACGGTGATGGCGGGGTTGGCGAACGACGTGCTGCTGGTGAACCAGTACGCCGCACTGATGTAGGCACCGACCGCGAACGCGACCAGAGGTGCGCGGCCGGCTCGGACGACACCGAAGATCACCACGACCAGGCCGAAGGTCGCGACGACCTCACCGAGCCACAGCCCACCTGTGGCGCGGTGATGGTGGCTGATGTTGACAGCGTCGAGGTCGAACATCAGGTTCGCGATGACGACTCCCAGGCAGCACCCGAGCACCTGCGCGGCGATGAAGACGGCAGCGGCTGTTGAGGTGATGGCGCCGAGGGCGCGCTCGGCGAGAGTGACTGCGGGGTTGAAGGCGGCCGACACCGGTCCCAGCGCAAGAATCAGTGCGACGAGCACCGCGCCGGTGACGAGGCTGTTCTCCAGCAGCTGCAGCCCGGTGTCCTGGGGCGAGAGCCTCTGCGCGGCGATGCCGGAGCCGACGACCGTCGCGGCCAGCAGCGCACTTCCGAGCAGCTCCGCGAACGCCTTCCGCCACAGGGCTGTCATGGTGGCTCTCAACAGCAGGTCGGGTCGATGACCCGGCAGAGCGCGCCGAGGCCTTCGGGATGGGGGCGGTAGTACGTGTTGGTGCCCTTGCGAGTGCCCTCCACCAGGCCGGCGTCGCGCAGCTGCTTCATGTGGTGACTCACGGTCGCCTCCGCGACGCCGACGGCGGGCGCGAGATCGCAGGTGCAGACGCCCGTGTCCGCCTCGGCGAGGATCAACGACATCAGCCGGACGCGGACCGGATCGGCCAAGGCCTTCAGACGCAGCGCGATCTGCAACGCGTCCACCTCGCTGATCGGACCCGAGGCGAGCGGGGCGCAGCAGACAGGAGCGGTGATGTCGAGCAGGGGCAGCGGCTTGGGCACAGGGCTAGTCTGCCAGAAGATAGATGAACATCAAGCAATCCCTTGACGAACATCTAGCAATACGTCACCGTGGGCGCAGTTCGACATTCGTCTAATCAAGGAGTCAACGTGACCGCCACGACCGACAGCCCCGCCCTCGCCGTACAGCCCGCTCTCCCGCCGGACACGGGTCGGGTGCAGCTCGCGCTCAACGTCGACGACCTCGAAGCGGCTGTCGCCTTCTACTCGAAGCTGTTCGGCACGGCGCCGGCGAAGCTGCGCCCCGGATACGCCAACTTCGCGGTGGCCTCCCCGCCCCTCAAGCTGGTGCTGCTCGAGAACCCCGGCAAGGGCGGCACCCTCAACCACCTCGGTGTCGAGGTCACGGACAGCGCGACGGTGCACGGCGAGATCGCGCGGCTCTCCGGCGAGGGGCTGTTCACCGATGAGGAGATCGGCACCACGTGTTGCTTCGCCACGCAGGACAAGGTCTGGGTGCAGGCCCCGGACGGCGAGCGCTGGGAGGTCTACACCGTGCTGGCGGACAGCGAGACCTTCGGTGTCAGCCCGAAGACGCTGTCCGAGGAAGGCGCCGACACGGCCTGCTGCTAGCCCTAGGGTGCGGGCCGATGACACGCGAAAGCAGGGCACCGGTTCTCGTGACGGGCGGCACCGGTCAGATCGGGCGGGTCGTGATCGACGAGTTGCTGGACGCCGGCGTACCGGTCCGCGCGCTCAGCCGCGGACCGGCCGCGATGCCGGCGGCCGTGGAGGTGGTCTCAGGTGACCTGACCGTGCCCGAGTCACTCGACGCGGCCCTGCAGGGCGTCAGTGCTGTCTT
>JAVXVI010000276.1:0-4325 GCA_032230005.1 Actinomycetota bacterium | reverse complement strand
TTCGATGGTCACGGCGATGGACGCGGCCGTTGAAGGTGTCGTTGGCGACGGCTTCGCGACGGCTCTCCTCGCCCGGCTGGACGTGCACACCGGGCAGCTGTCCTGGGTCTCCGCCGGGCATCCGGCGCCGATCGTCGTCCGTGACGGCTCTGTGCTCACCGACCTCGAGCAGAACGCCGTCCTGCCACTCGGGCTCGGCCTGCACCAGGACGTCGAGCCCCAGCTGTCAGAGCTGTCCCTGCAGCCGGGTGACCTCGTCCTGCTGTACACCGACGGCGTCGTGGAAGCGCGGTCCGACGAGGACGAGGAGTTCGGCATCGACAGGCTCTCCGACCTGTGCGTGCGCGCCTCCGCATCGGGCCTGATGGCATCGGAGATCCTGCGCCGGCTCGTCCAGGCGTGCTTGGAATTCCAATCGGGTCCGTTGCGCGACGATGCAACGCTGCTGCTGATCGAGTGGACGCATCCCGCCCGACCCGTCGGCGCGCAGCGCCTGCCTTAAGGGCCGACGGGCAGGACGCAGCTGCCCGTGGCGACCTGCACGTCCTGGCTGCTGGACCGTGAGACGACAAGCGCGGCGGACCGGGGCGCGCAGACGCGCACGGTCACCGTCGTACGTCCCGTCGTGTTGGCGCGGAAGCCGGCGCAGAGCAGGTGGTCCCGTCGCGCGAATCCGCAGCTCGACGAGGCCGGACCATGCTGCTGCCCGGCGACAACGGCGACCCGGTCCAGGGTGAAGCCCCCGGCCTGCTTCGTCGACGGTGCGGCTGGGCCCGCCGGGGTGGGAACGACCCGGTGGGGAGGCGGTACCTCGATCCCCGGCAGGGCGGGTGGGTGCGTGCTGCCGGCCGGCTGCACGGGCTGCTGCAGGACGGAGCGCCCGGTCGGCGGGCTGATGGCAAGGGCAGTGGCGAGTACGACGGCGCCGACTCCCATCCCGACGGCTGCCTTGCGGCGTCGGCGACGACGGGCTGATGCGAACGCAAGCCGCAGGCCGTCGGCGGGCGGCAGCACCTCGGCGAACCCGGGGCTCGGCAGCGTCATGGCGCACCCTCGCTCTCGGCGACCGCCGCCGCGAGTGCAGCCCGCGCCTCGTGCAGCCGCCTCTTCACCGTCCCGACCGGCCGATGCACGGCAGCCGCCACCTGGGCCACCGGCAGGTCGGCGTAGTAGTGCAGCAGCACGACCTCGCGCAGCCGCACCGGGAGCCGGTGCACCAGGTCGAGCAGCCAGGGGTCGTGCGCCGGCTGGTCGGCGGGCACTGCTGCGGCGAGGGCACTGATCGCACCGCGCTCGCGGCCACCCTGCCGCCAGGAGGAGCGGCACAGGTTGGTGCCGACGACGTAGACGAACGCGCGTGGCTCGCGGACGGCGCGCCACCTGGCGAACAGCCGGGTGAACGCCTCCTGCGCTGCATCCCGGCCGGCGTCGGGACTGCCGGTCAGTGCCGCAAGGTAGCCGGCCAGCCGGGAGAACTCCGCCGTGTAGAGACCGGCGAAGTCCTCTGCCGCCCGGGCCGACACCCCGGGGAGGGCCGGCAGGGCGGGCGGCGTGCCGGAGCCAGGCAGTGCTGCCGCCTCCGAGGTCACCGCCGCCCCCTGTTGCTCGATCCGGCTCAGATCACCGCAAAGCGGAGCGAAGGCTACTTGCCCTTGAACTCGTAGGTGACGGTGCCGTCGCTGCCGCCGAGCAGGTTGCAGACCGAGATCGTGACCTGCTGGCCCTTCTTGAACTTGTCGGTCGTCTCCTCGTGGGCGCTGCCGCCGTGCGAGCCGTCGAGGACGGTCGTGCCGTCGCTGTCCATGATCCAGAGGTCCCAGTCGGCGTTGCCGGTGCCGGTCGGGTCCGGCGAGTCGAGGACCACGTGCAGTGTGCCGGCGCCGGGCACCGTGAGCTTGTGGTTGTCCACCGCCGCCGGGTTGAGGGCCTGACAGCCGTCGCCGACCTGACCGGTCGCCTCCAGCGTCGGGTCGGGGGTGAGCGTGACCTTGTAGCTGCCCTTCATCGACTTGGCCGGCCCGGCGTGGGCAGCGGGGGCGACGGCGAGGGCCGCGACCATCAGGGTCGTTGCGGTGAGGGCGAGGCGGCGGGACATGTCGACTCCGAGCGCTGGGGGTACGGGTGCCCCAGGGATTCGCCGTTCAGCCGCAGAGTCCTGCTTGTGCGCTCGCGCTACGGCTTCTCGAACGACGCGGGCGGGCCGCTCGTGGTGCCGTTGGGGGTGTTGCTGTCGAAGGTCGCCTCGACGATCGAGGCGTCGACGACGGCGTAGATGATCCCGCCGGTGATGGCGATGGCGGCTACGGCGGCGATGTAGGCGGGTACGTCGCTTCGGGGGCGCTCCATACGTGCACGGTAGCGGGTGATTTCGGGGTGCCCGCGGGCGGCATCACCTGCTTGGCGCAACGGATCGCAGGTCCGGTCGGTCGAAGGCAAGGGAGCCACCTGACCCAGAGGAGCTCCCCGTGCGCCGACTGCCCGCCGCCGTCCCCGCCGTCGTCACCACCGTCGTCGCGGTCCTGACCCTCATGACGGGCTCCGCGCTGGCCTCGCCCAAGGGGCACGAGCCGGCGCACAAGGCCCACCCGAAGCGAGTGGTCGAGCTCACGGGTGTCCTGACGGACACGCCCACGGCGACCATCGCGATCGCGCCCAGCGACACCGCGACGGCCACGATCACGATGGCCGTCAAGGGCGGCGACCGGCGGATGCACCGCACCGTCGTCACCTTGACGCTCAACGCGGCAACGGTCGTGCGCCGTGGCGACAAGCGAGCCACCGCGGCGGACCTGCGCAAGGGCGACCACCTGTCGGTCAAGGCCCGCCGGCTCGCCGACGGCAGCTGGCTTGCCCTGCGCGTCAATGCCTCCGCTCCGCGCCGGCCCAAGGTCGCCAAGCCCGACGACGACTGAGGGGCCGTACGGCGTGAGGGCTCCCCCCGGCCCTCACGCCGTACCGCGCGTCGGACCCGGTTTCTGTCCGACCTCCGACCTACCGTCGGGGCATGCGGCTGCTGCACACCTCCGACTGGCACCTCGGCAGGTCCCTGCACCGCGCTGACCTGCGCGACGCCCAGGCCGCCTTCCTCGACAGCCTCGTCGAGACGGTGCGCTCCGAGCGCGTCGATGTGGTCCTCGTCGCCGGCGACGTCTACGACCGGGCAGTGCCCTCTCTCGATGCAGTCGAGCTGTGCGAGTCCGCCCTGGTGCGGCTGCGCGAGGCCGGCGCGCGGGTCGTCCTCATCAGTGGCAACCACGACTCCGCCCGACGGCTCGGCTTCGGCAGCCGGCTCGTCGACGCGGCAGGGGTCCACCTGCGGACCCGGGTCGCCGACTGCGCCGTCCCCGTCCTGCTTGAGGACGACGCCGGCCCGGTCGCCGTCTACGGCATCCCCTACCTCGAGCCGGAGGCTGTGCGCGCCGAGCTGCCACCCGAGACGGGCCGCGGCCATGGCGCCGTGCTCGCCGCGGCGCTGACGGCCGTGCGCGCCGACCTCGATGGCAGGGCTGCCCGCTCGGTCGTGCTGGCCCATGCATGGGTCGGACAGGCGGAGGCCAGCGACAGCGAGCGCGACATCAGCGTCGGCGGGGTCGCCAGCGTTGCCGCATCGCTGTTCGACGGCTTCACCTACTCCGCCCTCGGTCACCTGCACGGTCCTCAGGTCCTCGCCGACGGGCTGCGCTACAGCGGCTCGCCCTTGGCCTACTCCTTCTCCGAGGCCGCGCACACCAAGGGCTCCTGGCTCGTCGAGCTGTCCGCGTCCGGCCTGTCGCGCGTGGAGCACGTGCCGGCGCCGGTGCCGCGGCGGTTGTCCACCCTCAAGGGGAAGCTGCCGGACCTGCTCAGCTCTTCGTCGTACGACGGCGTGACAGGCGACTGGCTGCAGGTGACCCTGACGGATGCGGCCCGGCCGGACGACGCGATGGCGCGGCTGACCGCTCGCTTCCCCCACGTCCTGGTCCTGCGCCACGAGCCCGACGGCGCGACGGCCGACACGGCGACCTACGCCGCCCGTGTCGCAGGTCGCACGCCGCTGGAGATCGGCGCCGCCTTCGTCGAGCACGTCCGCCGCACTCCACCGGACGACAACGAGCTGGCCCTGCTGACCTCGGCGATCGAGGGCACCCGGCGCAGCGGTGCCGCCTGATGCGCCCGCACCACCTGCGGCTGACAGCGTTCGGTCCGTTCGCCGGGACCGTGGAGGTCGACCTCGACGCGCTCTCCGAAGCCGGGCTGTTCCTGCTTCACGGCGACACCGGCGCGGGCAAGACGACGCTGCTCGACGCCATGGGCTTCGCGCTCTACGGGCGGGTGCCCGGCGTCCG
>JAVXVI010000275.1:0-3201 GCA_032230005.1 Actinomycetota bacterium | reverse complement strand
GTGTCGCCGGGTCTCATCGCGACGGAGGCCGAGCACTACCAGCCCAGTGCGGCGTCGAGCATCCCGGCCGGTCGCCTGGGTTCGCCCGCTGACGTCGCCGCTGCTTGCCTGATGCTGTGCTCGCCGGACGCCGGCTTCATCACCGGGGCCGACCTGTACGTCGACGGCGGCGGCGAGTTCCCCGCCTTCCTCTCGCAAGGAGATGCTGATGGCTGAGGCCTACCTCGTCGAAGCCGTGCGCAGTCCCGTGCAGCGGCGCGGCGGCGGGCTCGCGGGCGTGCACCCGGCGGACCTCGGCGCGCACGTGCTGACAGCTTTGATGGAGCGCTCCGGAGTCGACCCGGCAGCCGTCGATGACGTTGTCTTCGGGTGCGTCGACACGATCGGGCCGCAGGCGGGCGACATCGCGCGGACCTGCTGGCTCGTGGCCGGCCTCCCCGAGGAGGTCCCGGGCGTCACCGTCGACCGGCAATGTGGGTCGTCGCAGCAGGCGGTGCACTTCGCCGCGCAGGCCGTGATGAGCGGCACGGCGGATCTGGTCGTGGCCGGCGGTGTGCAGAACATGAGCGCCATCCCGATCTCGTCCGCGATGCTGGCCGGGCAGCAGTACGGCTTCGACGAGCCGTTCACCGGATCCAAGGGGTGGGTGGCGCGCTACGGCACCGAGCCGCTGTCGCAGTTCGCGTCGGCTGATGCCATCGCGAAGCAGTGGGACATCTCGCGCGAGGAGATGGAGGCGTTCGCGCTCGAGAGCCACCGGCGGGCGCTTGCCGCGATGGACGAGGGCCGGTTCACGAAGGAGATAGCGGCGTACGGCGACGTCACCGAGGACCTCGGGCCCCGACGGGACACGACGCTCGAGAAGATGGCCGGGCTGAAGCCGCTCATCGAGGGCGGCCGGGTCACCGCTGCCGTCGCCAGCCAGATCACCGACGGGGCAGCTGCACTGCTGGTCGCGTCGGAGGCCGCCGTACGCGAGCACGGCCTCACCCCGCGGGCCCGCATCCACCACCTGTCGGTGCGAGGCGCCGACCCCGTGCTGATGCTGACCGCACCGATCCCGGCCACCGCACATGCACTGAAGAAGACCGGCATGTCGATCGAGGACATGGACCTCATCGAGATCAACGAGGCCTTCGCCTCGGTCGTGCTCGCCTGGCAGCGAGAGACCGGCGCCGACCTGGCCAAAGTCAACGTCAACGGCGGCGGCATCGCGCTGGGTCACCCGCTCGGCGCGACAGGTGCTCGGCTCATGACGACCCTGCTGCACGAGCTGGAGCGGACCGGTGGTCGCTACGGGCTGCAGACGATGTGCGAGGGCGGCGGGCAGGCCAACGTGACGATCCTGGAGCGTATCTAGCGCACGAGGGTGTCGAGCAGGTGCCGCAACTGTCCGGCGGGGTCGTCGGTGACGCCGCTGTGCACGGGGCCGGCCTGCAGGACGGTGCTGCGCGGCGCCGTCAGCCAGCGGAAGCGCTGACCGAGCGAGGTGGCACCGGCCGGACCCTCGCCCTCGCAGGTGCGGCAGACCGCGTCGAGCGCCTCGTCGACGGCGGCCAGGTCGACGTCGTGGTCGATGGCGCGCAGCCGGTCCTCGTCGATGTGGGCAAGGGCGTGGAGGAAGTCCATCTCCTGGCAGTAGAGAACCACGCCGACATTGACGTACTCGCCGCGCTGCACCCGTGGCACGGCACGCAGGACGGCGTACTCGAAGACGCTCATGGCCGCCATCCCTCGTGCCGTAGCGCGCGCTGGTGCAGGTGGTGCACATACGCGGCGCGCAGCGCGTCGGCGCTGTCGAAGCCGGGCTCGTCGGACAGCCAGATGTCGGGTACCAGGTCGAGGACGTCCTGCAGCACTGAGGCGGTGACCCGGTCGGCCAGCTCGCCGTCAGCTGCAGCACGCGCGGTGGCCTGACCGGACAGGACGTGGTCGTCCACGTCGTACGCACGGTCGATCATCGTGTCCGCCCGCGGCCAGCTGTGGTGGAACAGCAGCGAGGCACCGTGGTCGATGAGCTGCAGCTGCCGGTGCCACATGAGCAGGTTGGGGTTGCGCCAGCTGCGGTCGACGTTGCTGATGAGTGCGTCGAACCACAAGATCCGGCTGGCCAGATCGGGCTCGACGACGTGAGCGACGGGGTCGTAGCCGAGCGAGCCGGGGAGGAAGTCCATGCCGAGGTTGAGACCTGGGCTGGCGCGAAGCAGGTCCTGCACCTCCTCGTCCGGTTCGGACCGGCCGAGCAGCGGGTCGACCTCGACGAGCACGATCTCGGGGACCGGCAGGCCGAGGGCGCGGGCGAGCTCGCCGCAGACGATCTCCGCGACGAGGACCTTGCGGCCCTGGCCCGCGCCGACGAACTTCACGACGTAGGTGCCGAGGTCGGAGGCCTCCATCAGCCCGGGCAGCGATCCGCCTTCGCGCAGCGGCGTGACGTAACGCGTCGCCGTCACTGTCCGCAGTCCGTCGAGGGGCACCGGGCCACCCTACGGACGATCTCGGCCCGGGCACCGCAAGCGCGGGCTTGGCAGACTGGCGGGCATGACGCAACCCGATGCCAAGGCGGATCTGCAGCGCTACCTGCAGGTGGCCCGCGACGCGCTCGTCTGGAAGCTCGAGGGGCTTTCGGAGTACGACGGCCGCCGGCCGATGACACGGACCGGAACCAACCTGCTGGGGCTCGTCAAGCACATGGCCGCCGTGGAGGCCGGGTACTTCGGCGCGACCTTCGACCGGCCCTTCCCCGAGCCCATGCCGTGGTTCTCGGACGACGCCGATCCGAACGAGGACATGTGGGCCACGGCTGGCGAGGCGCGCGAGGAGATCGTCGGGCTCTACCGCCGCGTGTGGGCACATGCGGACGTCACGATCTCGGAGCTGGACCTGACGGCGGTCGGCCGGGTGCCGTGGTGGCCGGCGGAGCACGCGAGCACCACCCTGCACCGGATCCTGGTTCACGTGATCGCAGAGACGAACCGCCACGCCGGGCATGCCGACATCGTCCGGGAGCTTCTCGACGGGGCGGTCGGGCTGCGCCTCGGCAACGACAACATGGCAGAGGTGGATGCGGCCTGGTGGGGTGACTACGTGGCCCGGCTCGAGGCTGTCGCCCGGTCGGTCCAGGAGAGCTCAGCGTGAGTGAGCGGCGGTTCCCGGACATGTGGGTCGAGCCGGAGGAGGACCCGCGCGAGGGGCAACCGA
>JAVXVI010000274.1:0-3209 GCA_032230005.1 Actinomycetota bacterium | reverse complement strand
CGGCCACCGAGCGGGCCTCGTCGATCGGGATGGCGAAGCCGACGCCGATGCTGCCGCTCTGGGTGCTCCCGCCGAACCCGCCCGAGCCGGCGCCCAGGGTGGCGATCGCGGAGTTGATACCGATGACCTGGCCCTTGGCGTCGACGAGCGCGCCACCGGAGTTGCCCGGGTTGATGGCCGCGTCGGTCTGGATGGCGTTGAACAGCGGCGTACGGCCGCCGTTCTCTCCCGGCACGTTCACCGTGCGGTTGAGGGCGCTGATGATGCCGGTCGTGACGGTGCCGGCGAGGCCCAGCGGCGAGCCGATCGCGATGACCGGGTCGCCGACGACGAGGCTGCGGGACTGGCCGAGGGCAGCAGGGACGAGTTTCTTGTCGGTCTGGACCTTGATGACGGCGAGGTCGGTGTCGGGGTCGCGACCGACGATCTGGGCGGGGACCTCGACGCCCTCTGCGCCGTTGAAGGACACGGTCACCACGGCGCTGGGCGCGTCGACGACGTGGTTGTTGGTGAGCACGTAGCCGTCGGAGCGGATGACGACACCCGAACCGGTGCCCGAGCCCGAGGGCGCTGTCACCGAGATGTTGACGACGGACTGGAGCACCCGCGCGGCGATGCCGGCGACGGAGTCGGGGGCGCGGTTGAGGGTGGAGGAGGTCGACGAGCCGGTGCCGAGGCTGGCGGACGGGTCGGTCAGCGAGCTCGAGTTGGACTGTCGGCCGGCGACGTAGCCCGCCGTACCGCCCGCCACCAGGGCCACCGCCAGCGCGGCACCAACGGTGGCGAGCAACCCTGCCCGCTTCGGGGTGTGCGACGAGAGCGGGCCGCCGATCGTGTCGGTCGGGTAGCCCCAGGCCGGCGCACCGGTCGAGACCGGCTCACCCCAGAGCGGGGCGGTGGTCGTCGTGCCGGAGTACGGCGCGTTGTGGGTCGTGGTGCCGTACGGCGCACTGCCGTAGGGCTGGGTGCCGAACGCGGTCGTCTCGCCGTACGGCGCAGTGCTCGGTGCGGCGCTCGGAGCTTCGGCCGGCGCACCCCACTGGTCGGTGTCGGCACGGGACCACCACGGGGCGGGGGGTGGCGTGGAGGCGTCGCTGCTGTCGTTGCTCACGGGCGACAGTCTCGCGTGCTGTCCGTGAGGTCGACGTGAGGTGTCAGTCGAAGGGGTTGAGCCAGGATCCGAGCCGGGCCAGGCCGCGCTGCAGCCGGGCCACGATGCCCGTCTTGGGCAGCTTCTCGTGCGGCAGGGTCGTGACCACGGCGTGGACCGCCTCCGGCGGCGCGTCGGACAGCAGCGTGAACACCCGGCCACCACCGCCCCAGACAACCCGCTCTGGCGACGTCGGGCGCACCCAGATGGCGGCGCCGCCGAGCTTCTGCTTGGTGAAGCCAGCCATCCGAGCGGTGCCGAGGCGGCCGCGCTGGGCGAACAGCGACAGCGTCGACAGCCCGTCGGAGTAGGACAGGTGAAGCACCCGCTCGCCCTCGTGGGTGCGCAGCCGCGCGTCGAACAGCTCGAGCTCGCCCGGGAGCGTCGCCGGGATCTGCCAGCCGTCTGCGCGCAGCCGGTCGAGAGCGTCCGAGCTCAGGCGGTCGGGGGCGCTCGCGGCCGCCTCGACGGACGGGATCGACGTGCCCTCGACCTCGATGTTCGCGAACGCGCTGCTGCGCACCAGCCGGCCGGCTTGGTCGAACACCTCGCGGCGCAGGAGGAGGGCGCTGTCCGCGTCGATCCAGAACCGGCCGGCGACCTGACCGGGTGCGCCCTGCCGGGTTGCCTCGACCACGTGGGCGGGGCGGCCGTTGCAGGTGACGTCCGGGGCGACGGACAGGTCGTAGTGCTGCGCGAGCAGCGCGACCAGGCGGGCGTCGAGATCCGTGGTCAGCGTGAGGGTGCTGTCCACGACGCCACCGGCCGTCGGATGGACGCTGATGAGCGAACGGCCGTCGCTGGTGTGCTCGACATCGGCCACGCTGGAGCTGGCCGTCTCGGCCCGCCAGGTGGAGACGTACTGCGTGCCGCTGTAGACGCGGGTCCGGGCAGCGCGCGAGGCGGCACTGAGCAGCTGCAGCGCACGTGCCTCGCCGACGGTCGCACCGACCGAGGGGTCGGCGTGGACGGCGGCGGTGGCGGGCAGCCCCGCCAGAAGGGTCCCGGCCCCTGCCATGAGCAGCAGGAGGCGCAGGCGGGTCATCGGCGGGAGAGCCTGACCACCGTGGCATCCACGGGGTCGGTGGCGGGCACCTCGACGGTGGTCGCGACGAAGTCGCTGACGAACTGGTCGGTTGCCGGGTCGACCGGCACCTGCGGCTTCGACGGCGCCTGGCCGCCGAGGACGAAGGCAGCCCCGAGCCCGAGAGCGACGAGACCGCCGACGGTACGACGGCGGAACCGAGTCGTACGACGGGGCCGCGCAGCCGTGCCGGGCCGTCCGGCCGGCCGGACGGATACCGGCCGCGCTGTGCCGGCCGGGATGCGACTCGGGGCTACCGGCTCGACGCCCGGAACGGCCATCCGCAGCAGTCGTGCGGCCAGGTCCTCGGACGGGACCGGCGTCTCGGCGCCGGCCCAGGACAGCCGGGTCTTGATGGCCCGCAGGGTCTCGACCTCGGCGTGGCAGTCGTGGCAGGCCATCAGGTGGCTGAGAACGCGCTCGCGGGTCGGGTGGTCGAGCTCGCCGTCGACGAGGCCGGACAGCAGGTCGCCAGGGCAGCCACTCACGACTGGTCCTCTGACTCGGGCGCGCGATGGGCCAGGGCGGCGCGCAGCTGCGAGCGGCCGCGGTGGATGCGGCTGCGAACGGTGCCGATCTTGATGCCGAGGGTGGCGGCGATCTCCTCGTACGACAGGCCCTCGAGGTCGCACAGCACGACGGCGGCGCGGAAGTCCGGCGGCAGCGCATCGAGGGCGGCCTGCACGTCGGCGTCGAAGTGGGTGTCGTCGTAGATCTGCGCCGGGCCGCGTTCCTTGCTGGCCAGTCGCTCCGCGTCGTCCGGGAGCGCGTCGAAGCGGATCCGCGCCTTGCGCCGGACCATGTCGAGGAACAGGTTGGTCGTGATCCGGTGCAGCCAGCCCTCGAAGGTGCCCGGCGTGTAGCTCGACAGCGAGCGGAACACCCGGACGAAGACCTCCTGGGTGAGGTCCTCTGCGTCGTACGCATTGCCGGTCAGGCGGTAGGCCAGCCGGTAGACCCGTGCCGAGTGGGTGC
>JAVXVI010000273.1:0-3087 GCA_032230005.1 Actinomycetota bacterium | reverse complement strand
TGGTCGACCACGGCACCGGCTGGATCCGGATGGAGTACATCGTCCCGGCCCGCGGCCTGATCGGGTTCCGCACCGAGTTCCTCACCGAGACCCGCGGCACCGGGCTGCTGCACCACGTGCACGAGCGCTACGAGCCGTGGCACGGCGAGATCCGCACCCGCCCGACCGGCTCTCTGGTCGCCGACCGGCCCGGTCCGACGACCGGCTTCGCCCTTGCCAACCTGCAGGAGCGCGGCACGATGTTCGTGCCGCCCGGCACCGAGGTCTACGAGGGCATGGTCGTCGGGGAGAACTCCCGCTCCGACGACATGGACGTCAACGCGACGAAGGAGAAGAAGCTGACCAACATGCGTCAGTCCTCCTCTGACGTGCTCGTGCCGCTCATCCCGCACAAGCAGCTCAGCCTCGAGCAGGCGCTGGAGTTCTGCCGCGAGGACGAGTGCGTCGAGGTCACCCCGGCGACGGTGCGCATCCGCAAGGTCGAGCTCGACGCCAACCTGCGGGCGAAGAGCCGCCGGCCGAAGCCCACCACCTGACCTGTCATGAGCGACTGGACCGGGCGGCTCGTCGTCGCGACCCCGCAGCTGACCGATCCCAACTTCGCGCGCACTGTCGTCCTGCTCCTTCAGTCCGACGACGAGGACGGCGCCCTGGGGCTGGTCCTCAACCGGCCGACCGGCACCGAGGTCGGCGAGGTGCTGGACATGTGGCACCCGCTCGCCGCAGAGCCCGGCGTCGTCTTCACCGGCGGGCCCGTCCAGCCCAGCGCCGCGATCTGCCTGGGTCATGGCCGGCCCGGCGCGCCAGCGGTGGCGTCGTACTCGGTCCTCGAAGGATCGCCGGGCACCGCCTTCGGCACCGTCGACCTCGACGCTTCTCCCAGCGACGTCGCCACCGCGGTGACCGAGGTGCGGGTCTTCGCCGGCTACGCCGGGTGGGCAGCCGGACAGCTGGAGGCTGAGGTCGAGGAGGGCTCCTGGTGGGTGCTCGACGCGCTGCCGTCCGACGCCTTCACCGACCGGCCCGAGCTGCTCTGGCACCAGGTCCTGCGCCGCCAGGGCGCCCCGATCGCCTTCGCCGCGAGCTACCCCGAGAACCCCGCCCTCAACTGACGCCCGCACCGGGCACCGAAATGATCACTGCCGACTCAGCCTCCTCTACACGCTCACAAACCGGCAGTGATCATTTGGGGGAGGAAGGTTCGGTCTCCTAGGGTCGCGTCATGAGTGATGCGACGCTGCCCTCGCCTGACCCGGGGGAGCAGATCCCGGTCGACGCGGCTGACGCCGTGCTCGCCGAGGCGGCGACGGCGGTGGACGGGATCGCCGAGCCGGAGGCGTTCACGCCGCTGGACTTCCCGCACCGGCTGCTGCTGGTGCACGCGCACCCCGACGACGAGGTGATCGGGACGGGCGCGACCATGGCGAAGTACGCCGCCGAGAACGCGCTCGTGACGCTCGTGACCTGCACCCTCGGTGAGGAGGGCGAGATCCTCGTCCCCGAGCTGGAGCACCTGGCCGCCGACAAGGAGGACGGCCTCGGGCAGCACCGGATCGGCGAGCTGGCGGCGGCGATGGAGGGCCTCGGCGTACGCGACCACCGGTTCCTCGGCGGCCCAGGTCGCTGGCGCGACAGCGGGATGATGGGCACGCCGGCCAACGAGCGCCCCGACTGCTTCTGGCAGGCCGACCTGGACGAGGCCACGCGCGAGCTGGTCGCGGTGATGCGCGAGACCCGGCCGCAGGCGGTGGTGACGTACGACGAGAACGGCGGCTACGGGCACCCCGACCACATCCAGGCGCACCGCGTGACCGTCGCTGCTTTCGAGAAGGCCGGAGACCCGTCGTACGCGCCCGATCTCGGCGAGCCCTGGCAGCCGGCCAAGCTGTACTACACGGCCTTCCCCAAGAGCGTGCTGCAGGCCGGGATCGACGCGATGAACGCGGCCGGCCACACCGACTTTTTCGGGGTCGGGTCGGCCGACGAGCTGCCGTTCGGGGTGCCGGACGAGCAGGTGAGCACCGAGGTCGACGCCAGCGACTACCTCGAGGGCAAGAAGGCGGCGATGCGGGCGCACAAGACCCAGATCGCGGTCGACGGGCCCTTTTTCGCCCTGTCCAACAACGTCGGGCAGAAGGCCTTCGGGACGGAGTACTTCGTCCTCGTTCGCGGCGAACGCGGCCCTGGTCACGGCCCGTACGGGCGCGAGGACGACCTGTTCGCGGGCGTCGACTGAGCGCCATCGGCCACGACACGCCGCGACTGAATGCGCCGAACGGGTGGTTCTCACGCTGTGTAGCGGGCGGTTAGCCTTGTTTCGTCGAACAATGGGCACAGGCAGCACAGGTGACCCAGCTTCGTGGTCACCGTGCGTTACTCCGAGGAGTGGTCCGTGCCCCACAGCGATGACCGTGTCCCGTCATTGAGCAACCTGCTGTCGGCGGGGGCTGGAACCCTGCTGTCGATGAGTGGCGCCGACGTCGGCGTCAAGCGCGAGGACAGCCGGCGCAGACGCTGGATCAAGCTCACGGTCTTCATCCTGTCGGTCGCGGCGTTCCTGTCCTGGCGGGCGAGCGTTGCCCCGGGCAACGTCATCCCGCTGCCGCACATCGACCCGTTCCTGCTGACGATCATCCTGTTCTTCGGCCTGATGATGGCGATGGCCGTCGGCCAGCAGGTCATGTCGGCGCGCTCGCCGCACATCGTCTACCGGCCCGAGCAGATCGAGACCACGCTCGACGACGTCGTCGGCATCGACGGGGTCAAGGAGGACGTGGTCCGGTCGCTGAACCTCTTCCTGGCCTACAAGACGTTCTCCGAGGAGATGGGCGGCACCCCGCGCCGTGGGCTGCTGTTCGAGGGCGCACCCGGCACCGGCAAGACCCACCTGGCCAGGGCCATGGCCCGCGAGGCCGGCGTCCCCTTCCTGTTCGTGAGCGCGACGTCGTTCCAGTCCATGTGGTACGGCGCGACCGCGAAGAAGATCCGGTCGTACTTCAAGGCGCTGCGCAAGGCCGCCCGCAAGGAGGGTGGCGCGATCGGCTTCATCGAGGAGATCGACGCGATCGCGATGTCCCGCGGCGGCGT
>JAVXVI010000272.1:0-7367 GCA_032230005.1 Actinomycetota bacterium | reverse complement strand
CCGGATGCCGTCCCTTGTCTGTCCACCGCGGCGCTGCTGCAGACTCTTCCTGTCCGCGACGACGGGCTGCTGCATCTCGCACGCGGCAAGCGCGCCGCTCGGTCCGAGCGGGCCGGCCTGCGGGTGCACCGCATGCCCGTGGAGCCGGACGAACGGCTGGAGCTCGACGGACTCGTGGTGACGGACGGCCCCCGCACCTTTGTGGATCTTGCCGGGCAGCTCGGGCTCGAAGATCTCGTCGCGCTGGGAGACGTCGTGCTGCGGAGGTATGGCGAGGCCGCGCTGCAGGCCGCCGTCGACCGTCGGGCACGGCGCCCGGGTCTGGTGCTGGCCCGGACGGCCCTGCCGCTGCTGGACGCCGGGTCCGCGTCGCCGGCCGAGACACGTGCGCGGCTGCGGCTGCACGCGGCCGGGTTCAGCGCTCTGGCGCACGGGGTGGTCGTCCGCGACGACAGCGGCGGCTGGCTCGCCGAACCCGATCTCGCGGACGAGGAGGCGAAGGTGGCCGTGCAGCACGACGGCCTCGTGCACCTGGTCGGCGACCCTGAGCAGCGCCGCAATGACCTGCATCGGGACGAGCTGACGCGCCAGGCGGGCTGGCAGATCGTGGTCTCGACCGCCGTCGACGACCGTCAGCCACACCTCCTGCTGGAGAAGGTGACCGCTGCGTACCGGCGGGCGGCGCAGCTGTCGGGTCGCCAGGTGCTCCCGCCGCACCTGCACTGAGCAGCCAAACCGGCATTCCACTGTTGACGGTCGGGATTTGTCCCGCTTGCTCCGCAGCAAGCGGGTGCCAACCCGACCCTCAACGGGACGGGACGGGGCGGCGGGTCGGGGGCGGGGCGGCGGCGGGGGGGCCGGGCGGCTTCGACAGAACGCAGCTCCGGTATGACGACGTGTGGCGAAATGGTGTGCTCTGCGTCACAATGTCACCGGCGCCGGCCGGCAGGAGCGCCGTCGCGAGCGGCGAACCTTTTCGACCAGCAGCCACTCTCAACCTCAGACCGTCCCCTACCCGGGCAGCGGTCGCCGTTGACCGCGGCAGCCAGGCGCTTGCACCACCACCCATGCACCCGTTGAAAGCCGGCAACCCCGGCGAGGAGGAACCTGTGGCACAGGCTGGGAGCACCACCAGCGCGGCGTCGGACCAGCCACAGGACATGGTCGACAAGGTGCGGGCCCGCATCGCGGCCGAGCGGCGCAAGCGGGCCGCGACCAGGGGCCCCGGGGGCAAGGGCCTGTTCTACGGCCTGGTGGCCACGCTGGTCCTGCTGGTGGTCTTCTTCCTGAGCTCGCTCGCGATCTTGTTCGGCAGCCCGGCGGGCAAGCCCATCTCGGTCACCCAGCTCGCCGCGCTGGCCACAGCCGGTCGGGTGGAGAGCGCGACGTTCCTCGACGAGGACAGCCAGGTCGTCGCCAAGCTGCGCAGCGTCGACGACGCGACGTCCATCGCGGCCATCCAGAAGACCGCGACGGTCCCCCCGAAGAGCCCCCACGTGGACGGCATCCCGGACGGCGCGACCACCGTCCGCACGGCCTACCCGAACAACGGCGCGACCACCAACACGACGATGCAGCTGCTCCAGGCGTCCAACGCCCGGGTGAGCGTCGACCCGCAGGCCGGCCAGGCCCGGCTCCGCGTCTTCACCGAGTTCCTGCTGCCCGTGCTGATCCTGGCCAACCTGTTCGGCC
Organism: Actinomycetota bacterium; assembly: GCA_032230005.1. Lineage (GTDB taxonomy): Bacteria > Actinomycetota > Actinomycetes > Mycobacteriales > SCTD01 > RYN-124. The sequence goes on along the minus strand of JAVXVI010000272.1, from coordinate 5,675 downwards.
TGCTGTTCGTCGGCAAGGGCGGCGGCGGTGGCGCGATCGGTGAGGTCACCAACTTCGGCCGCGTCGACGACGGCAGCCGCACCGGCGGCTCGGGTGTCACCTTCGCCGACGTAGGTGGCGCCGACGAGGCCGTCACCGAGCTCGCCGAGGTCCGCGACTACCTGCGTGACCCGGCCAAGTACAAGGCGCTCGGTGCCGCCCCGCCGAAGGGCGTCCTGCTGTTCGGCCCGCCCGGTACCGGGAAGACGCTGCTCGCGCGTGCGGTCGCGGGCGAGGCCGGCGTGCCGTTCTTCTCCGTCGCAGGCGCCGAGTTCGTCGAGTCGCTCGTTGGCGTGGGCGCAGCCCGCATCCGCGACCTGTTCCGGCGGGTCAACGCGGTCGCCCCGGCGATCGTCTTCATCGACGAGCTCGACGCCGCCGGCCGGAAGCGCGGCAGCGGTGGGGGCGGCGGCGGCTCCGACGAGCGCGAGCAGACCCTCAACCAGCTGCTCGTCGAGATGGACGGCTTCGAGACGACCAGCGGCATCGTCGTCATCGCCGCCACCAACCGCCCCGACATCCTCGACCCCGCGCTGATGCGTCCCGGCCGCTTCGACCGGCACATCACCGTGGAGCGCCCGGACGCGGAGGGCCGCGAGCGCATCCTGCGGATCCACGCGTCCAAGAAGCCGATGTCGACCGACGTCGACCTCAACCGCATCGCCGCGCGCACCCCGGGCTTCACCGGCGCCGACCTTGCCAGCGTCGTCAACGAGGCCGCGCTGCTCACGATCCGGCGCAAGGGCTCGACGATCACGATGAAGGAGTTCGAGGAGGCGGTCGTCCGCGTCCTCGAGGGTCCGCAGCGCCGCGGCCAGGTGCTGACGCCCGAGGAGCGGCACCGCGCGGCCTACCACGAGATCGGCCACGTCGTCGTTGCCGCAACACTCGGTCGGCACGAGGACGTGCACCGCGTGACCGTTCTGGGCCGCGGCCGCACGATCGCGGCTGCGACCTTCGCCGACAAGGAGGCGACGCTGCTCACGCGCAGTGCCCTTCACAAGCAGCTGGTCGCCACCCTCGGCGGGATCGCCGCTGAGGAGCTCGTCTTCGGCGAGGGCTCGACCGGCGGCGAGCAGGACCTCGAGCACGCGACCGACCTCGCCCGCGACATGGTCACGAAGTACGGCATGTCCGACGAGGTCGGCCCCGTCCGCCTCATGGTCAAGGCTGGTGAGGGATTCCTCGGCGACGACACCTCCCTCGTCGAGCTGTCGCCGCAGACGCAGCGCAACGTCGAGGACGCCGTGCGCGGCATGATCACCAACGCGCAGCGGGAGGCCACCGCGATCCTGCAGTCGCACCGCCGCGAGCTCGACAGCCTCGCCAAGCGACTCGATGCTGAGGAGACGCTCGAGGACGAGGTCCTGCAGCAGGCCCTTGCCCCGCTGATCTCCGCCATCGAGTCCAAGACGGCACCCGCGCCACGACGGCGCAAGGCACCGGCGCGTACGGCGGCGGCACGCGTCAACGGCACGTCCCGACCGCGGGCGGCGGCGAAGTCCTGATCATGTCCTCCCTGCGCTGGCGGGCATCACTCGCGGGCGCCGCGGTTCTGGCCGCGGTGGTTCCCGCGGTCGCGTCCGCCGTCTCGCCCCAGCTGGGCTGCCGCACCGCGACCACGGTCGGCAGCTGGCAGACGGTCACGGTCAACCCGTTCCACCAGGTGCCGGGCGTCGACACCGTCGACAAGGTCACCGCCTACGCCGTCGACGCCAAGCACCCGGGCACCGTCGTCGCCACCAACGGCACCACGCTCAAGCGGAGCCTGCACAGCGGCTGCGACTGGGTCGACGCCTTCCAGCTCGGCCTGCAGCCGACGGCCGACGTCCCCCTGTCCGGGCAGGTCGCCCGGATCGTCTCCACCACGCTGCTCCCGAGCGGGCGGGTGCTCGCCGCGGTCCGGGAAGGCGCCGGCGCAGCCAGCCGCCCCCATGTCGTGGGCAGCGACGACGGCCGTCCGGGGTCCTACCGCACCGCCGATACCGGCCTGCCCCCGCAGGGTGCCCCCAAGCTGCTGAAGGCAGCCAGCGACGGCCGGACCGTCTACCTCGTCCTGACCCCGGTCGGCAGCACCGACACCGGCCCGGTCGACCCGAGCGGCCTGCCGTCGCTGCCGCCGGTGGACACCCCGACGACGTCGGGCGGCAAGGCCGGTCTGCTCTACGCGTCCACCGACGGCGGCCACAGCTGGGCCCTGCGGACGTCGGCTTCCGACCTGCCGGCCGGCGCCGGCCTCGACCAGCTGGCGATCGACCGCCGCGACCCCAACCTGCTCTACGCCACGTCCAACGGGCTGCTCTACCTGTCGCGGGACGGCGGGGCGAGCTTCGCCCGCGCACGGGTCAACAACGAGGACGTCACGGCGGTCGAGACCATGGCACCCGGCCAGGTCGCGTTCTTCACCCGCGGCGGCTTCGCGGTGAAGAGCACCGACGGCGGGCACAACTTCTTCGGCGGCCGCAGCATCGCTGGTGTGACCTCGGCCGCCTACCGGGCCGGCGACAGCCGGCTGGCCGTCGAGGCCAACGGGCAGCTCTCGCTGGTGGACCCGGCCACCGGGCGCACCTTCTTCGCCCCGGGACCGACGGCCGCGCGCGGCAGCCTGACCGGTGATGTGGGCTCGCAGGCCACCTTCCACGGCTTGGCCGGTCACGCGCTGCTCCGCTACATCGACCCGCCGCCGGCGGTGCAGACCGACATCCCTGTCAGCGTCGACGACATCGGCGTGCCGCCTCCCCCGCCAGGCATCATCTCCCCCGGCGCACGGACCGTGCAGCTCAAGGTGGGGACCTCGGGCGTCTACGACTACACGCTGGCCATGCCCAAGAGCCCGACCCCGCTCGACCTGTTCTTCCTGATCGACACGTCGGGCTCGATGCTCGACTACATCGACAACCTGAAGACCAACATCAGCAAGGTGACCAACGCCATCCAGAAGGCAGGGATCAACCTGCAGGTCGGCGTCGGCACCCTCGGCACCGGTCCCCGCCCCGGCGAGGTCGTCCCGCCGTACGTCAACCCGAGCGACCCCAACGACCGCGGATCGACGCTGTACTCGCTCTTCCGCCGGATCGGTCCGGTCGACAAGGGCTTCGCGGCCGCCCTCAAGAGCGTGACGGTGAAGAACCAGGCGGGCAACAACCCCGCGGAGGCGCAGCTGGCCGCCCTGGAGCAGGCGACGTTCGGGCCGGGCATCAAGGACCCTCGCTCGACGAACGCCGCGCCCCTGTTCATCGTGCAGCCCGGTCAGGACGCCGGTTGGCGGGCCGCGCCGGGGATCCGGCGGATCATCGTGCACGCGACCGACGAGGCCTTCGACAAGCCGGCCGGGTCACCGGTCAAGCCCAACGGCGAGCTGGACTTCGCGAAGGTCATCCGGGAGATGAACGCCTACCGGGTCCAGCAGATCGGCATCACGACCGGGGCCATCGAGTCGCGCGACGACCTGTCGACGATCGCGCGAGGGACGCACACGCTGGCTCCCCAGGGCGGCTCGAACTGCGGCGAGGGGGTCATCCTCCCGGCCCGGTCGCCGCTGGTCTGCGACACCGAGGGTGACTTCAGCGCGCTGATCGGCCACCTCGTCAGCAGCCTGCAGGACCACGCGGACGTCACCCTCAGCGCGCGCGGGAGCACGCCGAAGGTGATCCGCGCACTCGATGCCCTGCAGCTCCAGGGCATCGACGTGACCCATCCCAACACGCTGCCCTTCCGGGTGGCCGTCACGTGCAAGGGTCAGTCGCCAGGGACCTACACCGAGGACATCGCCGCGAGCCTGCGGGGGGTGCGGATCGCGACCAGCCACCTCACCGTGCAGTGCCTGGGGCCGGCCGCCGCCCTGCGGCTGCTGGCGCCGGCCGTAGCTGCACTGCCCGCCGTACCGCCCCCGCCGGCGCCCGTAGCCGTCGTACCGGCACCACCGGCCGCCCAGCCGCAGGCCGCCCCACAGGCACAGCCCAACGCGCAGGCCCAGGTGCAGCCGCTCACGGCGGCGGCAATGCAGCAGCAGGAGGAGCTCCAGCTCGCCCTGGCCCTGCAGGCCGGAGTCGAGGAACGGCCAGCAGCGGACGAGGAGCTGGCCATGGTCAACCGGCGACGCACCGACGAGAGCGCAGCCTTCGCGCTGCTGGCGGCAGCGATGCTCGCGTCGTCCGCGGTCGGCCTGGCCCGGTTGCGCAGCCGACCCGAACCCGCCGTCGTACGCGCCAGGCGGTAGCTCCCGGCGAGTGACCGCGGGCACCCCTCAGGGAGGGGTGAGAGGCTCGCGGCCGGGGATAGGAGGCCTGTGAAGCGTCGTGTTCTGCCCTGCCCGCATGATCGCCAGGGGCTCGCCCCATGAGCCGGGTTTGGCCGGGCTCGGCCTACCCGCTCGGTGCGACGTACGACGGCTCCGGCACCAACTTCGCGCTGTTCTCGGAGGTGGCGGAGCGGGTCGAGCTCTGCCTGTTCGACGACGCCGGGGTCGAGACCCGCTACGACCTGCCTGAGGTCGACGCCTTCGTGTGGCACGGGTACCTGCCGAACGTGAGCGCGGGCCAGCGCTACGGCTACCGGGTGCACGGTCCGTACGACCCCGAGGCCGGACACCGCTGCAATCCCAGCAAGCTCCTGCTCGACCCCTACGCCAAGGCGGTCGAGGGCGAGATCGACTGGGCGCAGGCCTGCTTCTCCTACACCTGGGGGGACGAGGACTCGTTCAACGAAGAGGACTCGGCGCCGCACATGAGCAAGTGCGTCGTCATCAGCCCGTTCTTCGACTGGGACAACGACCGGTCGCCGCGCACGCCGTACAACGAGACGATCATCTACGAGACGCACGTCAAGGGGCTCACCCAGACGCACCCCGACATCCCCGAGGAGATCCGCGGCACCTACGCGGCACTCGCGCACCCGGTGATGATCGAGCACTACAAGAAGATCGGCGTCACCGCCATCGAGCTGATGCCGGTCCACCAGTTCGTCCACGACAGCCATCTCGTGGACAACGGGCTTCGCAACTACTGGGGCTACAACACGATCGGTTACTTCGCGCCGCACAACGACTACGCCGCCTCAGGGCAGCGCGGGCAGCAGGTGCAGGAGTTCAAGGCGATGGTGAAGGCCCTGCACGCAGAGGGCCTCGAGGTCATCCTCGACGTCGTCTACAACCACACCGCCGAGGGCAACCAGCTCGGCCCCACCTTGTCGTTCCGAGGCATCGACAACGCTTCCTACTACCGCCTGGTCGAAGACAGCCCGCAGCACTACTACGACACGACCGGCACCGGCAACACGCTGCTCATGCGGCACCCGCACGTCCTGCAGCTGATCATGGACTCGCTGCGCTACTGGGCGACCGAGATGCACGTCGACGGCTTCCGCTTCGACCTCGCCTCGTCCTTGGCGCGGCAGTTCCACGAGGTGGATCGGCTGTCGGCGTTCTTCGACCTCGTGCAGCAGGACCCGATCGTCTCCCAGGTCAAGCTGATCGCCGAGCCGTGTGACGTCGGCGAGGGCGGCTACAACGTCGGTCAGTTCCCGCCGCTGTGGACGGAGTGGAACGGCAAGTATCGCGACTGCGTCCGCGACTTCTGGCGCGGCGAGCCCGACGCGCTGTCGGAGTTCGCCAACCGGCTGTCGGGCTCCTCCGACCT
>JAVXVI010000271.1:0-17329 GCA_032230005.1 Actinomycetota bacterium | reverse complement strand
TCGTCGACGACCACGGTGACCGGGCAGGCGATCTCGAAGCCCGGCTTGGCTCCTGCCAGCACCTCGGCGTACAGCGCCGGACCGCGCTCGGCGTGGAAGAAGATCGGCAGCCAGCCGTCGGCGATCTCGGTCGACAGCTCGACGTTCTTGGGGCCCGCGGCACCGAGGTAGACCGGGATGTCAGGCCGCAGCGGATGGCAGTTGGCCTTGAGCGGCTTGCCGAGCCCGGTCCCGCCGGGGTACGGCAGCGGGTAGTGCTCGCCGTCGTTGCTGACCGGCCCCTCACGCCGCCAGACGTCACGGAGAACCTGGACGTACTCACGAGTGCGCGCCAGCGGCTTCGGGAACGGCACGCCGTACCACCCCTCCACCACCTGCGGGCCGCTGACGCCGAGGCCGAGGATCAGCCGGCCACCCGACAGCCGGTCGAGGGTCAGCGCCGTCATCGCGGTCGCGACCGGAGTGCGCGCCGAGATCTGGCACAACCCGGTCCCGAGCTTGATGCGCGAGGTCCGCGAGCCGATCCAGGCAAGCGGGGTGAAGACATCGGAGCCGTAGGACTCCGCGGTCCACACCGAGTCGAAGCCCACGTCCTCAGCCGCCTGCGCGAGCGGCACCTGGTCGCCCGGTCCCTCGCCGACCCAGTAGCCGAGCATGAGGCCGAGCTTGAGGTCAGCGGTCATCGGACGTCATCGCGTGGCAGTCCCAGGATGCGCTCGCCGACGACGTTCTTCAGCACCTCGCTGGTGCCGCCGGCGATGGTGAGGCAGCGGGTGTTCAGCATCGTGTGCGCAAGCAAGCCGGCAACACCTTCCGTCGTCACGCCCTCCTCGCCGAGCAGCTCGAAGCGCAGCTCGGCGGCGTCCTGCTGGTGCCGCATCCCGACCAGCTTGCGCACGCTGCTGGCCGGACCGGGGTCGGCGCCCGAAAGCTGACGCAGAGTCGTACGGAAAGCAAGAAGCGCCTGCCCCTGCGCCTCGCACACGAGATGGCCGACCCGATCGCGAAGCACCGCGTCCACCGCCGGAAGCGCTGCGACGTCGGACAGCACGTCCTCCACGCCGCGGCCGAACGGCGAACCCGCGCTCATCGCCACCCGCTCGTTGGCCAGCGTGGTGCGCGCCAGCTTCCAGCCGTGCCCGATCTCACCGACCACCATGTCGTCCGGCACGAACACGTCGTCGAGGAACACCTCGTTGAACGCCGCCCGACCGGTCAGCTCGCGCAACGGACGCACGTCCACGCCGGGCGTCTTCATATCCAGCAGGAAGTAGCTGATCCCCCTGTGCCGATCAGGGCCCTTGCCGGTGCCGTCGGTGCGGGCCAGCAGGATCGCCCAGTCGGCGACGTCGGCCATCGACGTCCAGACCTTCTGCCCGCTGATCCGCCAGCCGCCCTCGGTCCGCTCAGCCCTGGTCTGCAGGCTGGCGAGGTCCGAGCCGGCACCGGGCTCGCTGAACATCTGGCACCACACGATCTCACCGCGCAGCGTCGGACCGACGAACTTCTCCTGCTGCTCGGATGTGCCATGGGCGATGAGTGTCGGAGCCGCCCACGCGCCGATGATGAGATCGGGCCGCTGCACGCCGGCGGCGGTGAACTCCTCGTCGATGACCAGCTGCTCGACCGCCGTCGCGTTGCGCCCCCACGGCTGCGGCCAGTGCGGCATCAGGTAGCCGGCATCAGCGATCGCGACGTGGTCCGGCCCGCCGGCGAGGAACGCGCGAACCTCGTGCCGCACCGGTGCCGTGTCGTCACCGAGGTCGAGCTGCAGCCGGCGCCGTGCACCGGCCAGTGCGAGATCGGCCACCCGTCCGCGCGACGTCGCAGGGTCACCCACCAGCGCGCGCAGCGACAGGGCTCTTTTGAGTACGACGTGGGCGTCGTGCTCCCACGTGTAGCCGATGCCACCGAGGACCTGCAGGCAGCTCTTCGCGTTGTCGATCGCACCCTCGACGGCGACGGCGACCGCCGCAGCTGCCGCGAGGTCGCGGTCGGGACCCGGCGGCTCGTCGAGGGCGCGCGCGCCGTCCCACGCCATCGCTGCCGCCTGCTCGGCCCGCACCAGCATGTCGGCGCAGGTGTGCTTGACCGCCTGGAAGGCGCCGATCGGACGGCCGAACTGCTCACGGGTCTTGGCGTACGACGTGGCGGTCTCGAGCGCCCACCCGGCCAGTCCCGAGGCCTCGGCCGCAACGAGCACACCGGTGACCAGCTGCACCTCCGACAGCGTCAACCCGGGCAGCAGCCGGGCCGCCGGCACGGTCACCCGGTCGAGTGCCACCTCCGCCGGCCGCCGGGTGCCGTCGAGGCCCGACAGCGGGGTCACTGCCGCCGCCTCGGCGTCGAGGACGAACCACACCTCGCCGTCGGGGCCGTGCGCGCCGAGGACGAGGACGTCCGCCAACCCGCCGCCCAGCACCGGCCGCACCGTCCCGCTGACCTCGATGCCGTCGGCGGTCGCGACGGCTGCCAGCCCACCCAGCGTCAGGGCCACCGCACCCGTCGCCGTCCCGTCCGCCAGACCCGGCAGCAGCTCCTTCGCCGGAGTGCCGCCGCACTTCGACAGCAGCATCGAGGCGAAGGCCGTCGGCAGCGACGGGCCGTGCGCGAAGGCCTTGCCGAGCTGCTCGACGGCGACAGCCAGCTCCACGGCGCCGGCCCCGGAACCACCCGACTCCTCGGCGACGTGCAGGCCGAGCAGGCCCTGCCGGCCGAGGTCGGCGAACCACTCCGGACGGGCCGGCTCCCCCTCCAGCGCAGCCCGCGCGCTGGCCCGCAGACCGGCCCGCTCCGCCCAGCCCTGGACCGACGCGGCCAGCGCCTCGTGGTCCTCGCTGACGCCGATGGCCATCGCCCGTTGCCTCCCGCCGGATGTGGGCGGATACTAGAACACGTTCTCATCCTGGTGCCAGTTCCGTAACGCTCGGAGTCGGGCATGTCCGGCAGAGAACGGGTAGAACCGGTGCTAGTTTCGCCCACCGGGCGACAGCGAGAGGCGGACGGCGTGGCGGCACCCAGCACGGCCAGCACCACCGGCCCGACGGCCGCGACAGAGCCCGAGACATCAGCGCAACGCGCCCGCCGCGCGCGCATCATCCAGGCCACGCTCGCCCTCGCCAGCCGCGGCGGCTACGAAGCCGTCCAGATGCGCGAGGTGGCCGAGCGGTCAGAGGTCGCGCTGGGCACCCTCTACCGCTACTTCCCCTCCAAGGTGCACCTGCTCGTCTCGGCGATGGCACACGAGCTCGAGCGCATGCGCATCCGGCTGCAGCGCAAGGCCATCCCCGGCGAGACCCGCCAGCAGCGCGTGTCCTACGTCCTGGAGCGCTCCACCCACTCCCTCCAGCGCGACCCCAACCTCACCGAGGCGCTGGTGCGGGCGATGATGGCCGCCGACGCGACCGTCGCCCAGGAGGTCACCGGGGTCCGCAACCAGATGGCCGACCTGATCATCCAGGCCATGCGCGAGGGCGCAGCGCCCACTGCGGAGGACGAGGCCTACGCCGGCATCCTGCAGGACGTCTGGTTCGCCAGGCAGATCGCGTGGCTCGGCGGCCGCGTCAGCAGCGAGGAGATCTGGGACGACATCGAGCAGGCCATCGCGCTGGTCCTGCGCGACTGACCCGCCTGGGAGTTACGGGTTCAGCGTCGCGCTCGGCGCGGGCGCCGTCGTACCGCCGTTGGCGGCCTCGTTCTCGGCCGCTTCGCGCTGAGCGCTCTCGCCGGCTTCGTGCGTCGGGTCCTCGTTCGAGCCACCGCGGAAGCCGCCCCCGAAGCCGCCGGGCCCGCCACCGTGGTGGCCGAAGTCGGCGGTGCCGTTGTTCTCGGCTGCCTCGCGCTCGGCGCTCTCGCCGGCCTCGTGCGCCGGGTCCTCATTGCTGTGCGGCGTCCCGGCGGTGCCGGACTCGGTGGTCGGCGACGGGCTCGGCGTAGCCGCGTTGGCGGTGCCGAACAAGGTCGCGCCAACGGCCCCGCCAGCGATGGACAGGGCGACGATTCCGGCGGCGGCGAGGGCTTTGCGCACAGACATGGGAGCTCCCTGGGTCAACGCGCCCGACGGCGCACCCTCAGCCAGCCCCTCGAACCTGTCAGGACCCTCGGGCGAGCCTGTGAATGTGCTGCCAGTTCCGGGTTACTTCTTGTAGTAGTACGGCCCGTCACAGCGGAAGCCCTTGTCAGGGCTCACGCGTTGCCACTTGCCGCCCTTGACGACGGTCAGGATCCAGCAGGTCGGCGGTTTCTTCCCGGCCGGGTTGGACGGCGCGATCATGCCGTCGGCGTCGAAGGACGTGATCTTCTTCAGCTGGGCCAGCACGTCGGCACGTTTGGCCTTGGGTCCGGCAGCGGTCAGCGCCTTCACGAACATCTGCGCGGACGACCAGCCGTAGACAGCGAACAGGTCGAGCTTCTCGCCCGGTGCGACCTTGTTCGTCCAGGTCTGGAAGTCCTTGACCGCGGGGGTCCTGGCGCCCTCGTCAGTGTTGAAGAACAGTGAGAACTGCTGGTCGTTGAAGACGCCCTCCGCCGCCGCGCCCGCGCGGCTGGTGAACCCTTGGTCGTAGGCGATGCCCCCGGCGATGATGGGCCAGTCGACGGACTGCTGGCGGGCAGCGGTGACGAGCCTGGCGAAGGTCGGCGCGTCGCTGGCGATGACGTAGATCATCTTCACCCCGGCCCGCTGCATGCCGACGATGTCGGCGGTGAAGTCGGTCTCGGTCGCCTGGAAGCCACGCTCGTAGTCGACGTTGCCACCGAGCGACTGGATGGCCTCCTTGCAGCCGGCCCAGGTCGCTGCGCCGCCGCCGGCGTCGGCGTAGATGGTGCCGATGTGCTTGAAGCGGTCGGCGTACTTCGCCTTGTAGTAGTTGAGCGGCCCGGTGCGCCAGCCGGGCACCAGCGGCGCGACGCTGAAGTTGTTGGGCAGCGCCAGCGCGTTGGCGGCGAGTGCGTTGTGGACGTCGGGCACTCCGGGATTGGCCTTCAGGACGTTGGCGCCGCACCCGTCGTACAGCGAGAAGGAGCCCACGAAGGCGAACACCTTGGGGATAAGAGCCTGGTGCTGCTTGGTGTTCTCATCGCACTGCAGCTGGCCGTCGCCGACCTTCACCTTCAGCTGCCGCCCGAAGACACCGCCGGCGCTGTTGACCTTCGCGAAGTACGCCTGCGTTCCGATCACGGCGCCCTGGAAGAGCCCTGGCACCGGACCGGAGAGGTCTGAGACGTTGCCCAGCGTGATGCTGTTGTCGGTCACGCCGACGTCGACGGCTCCCCCGTTGCCGCCGGCCGGCGCCGGCGCTCCGCCGGTCGCGCTTCCACCAGTCCCCCCGCCGGCCGTAGCGCCGCCGGTCGCACCGCCCGTGCCGCCGGCACCGGTGCTGCTGCCCGCGACCGCACCCGTCGTGCCGCCGGTGCCACCGGTCGTCCCGCCCGTCGTCGTACCGCCCGTGCTCGTCCCCCCTGTCCCGCCCGTCGTGCCTCCGGTGGTGCCGCCGGTCGTCCCCGCCGCGCCTTGCTGCCCGAGCGTGCCGCTGGCAGCGGCCTGCCGGGTCGCGGAGTCGAGTCGCGCTCCGCAGCCGGTGAGGGACAAGGCCAGAACCAGGAGCAGGGGTACGGCGGGTGTCTTGCGCATGCGTGGCACCTCGGGGCTGGGGTGGGTCATGGATGGAGCTAGGGGGCGACGGCGAGCGGCTCGCAGAGCCCGCACGCCGTCAGGCCGGGTTCGTCCGGGGACGCCGCCCGCAGGTTGGATCGGCCGGCGACGACGGCGCAGTCCGGGCGGTGGATCATCGTGCCGGTCGCCGTGGCGACGAGGCCGGTCACGGGGACGCCGGCCTGGCCGTTGCGGCCCTCCGCACCGGTCGGCTGACCGGGCACGAGGCCGGCGGCCAGCAGCGACTCGATCCGGGCCAGGGCGCCTTGCAGGTCCTCGCGCGCCGTCCGGCTCTCCCGGACCAGCAGCGTCTGCCAATAGGCGAAGTAGACGAACCCGCCGGTGAAGACGAGGGCGAGGCCGAGCAGGCCGCCGGAGATCATGTAGGGGATCTGCTCGAACAGCAGCGGCGTCCGCGACGCGCCGATCCAGCCGAGCACGACGAGCAGGAAGCCGAGCGGCATCAGCAAGCCGCCGGTGAGCAGCAGCCAGCGGTCGAGGTTGCCGCCGCCGCCCCGGCTACGGAGCCGCCCGACCCGACCGGCCAGCCGCTCCTGGCGGGCGACCGGATCAAGATGGCTCGTGGTCATGGTGTCTCCCCCAGCAGGCAGGTCGAGGCCTGCGCTTCGAGCACGCGGTCAGGCAGCTGGCGCATCCCGGCCGCGAGCAGTCCTGCTCCGAACAGGCCGAGAACGGCGTAGGCCGGTGACGGCCCGCTCGGCAGCGGGATGCGGTTCCCCGCGAGCGCCGGGGCGATCGCCGGCTGCTGCGGCGCGACCGCCGGCGCGGTCCCCGGGGCCACGCCGTCGGTCCCGGCCGGGGCCGTTCCCGAGCCGCCGGACAGGGGCGCCGTCCCACCGGACACAGCGGGCGGCTGGCCGCCCGTGACCGGCGTCGTACCGCCGAGGTCGAGGTTCAGCCCGTCGCCGCCCTGGACTGCGGCGAGCTGCACCGTCGCGCCGCCCAGGATGGCCGTCACGTTGCCGCCCGGCGTCTTCCACACGAAGATCAGGCTTCCCGCGTTGTAGACGATGCTGCCGTGGTCGGGCTTGCCCGTGGGCTGGCTGATCGCGATGGTCATGCCCGCGTTGGAGATGGCGGCGTTGACCGCCGCGGACGCCGCCGAGTTGACCGGCGCGTTGTTGCCGTTGACGGTCACGCCATGCTCGTCGATGGTGACGGGCACGCCGGCGATCTTCACGTCGTTGACGAGCGTGCTCCCGCTCGCCGATGCCTTGACGCCGTCTGTCGTCCCCTTGGCGCTCGACGTGACCGAGCCGATGGTGACCACCCCGCCCGCCAGGCTGATGTCCCCGGCGTGACTGAACGCCTCACCGACTGCGGTTGTCGGCCCCGTCAACGCCACCTTCGTACGGCTCGTGGAGTCGTTGAACGTCCCGGCGTCCTGGCTGGTGCTCTGCGCGACCTCGGCCGACGCGAGGACGAGGTCGTCCTTCGCGGTCGCGACCATCTTTGCGCCCGGGAAGTCGGTGTTGGTGACGGTGTCCGGCCCGCTCCCGGTCCGGGACTCCGCGCGCACCGGGCTGTTGAGCGCCTTGGCCTGGTCGGGCCCACCCGAGACGATGACGATGCTGCCGAGGTTGCCGGCGAGCACGCCCGGCCAGGCGATGGAGGACAGGGCGTAGCCGATCGGCCCGTTGCGCAGCATGGCGACCGTCTCCGGTACGACGCCCTCACAGCCACCGGTGCCGCCGGGTGACCCGCCGCACTTGTCGGTGTCGGTGAAGCGCACCTGCTCGACGGGGGCGTTGGCGGCCAGGTTGAAGGAGCCGAAGCCCGAGCCGGGGTCCGCCGCCGCCGACGCGGCGCCGGGCAGGACCAGCGACGCTGCGATGGCAGCGACCATCGCGGTGCTGCCGGTGGCCATGAGCCCGATCGCGGTACGGCGTCTCATGCCGCTCCTCCCAGATAGGCCTCGGACACGAAGTCCGCGACGTCGGCCGGCTGGCCGACCATCGCGATGCGCCCCTGCGTCATGACGGCCGCGTAGTCCGCGACCGCGAGGGCCGTCCTCGCGAACTGCTCGACGAGCAGGATGCTGATGCCCTCGTCGGCGAGGCTGCGGACGACCTCGTAGAGCTCCGCGACGATGAGCGGGGCGAGCCCCATCGAGATCTCGTCGAGGAGCAGCACGCCCGGGTCGGTCACGAGCGCTCGCGACATGGCCAGCATCTGCTGCTCACCACCGGACATGGTTCCGGCGAGCTGCGAACGCCGCTCGCCCAGCCGAGGGAAGCGCGCGTAGGCCTTGTCCTGGACCTCGCGCAGCGACAGGTCGGTCGCGTAGGTCCACATCCTGAGGTTCTCCGCCACCGTCAGGTTGGGGAAGATGCCGCGCCCCTCCGGGATCCGGCACACACCGGCCCGCGAGAGGGCCTCCGGGGCGGCGCCGTTGACGTGCGCTCCGGCGACGTGGACGCAGCCACGGGTGGGCCGGATCTTGCCCGAGCAGATCTGCAGGGTCGTCGACTTGCCTGCGCCATTGGGGCCCAGCAGCGCGTAGACCGAGCCGACGGGAACGGCGAGCGAGACGCCGTGCAGGACCTCGATCCGGCCGTAGCCCGCGACGACGTCCCGCAGCTCCAGCGCGGGGGCAGGGCTGCTCATGCGGCGCCCTCCACGTCGGCGCCGAGGTAGGCCGCCTGCACGACCGGGTCGGCCTGCACCTCCGCCGTCGTCCCCACCGAGATGATCTTGCCGAAGTCGAGCACGTGGATGCGGTCGCAGATCCGCATGACGAGGTCGACGTCGTGCTCGACCAGCAGGATGGCCATGCCCCCTGCCGCGAGGTCGGTGAGCAGGTCGCCGAGCGCCTCGGTCTCGGTGCTGTCGAGGCCTGAGCCTGGCTCGTCGAGCAGCAGCAGCTGCGGCCGGGTGGCGAGCGCGCGGCCGAGCTCAACCAGCCGGGCCAGCCCGGTCGGCAGCGCGTCGACGCGCATGTCGGCCACCCCGCGCAGGCCGACGCGGTCGAGGATCTCGTCGGTCACCTGCCTGGGATCGGACTTGTCGCCGGACCAGCCGCGGCGGAACTCCGCGGCGGCCAGCACGTTGTCGCGCGCGGACAGGGAGCCGAAGACCTCGAGCCGCTGGAAGGTGCGGGCCATACCGAGACGAGCACGGCGGTACGGCGAGAGCCGGCTCACGTCCCGCCCGTTGACGAGCACGCGGCCGGACGTCGGCTTCTCCAGCCCGGTGATGACGTTGAACGTCGTCGTCTTGCCGGCGCCGTTGGGCCCGATCAGTCCGGTGATCTGCCCCGCCACCGCGGTGATGTCCGCGTCGGTGACGGCCTGCACGCCGCCGAACCGGACCGAGACGGCTTCCACCGAGAGGACGGGCGCGCCGTCCTCCACCTCGACCTGCCGCTCAGCCCGCGACGCCGGCAAGGCGGGCCTCCTCGAGCTCGGGGCTGCCGGTGCGCTGCTCATCGGCTTCCAGGCGTGAGCTGCTGCCGGGTGGCGCGTTGCGGTCCAGGGCCGCGCGCAGCCGGGCCCCTGCCTCGGCGATGCGGCCACCCAGGCCGTTGGGGTCACGGCCGATGCTGACGGCGGCGATGCCGGTGAGCAGGTAGTTCAGCTGGGGCACCGAGGTCGTGTGCTCCTGCAGGATCGGGAAGGCCGCCAGGACGACTCCGCCCAGCAGCGCACCGGTGACGGTGTTGACGCCACCGACGCGCAGGACCAGCAGCAGGGTCAGGCTGGCCAGGGCGACGAAGTCGTTGGGGCCCACCTGGCCGCGCAGCCCGCCGAAGAGCGCACCCGCGAACCCGGCCATGCCCGCGGAGACAGCGAAGACGGCGAGCTTGGTCGTGTTGATGTTGAGGCCGAGGGTCGCGCAGGCGGCCGGCGAGTCGTTGAGGGCGGCGAGCTGGCGGCCGTAGCGGCCCCGTCGTACGGCAAGCACGAGCAGTGAAGCCAGGACGAACACGACGGCAAGCAGGACGAGGAACGCCTGGTCGCTCTTGGTCGGGATGCCCGGCAGGTGCAGTCGCGGCACGTCGAGGCTGCCACCGGCGCCGAAGACCTTGTTGAAGAAGACCAGGTCCAGTGCGCTGGCGAAGGCGAAGGTGGCCAGCGCCAGGTAGAGACCGCGTAGACGCAAGGTCGGAAGGGCGACGGCTGCGCCCGCTGCCGCGGCAAGGGCGAAGGCGGCAACGAGGCCGAGCACAGACCCGCCGCCCCACGTCCCCATGGCGTAGGCACCCAGCCCGACGAAGGTGAGCTGGCAGAGCGAGACCTGGCCGCCGTAGCCGGTCAGCAGGACCAGTGACAGCAGGACGATGCCGAAGACCAGGGCCTTGCTGGCGGTCGCGACGTTGGCCACCGACAGCTGCGGGGCAACGACCGCGACCGCGGCGATGAGCGCGGCGCCCCAGAGCAGCGACTGCTTCAGCCCGGCTGCCCTGGGAGCCGCCGGGCCCGCGACCGAGCTGGTGCGCAGGCGAGCCGGCGGCAGGAAGACCAGCATCACGAACAGGAACACCATCGGGATGACGGCCTGGTTCTGCGAGATGGCCTTGGCGAGCGGTTGCCAGATGCGGCCGGCTTCCGGGCCGTAGATCTTCGCGGCGTTGACCATCAGGCCGAGCGCGATGGCGCCGGCGGCGGTGAGGGTCAGGCTGCGCAGCCGGCCCACGAGGGCCGCGGCGTAGCCGTTGATGACGAGCAGCGTCAGCGTCAGGTTGTCGAGGTTGACGACGGGCGCGAGCAGGATGCCGGCGAGCCCGGCGAGGGAGGACCCGAGGGCCCAGGAGAGCTGCTGCACGCGGGCCGGCGAGGCGCCGGCCATCGCGGCCAGGTCGGGGTCGTCGACGACCCCGCGCATGGCGATGCCGATCCGGGTGCGGGAGAACAGCAGCCGCAGGCCGAGCGCGACCAGCAGCGCAACGACCACGACGACCGTCTGGTGCGCCGTGACGGCGAGCGAGCCGATGTTGTACTGGTGGCCGGCGAAGAACAGCGGCAGGATGCGCGTCTCGGTGGGCTTCCAGATGACGAAGCCGAGGCCGATGAGCAGCAGCAGCAGGGCAAGCGTGATCACGATCGCGAGGTCGACCGAGGCGCCGCGGATCGGTCTTATCAGGACCCGCTCGATCGTGGCGCCCATCAGTGGCGCGACGACGAAGAGGACGGCGAACAGCGCAACCGGGACGGGCCAGCCCCAGGCGACGGAGAACTGCCAGTAGGTGAATGCGGCGATCATCCCGATCGCGCCGTGGGCGAAGTTGAAGATGCCTGAGGTCATGTACGTCACGACCAGGCCGGTAGCGGTCAGGGCGTAGATGCAGCCGAGCACGAGGCCCGTCGTCAGGAAGGCCAGGAACGTGGTCACCGGCTCCTGCTCCGTTCGGCTGGGATCGACGCGGACCGAGGTGTGTACAACCGGCTTATCGTGATCGTTTCACTGTGGTGTGTCGAGGGAGGTCGGCCGGCACAGTCCCACTGACCGGTCACGACAGCGCGTAGAACTCGCTTGCGACGAAGCTCACCGCCGGGTCGCGGTCTGCGAAGTAGCTGCCGAGCGCGCCGTCGAGGTCGTCGACGGTCCAGGAGGGTCCCGAGGCGTCGAACCGCTTGTCGACGCCGGGCGCGCTGGCCAACGCCACCATCGGGCCGTAGGCGACGAACACCTGGCCGGAGATGCGCTCTGCTGCGGGCGACGCGAGGTAGGTGACGAGGGGTACGACGTGGTCGACCGACAGCGGGTCGGGCTGGTCGGTCGGGGCCTCGCCGAAGACCTCGGCGGTCATGGCGGTGCGCGCACGGGGGCAGATGGCGTTGGCGCGGACACCGAACCGGCCGCAGGCGTTGGCGGTGGACAGGGTGAGCGCGGTGATGCCGGCCTTGGCTGCTGAGTAGTTGGGCTGGCCGGGGGCGCCGTACAGAAAAGCCTCTGAGGAGGTGTTGACGACGTGCGCGTAGACCGGTGAGCCGGTGGCCTTGGACTGCTCGCGCCAGTAGGCGGTAGCGAACCGGGTCGTCGCTGCGTGCCCCTTGAGGTGGACGCCGATGACGGTGTCCCACTCCTCCTCGGAGATGTTGAAGATGAAGCGGTCGCGGACGACGCCGGCGTTGTTGACGAGGACGTCGAGCGAGCCGTAGGTGTCGACCGCCGTCTTGACGAGGGACTCCCCCGTGCTCCATGCGGAGACGTCACCTGCTGCCGCCGTCGCCTCGGCACCCGTTGCCCGGATCTCCTCGACCACGGCCTCAGCGGCGTCCTGGGCGTAGTCGTTGACGACGACGCGCGCACCGGCCGCGGCCAGGGCCAGCGCCTCCGCGCGGCCGAGCCCCTGGCCGGCACCGGTGACGAGGGCGGTGCGCCCGTCGAGGCGGAAGCGGTCGGTCACAGCGGTGGCTCCTGGGTCTAGGCGGGTTCGGCGGCGAGGGTGGCGCCGATGCGGAGCAGCTGGGCGGTCGCGGCACCGAGGGTCATCTCGAGCTGCTTGGACCAGCGGAAGTAGCGGAACAGCGGGTACTCCACGTCGACCCCCACGCCGCCGTGCACGTGCTGCGCGGCGTGGGCGACCCGGTGGCCGCCCTCGCAGGCCCACCACTTGGCGACTGCCGCCTCGGTGCTGCCGGGCAGTCCCGAGTCGAGCAGCCACACAGCCTGCAGGGTGGTGAGCCGCATCGCTTCGACGTCGACGTAGGCGTCGGCGAGCCGGTGGCCGACTGCCTGGAAGGTCGCGACGACGCGGCCGAACTGCTCGCGGCTGCTGGTGTACTGCGCCGACATCGCCAGCGCGCGGCCACTGACGCCGAGGGCGGTGGCGGCCAGCCCCGTCAGGGCGCGGTCGAGGATCCAGCCGAGGGTCTCGGCTCCGCCGGGGAGGACGTCGCTGCCGGCGACCGCGACATCGGCGAGCTCGAGCTCGGCCTGCGGCTGGCCGTTGGTGGCTACCTGCCCTCGCAGCGTCACGCCGGCAGCTGTCGGCTCGATCAGCGCCAGCACGACATCCCCGTCAGGAGTGGTCGCGGGCACCAGGATGCGGCGCGCGTCCTGTGCGAAGGGCACACAGGACTTCAGCCCCGAGAGGCGGAACCCGTCGCCATCGGGGGTCGCGGTCGTGAGCGGGCGGCGCGGGTCGTCGCGGCCGCTCTCGACGAGGGCTGCCGTGAGCAGGGCCTGGCCGGCGGCGACGTCGGGAAGGTCGCGGGTGCGCTGCGCCGGCGTGCCGAAGACATCGATAGGCAGGGCAGTGCAGAGGACGGTCTCGAAGAGCGGCACGGGCGCGACGTGCGCACCGACCTGCTCCAGCAGCAGGGCCAGCTCAGTGAAGCCCATGCCACCGCCGCCGACGTCCTCGGACAGAGCAGCGCCGACGATGCCGGCCTCCGCCAGCTGACGCCAGAGGCTGTCGTCGTACCAGGTCTCGCTCTTCTCCAGCTCTGCCAGCCGCTTCGGTGTCGCCAGTTCACCAAGGATCTGCGTCGCGAGGCCGACGAGCGCCTGCTGGTCCTCGGTCGTCGTGAAGTCCATCGCGCTACCTCGGTGCTCTGGGCATCGCGAGCCCGACCATGGCGATGATGTCGCGCTGGATCTCATTGGTGCCGCCGCCGAAGGTCAGCACCAGGGTGTTGCGCATCGCCCGCTCGAGGTCGGCGCTCAGGACGGCGCCAGCTGAGTCCTTGGTCAGCGTCGAGGCCTGGCCGATGACCTCCATCAGGGCGCGGTAGACCTCGATGTAGAGCTCGCTGCCGAAGATCTTCACGGCGGAGGCGTCGGCCGGGTTGAGGTTGCCCTCGGTGACGCTCCAGGCGACCTTCCAGTTGAGCAGCTTGAGGAACTCGACCTTGGCGTGCAGCCGGGCGAACGTGAGCTGCACCCACTCCTGGTCGATGACCCGTCGGCCATCACCGAGCTTGGTCTCCTGCGCCCACCGGCGGACGTCCTCGAGCTTGCGCTCGACCATCCCGGCGCTGCTCAGCGCAACGCGCTCGTGGTTGAGCTGGCTGGTGATGAGCCGCCAGCCCTCGTTCTCGCCGAGGACGACGTTGCCGACGGGGACGCGGACATTGTCGTAGTAGGTGGCGCTGGTGTAGCCGCCGCCGATCGTGTGCACCGGCGTGTAGCTGAAGCCCTCGGAGTCGGTCGGCACGATGATGATGGACAGGCCCTTGTGCCGCTTCGCGTCGGGATCGGTGCGGCAGGCCAGCCAGATGTAGTCGGCGTGCTGGATGAGGCTGGTCCACATCTTCTGGCCGTTGATGACGTAGGAGTCGCCGTCGCGGACGGCCGTGGTCTTGAGGCTGGCCAGGTCGGTGCCGGCACCGGGCTCGCTGTAGCCGATCGAGAAGTGCAGGTCGCCCTTCAGGATGCGAGGGAGGAAGAAGGCCTTCTGCTCCTCGGTGCCGTAGGCCATGATCGTCGGCCCGACCGTGTTGGTGGTCAGGAACGGCACCGGCACGTGGGCGCGCTGGGACTCGTCGAAGAAGATGTACTGGTCGAGCAGGGTGCGGCCCTTGCCGCCGTACTCCTCGGGCCACGCGAGGCCGAGCCAGCCGTCCTGGCCGAGCTGACGGACGATCTCCTTGTACGCCGGACCGTCGAGCTCGCCCTGGCTCAGTGACTCGATCCGCTCGGGGGTCATGAGCCGTCCGAAGTACGCCCGCAGCTCGTCGCGCAGCGCCTGCTGCTCGGCGGTGTAGGTCAGGTACATGGCGCGGCAGTGTCCCCTCGTCGTGAGAACACGTTCTACTTTGCGTCACGCCCCTGGGTCAAGGGCGGTACGCGTAGATCCGTCCGTTTTCAGGCGGGCATCAGACTGCAACCGGTTCTACTTCGGCTGCAGGCGAGCCCCGCCGTCGACCCGGACCACCTCGGCGTTGGCATAGGGGTTGGTGAGCAGCTCGACGACCATGCTGGCGAGCTCCTCAGCGGCCCCGAGCCGCTTCGGGAAGAGCACGTCGCGCTTGAGCTTGTCCTTGAACTGCTCGGCCGCCTCCCCCTCGCCGTAGATGGGGGTGTCGAACAGCCCGGGTGCGACGCAGTTGAGGCGTACGCCGACCGCCGCGAGGTCCCGCGCGACCGGCACGGTCATGCCGACGATGCCGCCCTTGCTGGCGGAGTAGGCGGCCTGCCCGATCTGCCCGTCGAAGGCGGCGATGGAGGCCAGGGTGACGATCGCGCCACGGGAGCCGTCCGCGTCGACCGCCTGGGTCTTGCCCATGGCGGTGGCGGCGATGCGGATGCAGTCGAAGGTGCCGATCAGGTTGATCTGCAGGACCTTGCTGAAGGCGCCCAGGTCGTGCGCCGAGGAGAACTCGCCGTCCCGGCCGACCGTGCGCGAGGCCCAGCCGATGCCGGCCGCGCAGACCAGGGTCCGCAGCGGGCCGAGCTCGCCCGCTGCCGTCACCGCCTCGATGATCTGATCGGTGTTGGTCACGTCGGTGTGGACGTAGGCCCCGCCGACGGACTTCGCCACGGCCTGGCCCTTGTCGTCCTGCAGGTCCGCGACCACGACGGAGGCCCCGCGGGCGGCCAGCAGCCGCACTGTTGCCTCGCCGAGGCCGGACGCACCGCCGGTCACGACGGACGAGGTACCTGTCAGGTCGAGCACGTCATCTCCAGGTGTTTAGTCGGGTGCAACGATGTCCATCATGCCGAGCCGCCTTGCCGTCATCGCCATCGACGCCCTCGAACCCCGCCTCGTCGCCGACTTCTGGTGCGCCGTCCTCGGCTGGTCGGTGACCGAGGAAGACGACACCGGCGTCAGCATCGGTCCCGCGGACGGTGCCATGTCGACCATCGATGTGCTCGCAGTCCCTGAGCGAAAGACCGTCAAGAACCGGCTCCACTTCGACCTGCGTGCGGACGGCACGACGACGGCGGCGGAGTTGGAACGGCTGCTGTCGCTGGGGGCGGAGCGCGTCGACATCGGCCAGGGCCCTGACGTGAGCTGGGTGGTGCTGGCTGACCCTGAGGGCAACGAGTTCTGCCTGCTCAGCCGGGCCGTGCAGGACCTCTAGCTCCCTACCGCGCCGGGCCCGAGCCGCACGGGCAACGTCTGCCAGCCTCGCAGCACCCGGGTCTTTCGCCGCTCCGCGCCAGGGCGCAGGCTCAGGTCCGGGAAGCGGTCGAACAGCGCACGCAGCCCGACCTCCCCCTCGAGCCGCGCGAGCGCTGCCCCCAGGCAGAAGTGCCGGCCGGCGGAGAAGGACAGGTGGTCGCGCGCGTTCGGGCGTCGTACGTCGAACAGCTGCGGCTGCTCGAACACGTCGGGATCGCGGTTGGCGCCACCGAGGTAGGTGACCAGGACGGAGCCCGGCGAGAAGCGCTCCCCATCGAGCACCGTCTCCCGCATCGCGAACCGGCCGGTCATCTGCACCGGACCGTCGATGCGCAGGGTCTCGTCCACGAGGCCCGCCCACAAGGTCGGGTCTTTCTGCACGAGCTCGAGCTGGTCCCGGTGCGCGTCCAGCAGCCCGACGGCGCTGCCGAGCAGGTTGACGGTCGTCTCGAAGCCGGCGGCGAGCACGAGACCCGCGGTCGACTTCAGCTCGACTTCGTCGAGCCGGTCGCCCTCGTCCTCCATCTGGACGAGCTGGCTTAGCAGGTCGTCACCCGGTGCATCGCGCAGTCGCTGGATGTGGGTGCCCAGCCACTCCTGGAACTCCCGGATCGCGCCGTCGACAACGCGGAAGTCGCGATAGCTCAGACCCACGTCGAGGCTCTGTCCGGCCAGGTGCCCGAGCCGCAGCACCCGTGCGTGGTCCTCCGGCGGGACGCCGAGGATCTCCGCGATGACCGCCACCGGCAGTCGTTCGGCGTACGTCGCGACGAGGTCCACGTCCTCACGCCCGGCCAGGCCGTCCAGCAGCTCCTGCGCCACGCGCTCGATGCGCGGCCGCAGTCCCTCGACGGCGCGCGCGGTGAAGACCTTGCTGACCAGACGCCGGTAACGGGTGTGGTCGGGCGGTTCCACGACGAGCAGCGACGGCGGGTCGACCGGCCCGAGCGCCTTCGGGTCGCGTGACCAGCGGGCCAGCCATCGGATCGGCGCCGGCATCACGTCCTCGTCGGGGCCGGCTCGCCAGTCATCGCTGCGGAGCGCGTCGGAGACGACGTCGTACGACGCCGTGACGGCCACCAGCCGGCCGCGGACGATCCGGCCCAGCTGTCGCACCTGCTCGTAGAAGGGGAACGGGTCGGCGCGGTAGGCGTCCTCCCTCATGAACTGCGCGTGAAGGTCGCCCTTCCGCGCCGCCTGAGCAGCCGCGACGCGCACGACGCCGTGCTGCATGGCCCATCGCAGGGTCGTCTTCACGCGAGCGAGTCTCCCCCATCGGGACGGCTCGGTTTCTGTCGGACCCTGCGATCAATGCAGATCTACCGTGAGCGTGAGGTAGCCCGCTGCGATCCCGTAGGGCGAGCCCGGCGGCAGATAACCGGTGACGGTTCCCGTTCCCTGGGACCAGGGGACGCCACCACTTACGGTGAGCGGGATTCTCACGAGACCTGAAAGCGATCTAGTTACGTAGTCCTGGCAATACGGGGAGCCAGTGCAGGTGCCCCATTCGTAGTTGCTGGCAGGCGTCTGGTCATAGAGCTCCCATGCGAACCGGATGAGCGGGCAACCACCCGCGTCGCAGTCACTGGTCTGCTCGACATCCGCAGCGAAGTGCCAGCCGCGCCATGGGCCGTCTAAGCCGA
>JAVXVI010000270.1:0-8325 GCA_032230005.1 Actinomycetota bacterium | reverse complement strand
TGCCCGCGGCTGATGCGTTGCGCCAAGCCGGGATCACGCCCGTTGTCCTCGCCGAGAAGGAGGGCCTGGCGCTCATCAACGGCACCGACGGGATGCTGGCCATGCTGATGCTGGCGTGCGCCGACCTGGAGCGGCTCGCGCGCACTGCGGACCTGACGGCCGCGATGAGCCTCGAGGCGCTGCTCGGGACAGACCGCGTTCTCGCCGCCGAGCTGATGGCGATGCGGCCGCACCCTGGGCAGGCGGTGGCAGCCGCCAACATGCGGCGTCTGCTCGAGGGCTCGGCCGTCATCGCGTCGCACCGCGGGCCGGAGGACACCCGGGTGCAGGACGCCTACTCCGTGCGCTGCGCCCCGCAGGTCGCCGGCGGTCTGCGCGACACCATCGCCTACGCGCGCGTGGTCGCTGCGCAGGAGGCGGCCAGCGCCATCGACAACCCCGTGCTGCTGGCCGACGGTCGGCTGGAGAGCAACGGCAACTTCCACGGTGCACCGATCGCCTACGTCCTGGATTTCCTCGCGATCCCGGTCGCCGACGTGGCGAGCATCAGTGAGCGGCGCACCGACCGGATGCTCGACCCGCACCGGTCGCACGGCCTGCCGGCGTTCCTCGCCCACGACCCCGGCGTGGACTCGGGGCTGATGATCGCGCAGTACACCCAGGCCGCACTGGTCAGCGAGCTGAAGCGCCTCGCGGTGCCGGCGAGCGTCGACTCGATCCCGAGCTCGGCGATGCAGGAGGACCACGTGTCGATGGGGTGGGGCGCCGCCCGAAAGCTGCGCCGCTCGGTCGACGCCCTGACCCGGGTGCTCGCGATCGAGCTGATGACGGCGGCTCGAGCACTGGATCTGCGGGCACCGCTGTTGCCTGCCGCCGGCACCGCCGCCGCCGTTGCGGCGCTACGTCGCGATGTGCCTGGTCCGGGACCGGACCGCTACCTGACTCCCGAGATCGAGTCGGCCGTCGAGCTGGTGCGGTCGGGAGCCGTGATCGCAGCTGTCGAGAGCGTGACGGGACCACTGGAGTGACCATGGAGTGCAAGGGCTGGCACCAGGAGGCGGCGCTGCGCTGCCTGCGTAACAACCTGCACCCGGATGTCGCGGAGCGCCCGGCGGACCTCGTCGTCTACGGCGGCAACGGCAAGGCGGCGCGCGACCACGCCTCACTGGAGGCGATCGAGAAGACGCTGATGCGCCTCGAGAACGACGAGACGCTGATGGTGCAGAGCGGCAAGCCGGTCGCGGTGTTCCGCACCTTCCCGCACGCGCCCCGGGTGCTCATCGCCAACTCACTGCTCGTGCCGGGCTGGGCGACCTGGAAGGACTTCTGGGAGCTGGAGGCGCTCGGCCTGACGATGTACGGCCAGATGACGGCCGGCTCGTGGATCTACATCGGGACGCAGGGCATCGTCCAGGGCACGTTCCAGACCTTTGCGGCTCTTGCCGAGCAGCGGTACGACGGCACGCTGCGCGGTCGCATCGTCCTCACCTCAGGGCTCGGGGGGATGGGCGGTGCGCAGCCGCTTGCCGTGACGCTGAACGGTGGTGTCGCGCTCTGCCTCGACGTGGACCCGTCGCGGATCGCCAAGCGGATCGAGACCCGCTACCTGGACGAGGTCGCGGACTCGCTCGACGACGGCCTGCGGCGGGTCCGTGCGGCAGCGGCCGAGGGGCGGGCGCTGTCCGTCGGCGTCGTGGCCAACGCGGCCGAGGCACTGCCTGCGCTGCTCGCCCGAGGTGAGTCGTTCGACGTGGTCACCGACCAGACCAGTGCGCACGACCCGCTGAACGGCTACGTGCCTGCCGGCCTGTCGTTGACCGAGGCGGAGGAGCTGCGGCGTACCAAGCCCTCGGAGTACGTCGAATTGGCGCGGGCTTCGATGGTCGAGCACTGCAGGGCGATGGTGGGGTTCGCCCGTGCGGGTGCCGAGGTCTTCGACTACGGCAACAACCTTCGCGGCGAGGCGCGCGAGGCCGGGCTGACGGAGGCGTTCGAGTACCCGGGCTTCGTGCCCGCCTACATCCGGCCGCTGTTCTGCGAGGGGATCGGGCCGTTCCGGTTCGTCGCCCTGAGCGGTCGCGCAGAGGACATCGCGGTCGCCGACGATGCGCTGCTGGCCGCCTTCCCCGACAACCCGTACGTGCAGCGGTGGATCCCCATGGCTCGGGAGAAGGTGGCCTTCCAGGGGCTGCCAGCGCGCATCTGCTGGCTGGGCTACGGCGAGCGGGCCAAGGCCGGCGCGATCCTCAACGACCTGGTCGCGTCCGGACGGATCAGCGCGCCCATCGTGATCGGCCGCGACCACCTCGACAGCGGATCGGTGGCCTCGCCGTACCGCGAGACCGAGGCCATGCAGGACGGGTCGGACGCTATCGCCGACTGGCCCATCCTGAACGCCCTGCTCAACGTCGCATCGGGTGCCGCGTGGGTGGCCGTGCATCACGGCGGCGGGGTGGGCATGGGCAAGTCGATCCACGCCGGTGCGCAGGTCCTGGCGGACGGGACCGCCGACGGCGCCCTTCGGGTCGAGCGCGTCCTGACCAACGACCCGGGCACCGGCGTCGTCCGCCACGCCGATGCCGGCTATGACATCGCACGTCGGGTGGCGGCGGAGCGCGGCGTCGACATGCCGATGCTCTAGTGGCGTCGCTTCTCGTCACCAACATCGGGACGCTGGTCAGCTGGGACGACGACCACCCCGTGCGGGAGAAGGCCGCCCTCGTCATCGAGGACGGGCGCGTCAGCTGGGTCGGGTCGGCGGCAGTGACGCCGCTGGCCGACGAGCGGCTGGACGTCGACGGCGGGACGGTTCTGCCGGGATTCGTCGACAGCCACACGCACCTCGTCTTCGGCGGGGACCGCGCCAAGGAGTTCGAGGCCCGGCTGGCCGGAAAGCCCTATGCGGCAGGGGGAATCCGCACCACCGTGGCTGCGACCCGAGCCTTGGCGACGCCGCAGCTGCGGGTGCGTGCCACCCGGCTCGCCGCTGAGGCGCTGCGCTCCGGGACCACCACCCTGGAGATCAAGAGCGGGTACGGGCTCACCGTCGCCGATGAGCTGCGGTCGCTCGAGGTTGCCGCCACCCTGACTGCGCACCGCACCTTCCTGGGAGCCCACGTCGTACCCGACGACATGGACAGCGCCGCCTACGTCGACCTCGTCACTGGCCCGATGCTCGATGCGGTCGCGGGGGTTGCGACGGCGATCGACGCCTTCTGCGAGGAGGGTGCTTTCGACGAGGACGAGTGCCGGGCGGTGCTGACGGCCGGGGCGGCGCGGGGGCTCGGGGTGCACGTCCATGCCAACCAGCTGCGGCCGGGTCCAGGCGTGCAGCTCGCCGCGGAGCTGGGTGCGCTGAGCGCCGACCACTGCACGCATGTGACGGACGACGATGTCGAGGCCCTGTGCGACGCGGGCGTCGTTGCGGTGCTGGTCCCGGCGGCGGAGTTCTCGACGCGGTCGCCCTACGCACCCGCGCGAACGCTGCTCGACGCTGGTGTGACGGTTGCCCTCGCGACCGACTGCAACCCTGGGACGAGCTTCACGACGTCCATGCCGTTCGTGATCGCGATCGCCTGCCGCGAGCTGGGCATGACACCGCTGGAGGCGGTGCTCGCGGCGACTCTCGGAGGCGCGGCGGCGCTGCGGCAACGCGACATCGGCCACCTGCGCCTCGGCGCACGGGCCGACCTGGTCGTGCTCGACGCGCCCTCGCCGACGCACCTCGCCTACCGTCCAGGTGTGGACCTGGTGCGGCACGTGCTGCGCGGTGGTGAGGTGGTCAGGTGAGCGACCCGCTGTGGCCCCGCGCGGCAGATTGGCTGTCTGGCGGGGGAGCGGCTGACGGCCGGCGCCTGTGCGTCGTCGGCGTTCCGCTGTCCCGCACCTCGATCTCGCCGTCCGGAGCCCACGAGACGCCGGCTGCGGTGCGGGCAGCGTTGCGTCGCTTCGCCACCTTCCACGCCGGCCTCGACGTGGACCTGGAGTCACTGTCGGTTGTCGACGCAGGTGATCTGCAGGTCGCGGCCTTGGAGGGAGACGGTGCTCTCGAGGGGGTCGATGCAGGGGTGGCACGGTTGCCCAGGGCCGACCTGATCGTGCTGCTGGGCGGCGACAACGCGCTGACCAGGCCGGCGATGCGCACCCTGCTGCCGGACCTGTCTCGCGCTGGTCTGGTGACGCTCGACGCGCATCACGACGTCCGCGGCTTCCACGACGGCCCCACCAACGGCACGCCCGTGCGCGGGCTCATCCATGACGGGTTGCCGGGTCCGCAGGTCGCCCAGGTGGGGATCGGCGATCTCACCAACTCGCGGGCGTACCGGTCGTGGTGCGACGAGCGCGGGATCTCGGTCGTGCGGGTCGCCGAAGCCCGTCGGGAGGGGGTGGGTGCCGTCGTACGGCGGGAGCTCGATCGTCTTGCGGAGACCTGCACGGACCTCTACGTGGACCTCGATGTCGATGTCGTCGATCGGTCCTTCGTCCCGGGCTGCCCGGGGGCGCGGCCGGGTGGGTTGCTGCCCTCGGAGCTGCTCGAGGCCGCGGTCGAGGCGGGGCGCCACCCGGCGGTGCGGGCCGTCGACATCGTCGAGGTGGATGCCACCGCCGATCCAACGGGTGTGACCGTCGACCTCGCTGCGATGTGCCTGCTGTCGGTCGCCGCCGGACTGGCTGCGCGATGACCCGTCAGCCGCAGCTGTCCTCGAAGCTCCAGGGCTTCGGCACGACCATCTTCGCCACCATGCAGCTGCTGGCGCTGGAGCACGACGCCGTCGACCTGGGGCAGGGGGCACCGCGGCTGCCGACCGAGCCGAGGGTGGCGCAGGCGGCGATCGCCGCGATCGAGGCGGGTCACAACCAGTACGCCGTCGGGATCGGCATCCCGTCCCTGCGGGCGGCGATCGCTGACCACCAGCGCCGCTTCTACGGACTCGACCTCGACCCGCAGACGGAGATCACGGTCACGGCTGGGGCCACCGAGGCGATCTTCGCGGCGGTCATGTCGTTGTGCGAGACGGGCGACGAGGTCGTCGTGCTGGAGCCGTTCTACGACTCCTACCTCCCGTCGATCGCGATGGCCGGTGCCGTGCCGAAAGTCGTGTCGCTGGCGGCGCCGGAGTTCCGCATCGACGGCGACGCACTGCGGCAGGCGTTCACGGACAAGACCCGGCTGCTCATCCTCAACAACCCGCACAACCCGACCGGGCGCGTGTTCGGCCCCGACGAGCTGCAGCTCATCGCGGATCTGTGCATCGAGTACGACGTGGTCGTGGTCTCTGACGAGGTCTACGAGCACCTGGTCTACGAGGGGAAGCACATCCCGATCGCGACGCTGCCGGGCATGGCCGATCGCACCGTCACGATCTCGTCGGCCGGCAAGACCTTCTCGTGCACCGGCTGGAAGGTCGGCTGGGCCTGCGCCGCACCCGAGCTGACAGCGGCCCTGCGCACCGCGAAGCAGTTCCTCACCTACACCAACGCCGCTCCGTTCCAGCATGCCGTCGCTGCGGGCCTGCCACTCGCGGACGTGTACGACGAGGTGCTGGTCGGCTACCGGCATCGCCGGGACTTGCTTACCGACGGGCTGGCCAAGGCTGGGTTCGACGTCCTGCGGCCGGAGGGCGCTTTCTTCGTCAATGCCGACATCCGGCCCTTGGGGTACGACGACGACGTGGAGTTCTGCATGATGCTGCCCGTGGAGGTGGGCGTCGTGGCGATACCTTGCTCGAGCTTCTTCGACGACCGGCGCCGCGGCCGTCATCTCGTCCGGTTCGCGTTCTGCAAGAGCGAGGCCGACATCACCGAAGGCGTCCGGCGGCTTGGGGCGCTGCGCCGATGACCGGGTTGCGGATCGCCGTCGTACAGCACGACATCGTCTGGGAGTCGCGCGCCGAGACGTTGGCGCGGCTGGAGCCGGTCGTCGCCGGCGCGGCCGGCGCGGGTGCGCGGCTCGTGGTGCTGAGCGAGATGTTCGCGGTGGGGTTCTCGATGAACGTCGGGCTGACCGCGGAGGATGAGGACGGGCCGACGACGTCGTGGCTCGTCGAACAGGCGGCCCGACGCGACGCCTGGATCTGCGGCTCGCTTCCGGTCCGGGTGCCCGGCGAGCAGCTCCCGTTCAACACGCTCGTGCTCGCATCACCCGACGGCGAGGTGCACCGCTACCGGAAGATCCACCCGTTCACCTACGGCGGTGAGCGTGACGCCTTCTCAGCAGGCAAGGAGGTCATCACTGTCGAGGTCGACGGGGTGCGGGTCACGCCGTTCGTCTGCTACGACCTGCGCTTCGCCGACGTCTTCTGGGAAGCCGCGGCCGCGACAGATCTCTACGTCGTGCCCGCCAACTGGCCTGAGGCGCGACGGCGGCACTGGAGTGCCTTGCTCGTCGCCCGGGCCATCGAGAACCAGGCGTACGTCGTGGGCTGCAACCGCGTCGGGTCCGGCGGTCGGCTGACCTACGTCGGGGACAGCGCGGTGGTCAGTCCGATGGGCGACGTGCTCGCGAGTGCTGCCGAGGTCGAGACGACCCTGCTGGTCGACATCGACACCGCCAACGTCGCCGCAGTGCGCGACCGCTTTCCTTTTCACGCCGACCGCCGCTGATCGAGCAAAATCCCTTGTGCATAAGGGATTTCGGCCTGTGGACCGCCGTATTTTGTCAGAGGTCGCCCGTAGAGTTCCGGCTATGTCCACCCCCACCGCCTGGTCCTCGCGGCCGGCTCCGTCGGTGATGTCACCGGAGCAGCTGGCTGCCCTGGTGGACGGTGCCGTGTCTCGGACTGAGGGTTTGCTGTTCACGGCGACACCGGCCGAGCAGCTTGATGAGATCGGCCGCTGGCAGCAGCTGAAGGATCAGGCCTTCGCGGGGCAGGTGCGCGCGATCGTCGCCGCCTACAACCGGGCGAGCGGGGAGCACCGGCAGTTCGCCGGCGACGAGGTCGGCCTCGCGATCGGCGCGACGTCGACTACCGGCGGCAACCTGGTCGCGCAGGCACTCGCGGTCGCCGAGCTGCCCGGCCTGCTCGAGGCGGTCGAGGCGGGACAGCTGACCGAGCGGCACGTGCTCGCCGTCCTGCGCGAGCTGGACAAGGTCGAGCTGACGCTGGAGCAGCGCCAGGCCGTCGTGCTGGTGATGCTGGCCCGCTACAACGGGCAGGCTCCGGGCGACCTGGGCCGGCTCGTCGTCCGGCTCATCGTGCAGGTCGACCGCGCGGCCGCCGCGGCGCGCGATCAGCTTGCCGCCCATGGCCGCAACGTCAGGTTCCGCGGTGATGTGGACGGTCAGTCGTTGCTGATCGCCCGTGGCCCGACCGCGCAGATCGCTGCGATCCGGGCAGCGCTCGAGGCGACGCTGCCCACCGAGGTCGAGCCCGGTGATGAGCGCCCCCATGCCGCCCGTGAGTTCGACCTGCTCTATGCCCTGCTGACCGGCGGCGAGACCGTGGGCAGCTGGCACGCGGAAGTCATCGTCCCCTTCAGCACCGCCGCCGGCGGCGACCTCGAGCTCGCCGAGATCCCCGGCCTCGGCCCGATCCTGCCGTCCACTGCCCGCGGTTTGCTCGATCAGTGCGACGAGCTCAGCCAGGTCGCTGTCGACGAGACCGGCGCCGTCATCGCCGTCAGCGACCCGATCCGCCGTCCCCAGCCCCAGCCCATGACCGCACCCCAGCCCACCGCGACCGATGCGTTCCTGCTCGAGCAACTGGCGGCAGCGCCGCTGCTGCGGGACCTGACGGGAGCCGGCTACCGGTTCCCGCCACGGCTGCGCCGGTTCCTCGAAGCCCGCGACCGGACCTGCGTGTTCCCTGGCTGCAATCGCCGGGCGACCCGCACCGACAAGGACCATCGCATCCCCTGGCCGGCTGGCCGGACGAGCGCTGACAACGGCCAGTGCCTGTGCCGGCATCACCACCGCGCCAAGCACGCCGTCTTCACCGTCCTGCGTGACACCGACGGCAGCTATGTGTGGATCACCCGCGGCGGCTGGGAGTTCCGCCGACAACCCAAGGGCTTCTGACCTCCGTCAAGCCCGCCCTCGACACCACGCCTGAGCAGCCCCGCGCGCCTGCGGGTCAGTCCTGCCTTGAACAACGCCTCGTCCAACGGGGCTTCGACGGCACACGGCGGATTCAGGCTGCCGATACGGCAACACGGGACAGCGCAGAGGGCGCAGATCCCTGACACGTCCCGCCGACGGCTGCCAGTCCGGCCAGGTCGCCGGTGCCGAAGTCGACGACGGGAGGGATGGTGGCGTTCATGATCTGCGTCGCGTCGGTCGTGTGCATGAGGCCGACGGCATGACCGAGCTCGTGGAGAGCGAACGTG
>JAVXVI010000269.1:0-6695 GCA_032230005.1 Actinomycetota bacterium | reverse complement strand
ACCTTCAGCACATCGGCGGCGAGGGGGATGCCGAGATCGAGCAGCGCCCGCTGCGCCTCCTGCTCCACATCACCGGTGAGCAGCACCTTGGTCCCACCGGCGGCGGTCAGGCGCAGCACCAACGACGAGTTGTTGGGGTCGCTGTCGGTGCCGTGATGCGCGTGGTCCGGAGCGAGCACCTGCCATCGCGCCTGGCCAGCGAGGCGCTCCTCCCCCACGACGGCCCGGAGGATCGGGATGCGTGCAGAGCCAGCCCACCGCACCACTCGGGCCCGCTCCACCGGCGGCTCGTCCAGGGGGCCGATCTCGATCTGCCCGACGGACCGGCGGCGCAGCACCCCGGGCAATCCCTCCACGTGGTCAGCGTGCAGGTGGGTCAGGATCACCAGCGGCACCCGCCGCACGCCCAGCCGGCGCAGGCAGCGGTCCATGGCGCCCGGATCGGGCCCGGTGTCGATGACGACCGCAGTGCGCTGGCCGGCCGCCAGCACCAGACCATCGCCCTGGCCGACGTCGCAAGCCACCAGGAACCAGCCCGGCGGCGGCCACGACGGTGCGACCAGCCAGATCACGGCGGCAGCGGTGATGACACCGGCGCAACCCGCGGCGCACAGCCGGCGCAGCGGCGGGGATCGCAGCACGACGGCACCGGCCGCGGTGAGCGCCACCAGCAGCAATGCACCTGTTGACCCGGACCGCCATGGCACCGCCGCGCCGGGCAGCCCGGCGCCGACGTGCGCGACCTGCACCAGCCATGCTGTCGGCAGCCACGCCAGCCAGGCGAGCCAGCCGGCCACCGTGCCGGACAGCGGCGCGACCACCGCGGCTGCCAGGCCGAGCAGCGTCGCCGGCGCCACCGCGGGGACCGCGAGCAGGTTGGCGGGCACCGACAGCAGGCCGAGCTGGCCGGACAGGGCCACCACGATCGGCCCGCACGCGACCTGCGCCGCCGCCGGCACCGCGACGGCATCGGCCAGTCGCCCCGGCAGGACCCGCGACCACCGGTCGCGCCAACCCGGCGCCAGGATCACCAACCCCGCGGTGGCGAGCACCGACAGGGCGAAGCCGGCCGAGACGGCAAGGTCGGGTGAGAGCAGGACGAGTACGACGACGGCAGCCGACAGCGACGGCAGCACCGACCGGCGGCTGCCGGTCGTCAGGGCGAGCAGCCCGATGCTGCCCATCACGGCCGCGCGCAGCACGCTCGGCGACGGCCGGCAGAGGATGACGAAGCCGACCAGGGCCAGCAGCGCCACCGGCGGCCGCGCCCGCAACGGCACGCCGAAGCGCACGCACAGCAGCAGCACGACCCCGAGCACCACGGCGACGTTGGTGCCGCTGACCGCCGTCAGGTGGGTGAGGCCGACGGTCCGGAAGTCGGCCTGCAGGTCGGGCGGCAGTGCGCTGACGTCGCCGACGACCAGCCCGGGCAGCAGGCCGCGCTCGGCCGCCGGCAGCGGCGCGACCGCGCGGCGCAGTCCCGCCCGCAGTGAGCCGGCGACCCGCTGTACCGGGCTGGGGCCGCCGAGCAGCACCAGCCGGCCACGGGTCGACAGCATCGCCGCGACGTCGCCGCTGCGGTCTGCGGGCCGCAGCAGCCCTTCGGCCCGGAGGTGCTGGCTCGGCAGCGCGCGCAGCCAGGCACGGTCCGACGTGAGGACGAGAGCGGGACTGCGCACGCGGAGCACGCGACCGGCAACCTCGAGCCGCTCCACGCGGATGCGGGCCACCACCAGCTCGCGGACGGCGAGCACCCCGCCACCTGCCTTCGGCGGCACCGACCGCGGATCGTCGGTGACGACACCCTCGACCGTGACCGCCGAGCCGTGGGCTGCGGCGTCGTGCACCACGCCGGTCGTGCGGGCATGGACCCGCGCGGCCGCGGCGGTCCCGGCGGCTGCACCGCACACGAGGACGGCGACCAGGATCAGCGAGCCCCGGCGCGCTGCGACCGCGACCGCCAGTGCGACACCGAGACCTGCTCCCACCATCACCGGGAGCGGCCTGAGCTGGAGGGCCAGCGCGGCCGTGATCCAGACCGCGAGCGCCGGCGCGAGCAGCCGCAGGTCAGGCGGCGTCACACCCGGACCTTGGCCTTCAACGACGCGAACTTGCTCTCGCCGATCCCCGGCACCTCACGCAGCTGATCGATGCTGGCAAACCGCCCGTGCTCCGTGCGCCAGTCGACGATGTGCTGCGCGAGCACCGGCCCGATACCGGGCAGGGCGTCCAACGCCGTGACGTCGGCGGTGTTCAGATCAACGCTGCCTGCCGCGCCGGCAACGGCGCCCGGAGCCGCTGTCGAAGCCTCCAGACCCACCAGCACCTGCTCACCGTCCGCGAGCTTGCGGGCGAGGTTGAGCCCGACGAGCGACGCTCCCGGCAGCGCGCCACCCGCGGCCCGCAGGGCATCGTCGACGCGGGCGCCGATCGGCAGCCGCACGATCCCCGGATGGCGCACCTTGCCGTCCACGTCGACGACCACGACGGCGCCAGGAGCCGTGGACGCCGCAGGACCACCAACCACCGCCGGCGGCGACACCTCCTGCGGCCGGCCGCGCAGCAACACGAAGCCCGCCACTACGGCCGCAGCGGCGGCGACCGTGCCGAGCGCGACCAGCCCACGGTGGCCCGGGTCCCAGCGGCCACCCCGCAGTGGCTCCGGCAGCCACCCGTGCAGCACGCTCGGCGGCTCTCCCGGTTCGGCCGGCTGCTCCGGTTCCCGCGGAGACCAGCTCCGCTCGTCCATCTCCGGAGCCGAAGAAGCGGGCGGCAACTCCTCCATCGCCGGCTGCTCGAGCAACTCATGTGCGAGCTCGGGCGGCGGCGTCCAGCCACCGCGGACCGGCACCACGACGGCGGCGAGCCTCGCTCCGGCCGCGACAGGGTCAGGACGCGGCCGGGGCATGCTCGGACGCTAGGAAGCGGACGCCTCGAACGGTCGGCCCAGGCAAGCCCTGTGGAGGCAGCGACGGCCTGTGGACGGAATGGCTCAGGTGGAGCCGCGAGCCAGCCGTCGTACGAAATTGGCCTGATGGCGGGCGATCACAATGATCGCCACCACCACCGCCCACAGCACATCCTCGCGCAGCACCAGGGCCACGACCGCTACCGATGCAGCGGCGAGCACCGAGGCCAGCGCGATCCAGCGGGACACCGCGAGCCCCGCCACCCACACCACCAGCACGATCAGCGCCCAGAGCGGATGCACCCCGAGCACCGCACCGAGGGCCGTCGCCACTCCCTTGCCGCCGCGCCCGCGCAGGAACGGTGACGTCACGTGCCCCAGCACCGCCGCGACGCCCGCGACGAGCCCGGCCCGGTGGTCGACGGCCCCGAAGCCCGCGGCCGGCACCACTCCCTTCAGCACGTCGAGCACGGCAACCGCGATGCCGGTACGACGGCCGAGTGCGCGCCCTGCGTTGCTCGCGCCCGGGTTGCCCGAGCCGACGTCACGCAGGTCGATCCCCCTGCGGCGGGCGATCAGGGTGGCCGGCGAGATCGCTCCGACGAGGTAGCCGACGAGTGCGGCGACAGCGACGATCACCGGCGCGATACGACGACCCCGAGCAACCCGGGGCCGACATGGGCGCCGACGACGGCTCCCACCTCGGAGACGTACAACGACTGCAACCCCGGGATCCGGGCGCGCAGCCGGTCGGCCAGTGCATCGGCCTTGTCCTGCGCGGCCAGATGGTGAACGGCCACGTCGACCGCACCGTCACCGGCACCGGCAGCCGCGAGGTCCTCGAGCCGGGCCACCGCCTTGCTCGCGGTGCGCACCTTCTCCAGCGGCGCGATCTTGCCGTCGACGACGTGCAACAGCGGCTTCACCGCGAGCGCGGTGCCGAACAGCGCGGCCGCAGCGCCGATCCGTCCACCGCGGCGCAGGTGCTCGAGGGTGTCCACGTAGAACCACGTGTGTGTCGCAGCGGCGCCGGCGATCGCGGCCTGCTCGACCGCGTCCGCGTCCGCGCCACCGGTCGCCGCCTCCGCAGCCGCGATCACCGAGAACCCGAGTCCCATCGCGATGGTGCGCGCGTCGACGACGCGTACCTCGATGCCTTCGGCTGCCACGTCCGCGGCGGCCAGCCGGGCGGCGTCGACCGTCCCCGACAGCTCGCCGGACAGGTGCACCGAGACGATGCACGCGGACCCGGTCGCCCGGTAGGCGTCGGCGAACTCGGCCGGCGTCGGCCGTGAGGTCGACACGGTCACCCGCCGCTCCGAGAGCGCGGCCGCGACATCGGCCGGAGAGACCTCGACGCCCTCGGCCCCGGTGCGCATTCCCAGGACCACGTGCAGGGGCACGACCCCGATGCCGTGCTTGTCCGCGACGCCATCAGGCAGGTAGGCCGTGCTGTCCGTGACGACGGCGACGGTGGTCATGATGCGCAGGCTAGACCGGGACGACGTTGACCAGCTTGGGCGCCCGGACGATGACCGTCCGGATGTCGGCGCCGTTCAGCGCCCGTACGACGGCGTCCGACGCCAGAGCCAGCGATCGCAGCTCGTCCTCGCCGATCGACGGCGGCACCTCGAGCCGGTCGCGGACCTTGCCCGCGACCTGCACGACGCAGACGACGGTGTCCTCGACCAGCAGCGCCGGGTCAGCCGACGGCCACGACGAGTCGTGCACCGAGTCACCACCCTCGACGTCGTGGCCCAGCCGCGACCACACCTCCTCAGCCGTGTAGGGCGCGTAGCAGCTCAGCATCACGGCCAGCGCGGCGACGCCATCGCGCAGCGAGGCAGCACCGGGAGCCGCACCGTCGACGCCCTTGCGCAGCGCGTTGGTCAGCTCCATCAGCCGGGCGATCGCGACGTTCAGCCGGTGCGCCTCGGTCAGCCGCGTCACCTCGTCGACGACGCGCGCCGTGGCCTTGTCGATCGACTCGTCACGCGCATCACCGGTCAGCGCTGCGACGTCCGTGGCCAGCCGGGCGACGCGGGCCAGGTACTTCACCGACCCGGTCGGTGACACGTCCGCCCAGTCGATGTCCTCCTCCGGCGGCCCAGCGAAGACGACGGTCAGCCGGATCGCGTCGACGCCGTACACCGACAGCTCCTGGCCCAGGTCGATGCCGTTGCCCAGGGACTTGCTCATCGCCTTGCCCTGGTTGATGACCTGACCCTGGTTCAGCAGCGCGGAGAACGGCTCGGTGAAGTCGACCATCCCCATGTCGTGCAGGACCTTGGTGAAGAACCGGCTGTACAGCAGGTGCAGGATGGCGTGCTCGACACCACCGACGTACTGCGCGACCGGCATCCACTCCCGCACCGCGGCCGGGTCGAAGGGCCCTTCGTCGTACGACGGCGAGCAGTAGCGCAGGAAGTACCACGACGAGTCGACGAACGTGTCCATCGTGTCGGTGTCGCGCTTCGCCGGCCCACCGCAGGACGGACACGTCGTGTTGACCCAGGCTTCGTTGGAGGCCAGCGGTGACTGGCCCTTCGGCTGCAGGTCCGCGCCCTTCATGTCGGCCGGCAGCAGCACCGGCAGCTGGTCGTCGGGGACAGCCACCTCGCCGCAGGCGCCGCAGTGCACCACCGGGATCGGCGCGCCCCAGAAGCGCTGGCGTGACAGCAGCCAGTCGCGCAGCCGGTAGTTGACGGCACCCTCACCGGTGCCGCGCTCAGCCAGGATCTCGATCGTCTTAGCGATCGCCTCGTCCTTGCGCAGGCCGTCGAGCGGCCCGCTGTTGACCAGAACGCCGTCACCGACGGTCGCGATCCCCGTCTCCGCGGGATCCGGCTCGCCGGTGTCGACGACGACGCGCACCGGCAGCCCGAACTCCCGGGCGAAGTCCAGGTCGCGCTGGTCGTGCGCCGGCACGGCCATGATGGCGCCGGTGCCGTAGTGCGCCAGCACGTAGTCGGCCGCGAACACCGGCAGCTCTTCGCCGTTCAGCGGGTTGGTCGCCGTGACGCCCAGCGAGACCCCGGTCTTCGGCCGGTCCGTCGACTGGCGGTCGATGTCGGACAGCTTGCGGACCTCGTCGCGGTACGCCTCGAACGCCGCCCGCTGCTCGGGCGCGCACAGCTCCTCGGCCAGCGGAGCGTCGGCGGCCACGACGAAGAAGGTCGCGCCGTACAGCGTGTCCGGACGGGTCGTGAAGACCGTGACCTTCGAGTCGTGTACGACGAAGTCGACGTGCGCGCCCTGCGACCGGCCGATCCAGTTCTTCTGCATCAGCAGGACCCGCTCGGGCCAGGAGCCCTCCAGGTCCTTCATGTCGTCCAGCAGGCGGTCGGCGTACTCCGTGATCCGGAAGTACCACTGCGTCAGCTCGCGCTTGGTGACCTCTGCCCCGCAGCGCTCGCACTTGCCGGCGACGACCTGCTCGTTGGCCAGCACCGTCTGGTCGTTGGGGCACCAGTTGACCGCGCTGTTCTTGCGGTAGGCCAGCCCGCGCTCCATGAACCGCAGGAACAGCCACTGCGTCCACCGGTAGTACTCCGGGTCGGACGTGTGCAGCCGGCGGGACCAGTCGAAGGAGACGCCGTAGCGACGGAAGCTCTCGGCCTGCGTCTCGATGTTGGCGTAGGTGTACGTCGCCGGGTGCTCGTTGCGCTTGATCGCGGCGTTCTCGGCGGGCAGCCCGAACGAGTCCCACCCGACCGGGTGCAGCACGTCGAAGCCACGACGCATCCAGTAGCGCGCGACGACATCCGCGATCCCCCACGCCTCGGCG
>JAVXVI010000268.1:0-7268 GCA_032230005.1 Actinomycetota bacterium | reverse complement strand
CGAATGTCAGCTCGACGAAGTGCACGGTCATAGTCACACCGGCGAGCATCAGCATCCAGCCCAGTGCGGTGAGGCTGAACGCGCGGAGCCGCAGCGCTGCGCAGGCGTGCACGGCGATCATGAGCGTGACCATGCACGGCGCCATCAGCAGGATCAGCACTTCGGCGACCGCCAGGTAGGGGTCCGGCAGCGGATCGCGAAGGTTGCCCATCGAGCTGAATCCGAGAACCATGGTTATCGCGTACGGGACGCTGAGGGCCGCAATTGCCCTCGCCGACCACGTGCCGAGCAAACGATCGCCGTAGCCGCCGACAAGCGGCTCGGCGTGGTTGAGGACTGTGTTCGGGGTTGTCATGCTGATCGCCTCCATCTGAGTACGGCCCAGCCCATGCCGGCGAACGCGCCGTCGCGTACGGCCGCCGCAGCCAAGCCGACTGCGGTGGGCATCGTGTGAGTCAGAGCCACGAGGAGCACGCCCGACAGGCGGTGCGGTCGCCGGCCGTCCGGGGTCATGTGCTGACGATTGCCCTGAGGACGTTGAGCTTGGCCGCACGCCGCGCAGGGCCGATGGCCGCGACCATCCCGGCCAGAGCCGCCAGCACGACGATCGCGCCGAGGCTCGGCAGCGGGACCGAGAAACGGGTGATGCCCAGGCTGGACGACGCCCTGACCATGGCCCATCCGAAGAAGAGCCCGATCAGCAGACCCAGGGCGGTCCCCTGTAACGCGATGATCGCGGATTCCCAGCGAAGAGACGACCGCAGCTGCGCGCGCGTCATGCCGACAGCTCGCAGCAGGCCGATCTCGCGGGTGCGTTCGAAGACCGACAGCGCCAAGGTGTTCGCGATCCCGAGCAGGGCGATGAGGATCGCCAGGGCCAGGAGCGCGTAGACAAGCGTGAGCATCTGGTTGAACGGCTTCGATTGGTCGGCCTTGAAGCCGGGGCGGTCGAGGACATCCACGCCGGGGTAGGCCGCTGCGACGTTCTTGACCGCCTGTAGCGCGGCCGCGGCGTTCGCGTTCGGCGCTTTCTTGACGAACACCATGGTGTCGTAGTGGTTGGCGAAGTTCGCGTCGTACGCCGCCATGCTGATGAAGTAGCTGCGCGCGGGCTGGATCTCGCCGTAGATCATGGCGATGCGCATCGACTTGGCGCCGGTGTCCTTGAAGACGACGGGCAGTACGTCGCCGACGTGGACGTGCAGACGAGCAGCGGTGTCCTTGTGGACGGCGATCGTGTCGACGGCGAGCTGGTCCGGCGAGCCCGACAGCGGCTGGATGTCCAGGATCTGGAACGCCTGCTTCGGGTCGGCAGCGGTCACGATGGCCGGGTCGCCGGCCACGAGGGCGAAGGACTGCCGGACGCCGCTGGCAGCGGCGACCTGCGGAAGCCTGGCGAGCTGCGCCGCGAAGGAGGGGTCGACGCCACCAGTCATCCCGGCACCGGTGTTGACGACGATGTCGCCGGTGAAGGCACGGTCGATCGTGTCGTTCAGCGAGGCCTTCGCCGAAGCGACGAAGAT
Organism: Actinomycetota bacterium; assembly: GCA_032230005.1. Classification (GTDB taxonomy): domain Bacteria; phylum Actinomycetota; class Actinomycetes; order Mycobacteriales; family SCTD01; genus RYN-124. The sequence goes on along the minus strand of JAVXVI010000268.1, from coordinate 5,745 downwards.
CGTGATGAAGCCCACCAGTGCAACGCCGATCATGAGCGCGGCCGAGGTGGCTGCGGTGCGGCGCGGGTTGCGCATGGCGTTTTCCCGGGCCAGGTCACCGGTGACGCCATGCAGTCGTGTCAGGGGCGCACCGATGATCCGGCTGAGCGGACGGGCCACGGTCGGGCCGAGCACGGACACCCCGAACAAGACCGCCAAGGCACCGATACCGACGACAGAGACGGGTTTTCCGACCGACGTGAAGAGCCCGGTCAGCAGAGTCGCCACGCCACCTGTGGTCAGCACGGTTCCCACGACGAACCGCCGTCGAGAGCTGCGCGTGGCGCCTCCCGAGTTACCAGCCTGCATCGCAGCGATCGGAGGGACCCGGCCGGCCTTGCGGGCCGGTGAGAGCGCCGCCGCGCAGGTGACCGAGATGCCGACGACCACCGAGATGAGAACGGTCTTGAGGCTGAGCACCATGGCGCCGGTCGCGATGTCGAATCCGAGCACCCCGAGAAGTGCCTTGAGCCCAAGGGCCACACCTACGCCGAGGAAGAGCCCCGCTCCGGAGGCGAGTACGCCGATGATCAGCGCTTCGAACAGGACTGCGGCGAGTACCTGACGCCGGGTGGCGCCGAGCGCGCGCAGCAGCCGTTCTCGCGCGTCCGCTGAGCGACCGTGATCGAGAACGTGTTGAAGATCATGAAGGAGCCGACGAGAAGGGCGATGACCGCGAAGACCAGCATGAAGGTCGTGAAGAACGAGAACGCGGTTGCGATGGCGTCCTGCGTCTCCTTCGTCACGGCCGCACCGGTCACTGCCTCGGCGGAGGCAGGAATCACTGCCTTCACCCGAGTCGCGAGCTGGCGGGGCGACACCCCCCGGTCGCCGGCGATGGCGATCTGGTCGAACGCGCCAGGAACCGCGATCACCCGCTGGGCGACGTCGGACCGGAACAGCACGACCGTCGCCCCACCGGGGCTGTCCATCGTGCCGAACTTCAGGATGCCCGAGACCCGCACCTTCATCGGCGGTCCCTGAACGAGGACGGTGGTCAGACTGCCCACCTGCAGGTCGCCGTCACGCGCGCTCTTGCGGTCGACGACGACGTCGTTGGACGCGACAGGTGCGCTGCCGGCGACGAGCGTGTACGGGTTGAGCCGCGATGACGCTGTCCAGTCGCCGCCGATCGCGGGAGCGCCGTTGGCCGGGTGCCCGAGGGCATGGCCATCCTTGGCGATGATGCGCGCGTAGCCGAAGACCGTGCCCTGGGCCTCGAGCACGCCCGGCACCGCCCGTACAACGGACAGCAAAGCCTCATCGACGCGGCCACGCTGTGCCCCCACGGTCATCGGGCCTTCGAAGGCCGCGTGAGCGCGGACCACGACATCGGTGTTCTTGTAGACGTCACCGAACAGGTTGTCGAAGGTCCGGCCCACCGTGTCGGTCAAGACCAGGGTGCCGGCCATGAAGGCGACGCCAAGGAGTACGGCGGTGGCCACTGCGAGCATGCGCAGCTTGTGCGCCAGGAGCGACGCGAGAGCGGTGGTGAACATGTCCCATCACTCCCCGAAGCGCTTCATCCGCTCGAGCACCCGCACGGCTGTGGGGTGGTCCATCTCATCGACGACGCGGCCGTCGGCCAGAAAGACGATGCGCTCGGCATAGCTGGCAGCGTTCGGATCGTGAGTCACCATGACGATCGTCTGCTGCATGTCATCGACGGCTCGTCGCATGAAGGCGAGGACCTCCGCGCCCGCCTTGGAGTCGAGGTTTCCCGTCGGTTCGTCCGCGAAGATGATGCGCGGCCGAGTGGCGAGTGCTCTGGCGACTGCCACGCGTTGCTGCTGGCCTCCCGACATCTCCGCCGGATGATGCGCAAGGCGCTCCGCGAGGCCGAGCGTGCCGATCACGGTGTTGATCCAGTCGACGTCGCCGGTCTGACCCGCGAGCCGCAAAGGCAGGCGGATGTTCTCCAGTGCTGTCAACGTCGGAATGAGGTTGTACGACTGGAACACGAAACCGATCCGCTCCCGACGGAGCAGAGTGAGCTCGTTGTCGTTGAGGGAGCTGAGGTCTTCGTCGCCGATGTAGGCATGGCCGGACGTCAGGTCGTCAAGTCCTGCCAGGCAGTGCAGCAGCGTCGACTTCCCACAGCCGGACGGTCCCATGATGGCCGTGAACTGCCCCTGGGTGAACTCGATGGTGACGCCGTCCAGGGCACGAACCTCCGTCTGTCCCTTGCCGTAGATCTTCATCGCATCGACGGTGCGAGCCGCCGTGTGGGTGCTTGTGATCGGGGGGTGAAGAACAGTCGTCACCAGAGCCACCTTCATCGGGACGTGCCGGGCGCCGACCGCTCCCTACGGCGGCCTCAGGCGCTGACATCAGCCTTTGCCTATGCACACAACTGCGGCAGAGTCGAAAGGCCCACATCTGGCAACGTCAGGCGAGAAGCGCTGTGACCTCGCGCACAATCTGCTTGTCTTCGCCGGCCCTCACGACGACCGTGCGCGCGGCGGCGCCGTCGACGGATACATCCCCGTCGCTGGTCGCCGCACCATTGAGCGTCGGATCGACTGTCACCCCCAGGTGCCGCAGCCTCTCGGCCACGTCTGCGCGCACCACGGCTGCGTTCTCGCCGATGCCGCCGGTGAAGACGAGGAGATCCAGGCCACCGGCACTGGCAGCCATTGCGCCGACCTCGCGAACAAGTCGGTGCACGAACACGTCGTAGGCAAGGATGGCAGCGGGCTCGTGCTTCGCACGTGCCGCGAGGACGTCTCGGATGTCCCCGGAGGTTCCCGATAGGCCCGCTAGCCCGGACTTGTGCTCCAGCACATCGGCGAGCTCGTCAAGGGGGACGCGGCCCGTCTGCAGCAGCCACAGCAGCACGCCCGGATCGACAGAGCCCGAGCGGGTGGCCATGACAAGTCCAGCAAGCGGCGTGAAGCCCATCGTCGTGTCGACACTGACTCCGCCAACCACAGCGCACAGGGAGGCTCCGGCGCCCAGGTGGCAGGACACGATGCGAGTGCCCGCGGTCGACCTGCCCGCGATCTCTACGGCCCGCCGCGCTGCGTAGGAGTGGGAGAGGCCGTGGAACCCGTAGCGGCGGAGATCCCATTTCTCGTTCCACGCGGCGGGAAGCGCATAGGTCGCGGCGGCGGACGGCAGGGTGCGGTGGAAGGCGGTGTCGAAGCACGCGACAGCGGTGAGATTCGGCAGCAGCCGCCCGACGGCGCTGATGCCGGCGAGCGAGCGCGGCTGGTGCAACGGCGCCAGCTCGGTGAGGGCGGACAGCTCGCGGACGAGGTCCGGGTCGATCCTGGCCGGACCGGCGTGCCGCGGGCCGCCGTGGACGATGCGGTGACCGATGGCGTCGACCGGGCCGGTCTCGTCGAGCAGATCACGTAGTGACGCCAGGCTGTTGTCCCCGTCCCAGCGCTCGATGGAACCTGCGCTCAGGACCTCTTGACCGTCGAGCACTGACATCTTGAGGCTGCTCGAGCCGGCGTTGACAACGAGGATCCTCACTCAGCCTTCCTGAGCCCAGTCACCCAGAACCCAGTCGCGTACCTCCGGCAGGTCTTCGAGGTGCTCGACGACGTACGCCTCGTGCTCGGCAAGCTTGGCCTCGCACCACTTCTTGACGGCAGTTGCGCCGCGCGGGACTCGGCCGGCATTGTTGATGGCGTCGATCACGAGGTGGTAGCGGGACGCGCGGTTGCGCACGACCATGTCGAAGGGCGTGGTGGTGGTCCCCTGCTCGATGAAGCCACGGACGTGGAACCGGTCCGCTGCCGGCCTGCCGTGGACGAGCTGGTGCACGGCACCGGGGAAGCCATGAAAGGCGAAGACCACATCGGTGCGCTCGGTGAACAGCTCGGCGAAATAGGTCTCGGACATGCCGTGGGGATGGTCGCGTGGCCTGAGTAGACCCATCAGATCGACCACGTTGACGACACGCACCTTGAGGTCGGGCAGACGCTCACGCAGGATCCGGGCTGCCGCCACCGTCTCCATCGTGACGACGTCGCCGGCGCAGGCGAGGACGACGTCCGGCTCACCGGTTCCGTCATCGGTGCCGGCCCAGTCCCAGATCCCGGCGCCCCGTGCGCAGTGTTCCTCGGCCTGAGCCATCGTCAGGAACTGAAGCTGCGGCTGCTTGTCGATGACGATCACATTGATGTAGGAGCGGGATCGTAGGCAGTGGTCGGCGACGGACAGCAGGCAGTTGGCATCCGGCGGCAAGTAGACCCGTGACACGTCACCGCGTTGGGTGATGACGTTCTGCAGCAGGCCTGGACCCTGATGGGAGAAGCCGTTGTGGTCGTTGCGCCAGGCGGTCGACGTCAACAAGATGTTCAGGCTGGGCACCTTCGCCCGCCAGGGCAGGTGCGCTGCCTCCTCCAGCAACTTCCCGTGTTGCACGGTCTGCGACGCGCTGACCATCGCGAACGCCTCGTAGGTCGCGAACATGCCATGCCGTCCGGTCAGGGTGTAGCCCTCGAGCCAGCCGTGACAGCTGTGCTCTGAGAGCACCTCCATGACCCGACCGTCGCGCGACAGAGCGACGTCATCGTCGTCGGTCCGCTCCATGAACGCCCGGTCGCTGACCTCGAAGACGGCACCGAGCCGGTTGCTGTTCGTCTCGTCCGGGCAGAACAGCCGGAAGCTGTGCGGGTTACGGACGTACACGTCGCGCAGCAGCTCGCCGAGCTGTCGGGTCGACTCGGCCCGGCGCTGCGCCGGATGCGGCACGTCGAGTGCGTAGTCGCGGTGGTCCGGAAGGTCCAGGTCGACGGTGAGAAGGCCGCCGTTGGCGTGGGGCGTTGCACTCATCCGCCGGTCACCTGAGGGGTTAGCAGCCGCCACGAGCTCGACCGGGCGCCCCGCATCGTCGAAGAGCTCGTCGGGTCTGTACGAGCGCAGCCACGCCTCGAGCAGCGCCAGGTGGGCCGGGTTGTCGCGGACGTTGGACAGCGGCACCTGGTGCGATCGGAACGTCCCGGTCATGCGTACCCCGTCCACCTCGACCGGCCCGGTCCAGCCCTTCGGGGTCCGAAGCACGATCATCGGCCACCGCGGCCGGGCGGCCGCACCGTCTCCGGACCTGGCGGCGGTCTGGATCCGCCGGATGTCGGTCCACGCGTCGGCGAGCGCGACGGCGAACCGCATGTGCATGCCCGGCAGATCGTCACCTTCGACCTCGAGAACCCGGTAGCCGTGACCTTCGAGCAGCGAACGAACTTCAGCCGGGTCCTTGCGCGCCAAGACTGTCGGGCCGGAGATCTTCGCGCCGTTGAGATGCAGCACGGGCAGCACGGCACCGTCGCGCGCGGCGTTCAGGAAGGAGATGCCCTTCCACGAACCCTCGAGCGGCCCGGTCTCGGCCTCCCCGTCTCCCACGACGGCCAGCGCGAGCAAGTCGGGGTTGTCCATGACGGCACCGAAGGCGTGGACAAGCACGTAGCCGAGCTCGCCGCCTTCGTGGATGGACCCGGGGGTGGTGACCGAGACATGGCTCGGAATGCCGCCCGGTGTGGAGAACTGTCGGAACAGTCTCGCCAGCCCCACCGCGTCCTGCGACACCTCCGGGTAGATCTCGCTGTAGCTGCCTTCCAGCCAGCCGGCCGCGACGAGTGCCGGCCCTCCATGACCCGGTCCGGCGAGGTAGACGGTCTCCTGACCAGTGGCGCGGATCAGCCGGGACATGTGGGCATACACGAACGACAGCCCAGGGCTGGTCCCCCAGTGCCC
>JAVXVI010000267.1:0-8319 GCA_032230005.1 Actinomycetota bacterium | reverse complement strand
TGCCCTCCTCGGCGAAGCCGAGGTTCTCCAGCCACATCGGCTCGAACCAGCTGAACGGCACGTAGATCTCGGCGCAGTCGATCTCGCGGAACGGGTCGGTGATGCCGGCCTCGGCGTAGACCGCCTTTGCGCAGTCGCGGCCGGCATGCGGGTTGACCCGGTCGCGGCCCGCGCCCATCGTCGGCTCCGATCGCACTGCCGTGCCGTGGATCCACGCCACCGGCCGGTCGCTCGCGTCGGCTGCCTTCTCGCTGCCGATGACCATGGCCGCCGCGCCGTCCGACGACGGGCAGGTCTCGGCGTAGCGGATCGGGTCCCACAGCAGTGGCGAGGAGACGATCTGCTCCATCGAGATGTCCGGCTGGTGCAGGTGCGCGTAGGGGTTCTTCAGGGCGTTGAGCCGGTCCTTCAGCACGACCTTGAACCCGGTGTCGAGCGGCGCATCCGTCTTGCGGATGTAGGCCCGGATGATCGGTGCGAAGTAGCCGCCCGCCCCCGCCACCAGCGGCTGCTGGAAGGGGATGCGGATCGACAGCGCCCACATCGCGTTGCTCTCCGACTGCTTCTCGAAGGCGACGGTCAGCACCCGCTCGTGGATCCCCGCCTGCACGAGGTGCGTTGCCACGATGGCGGTCGAGCCCCCGACGGACCCGGCGGTGTGCACCCGGATCAGCGGCTTCCCCACGGCGCCGAGCGCCTCGGCGAGATAGAGCTCCGGCATCATCACGCCCTCGAACATGTCCGGCGCCTTGCCGAGTACGACGGCGTCGATGTCCTTCCAGTCGAGCTGCGCGTCCGCGAGCGCCCGGTCGGCAGCCTCGCGCACCAGGCCGGCCATCGAGACGTCTTCCCGCTTGGTCGTGTGGTGCGTCTGCCCCGTCCCGAGCACCGCCGCCCGCTGCCCGCTCACGCGTTGCTCCCCTCAAGGACGCACACCAGGTTCTGCTGCAGGCACGGCCCACTGGTGGCTGTTGCCACGGCACGGCCGGCATCGCCAGTGCTGATGCGCCTGGCCGCCTCACCGATACGGATCAGACCCGCGGCCATGACCGGGTTCGACGCGAGCGCACCGCCGGACGGGTTGATCGTGGTCTTCTGCTCGTCGAGACCGAGTGCCTCGGTGACGATCAGCTCCTGGTGCGAGAACGGCGCGTGCAGCTCGGCGACGTCAAAGGCTCCCGTCGCACCCGCCTTCTGGCCGGCCAGCCGGGTCGACGCAGATGTGGTCAGGTCGCGCGAGCCCACCGACTGCGGGTCGATGCGGTGGTCGATGCCGCGGATCCAGGCCGGTCGCTCCGCCAGCGCTCGGGCCCGGTCGCCAGCAGCCAGGATCATCACTGCCGCCCCGTCACTGACCGGCGGGCAGTCGTGCTTGCGTAGCGGGTCGGCCCAGAGCGGCGCCTCCAGCAGCGCCGCCTCGTCGACCTCCCCGGACAGCTGCGCGTTGGCGTTGCCCACGGCGTTGCCCCGGCTGCGGGCCACTACCCGAGCCAGGTCCTTCTCGTCGTACCGCCCGGTCTCGAGCAAGGCACGGGCTTGCAGCGCGGCGAGACTCACCGCGTCGGGCCACAGCGGACCAACCAGGTAGGGGTCGAGCTGGAGCGAGAGCACGCGGCTGACGTCGCCCGGCGAGCTCTTGCCGAAGGCGTAGACGAGCGCGGTGTCGATGTCGCCGTGCTGAAGGCGGACCCACGCCTCGTAGAGCGCCCATGCACCGTCCATCTCGACGTGCGACTCGGCGATCGGCGGCCACGAGCCGACAGCGTCGAGCGCGGAGACGAAGGAGAACGCCTGCCCGGCGAGGTAGTCGCTGCTCCCCGACACCGTGAACCCCATGTCCTGGCTGGTCAGGCCGAGGGGCTCGAGGGCCTCCCGGATGACCGGTAGCAGGATCTCCACCTCGTTGCGGGTGTCCTCGCGCCGCGCGGCGTGCTGCGCATAGGACACAACAGCGACGTCCCTCATCAGACGTGCTCCCTGTACGACTCGTAGTCGGCGTCCGGCTCGTCGATCGGCTCGACGTAGTCGATGTTGGCGAAGCTGGGCTCCCACTCCTCGCGGGGTTTCCAGTGCGCCTTCACCCGCATGCCCATGCGCACCTCGTCCACGGCGGCGCCCTGCAGCAGCACCATCGAGGTGGTGTCAGCGCCGTCGAAGATGACCTCGCCGGACACGTATGGCAGCTCGATCGCGCGGTTGGCGAAGTTGACGTTGACGACTGCGAAGGTCACCAGCGTGCCCGTGTCGGCAACCGGCACCTCGTCGGTGAACTCCACCCCGCACATCGGGCAGCCGCCGCGCGGCGGCACGTAGACCTTCTCGCAGCGGGGACAACGGCGGCCCAGGATCTTGCCCCGCTCCATGCCGCGCAGGAACGCCGACTGCGCCTCACCCGGCGTGTAGCGGTAGTCGAGCCGGATCGGTGTCTCGATACCTGTGACCGGTCCCGTCATGAGGCAGCCTCGAAGAAGGCGATGTCGTGGATGTCGCCGACCGTTTCGCCGGCCCAGCGCACCCGCACGTGCATGCCGGTCCGGACCGCACCCGCGTCGGGCACGTCGAGGGCGTGCAGCAGCGAGGTGTCGGCGCCGTCGAGCTGCACAAGCACCCACGCGAACGGCCGGTCGAAGGGCTGCCCCAGCCGCGGCGTCGGGTTCCACGACCAGCTGGTCACGACGCCCTCCGCGCCGACCTCGACGAGCGCCGTCGCGTCGGTTGCTGCGGCCGTCGCTGCGTCGTACTCCGGCGGGGGCACCACGACCCGCCCACCACTGTCGCGCGCTCCGAGGACCTTCCGGTCCCGCAGTCCGGTCAGGAACGCGCCGATCACCGGACCGGTCGACCGCGTGTAGGTGAACTCCATGAAGTGCGGTGCACTGAGCACCTGCGTGTCGGTCATACGAGCTGGCTCGTCCGGCCGGCCCAGTACGGGTCGCGCAGCTTTCGCTTGTAGACCTTCCCGTTGGGATCGCGGGGGAAGTCATCGAGGAAGTCGATCGACCGCGGCACCTTGAACTTCGCCAGGTTGTCCGCGCAGTAGGCCAGCAGCTCGGCCTCCAGCTCCGGCCCGGCGGTCACGCCGTCGGCCGGCTGCACGGTCGCCTTGATCTCCTCACCGAGGTCTTCGTTGGGTATCCCGAACACCGCGCAGTCGCCGACCTTCGGGTGCTGGAGAAGCACCGACTCGGTCTCGGCCGGATAGATGTTGACGCCACCGGCGATGATCATGTCGACCTTGCGGTCACGCAGGAACAGGAAGCCGTCCTCGTCCAGCTCGCCGGCGTCGCCGACGGTGAAGAAGCCCTTCTCGTTCCAGCTCTTCTTCGTCTTCTCCGGGTCGCCGTGGTACTCGAAGGTCCGGTCGCCCATCTTCATCCAGACGGTCCCGATCTTGCCGGTGCCCAGGTCGTTGCCTTCGTCGTCGAGGATGACCAGCTCGCTGCCCGGCCAGACGGTCCCGACGGTCCCCGGCTTCTTCAGCCACGCCTCCGGGCTCGCTGTCGTGCCGCCGCCCTCCGTCGCCGCGTAGTACTCCCAGATGACCGGCCCCCACCAGTCGAGCATCTTCTGCTTCGTCGGGACCGGGCACGGCGCAGCAGAGTGGATGACATGGCGCAGCGAGCTCACGTCGTACTTCGCCCGCTCCTGCTCCGGCAGCTGAAGCAGCCGGTGGAACATGGTCGGCACCATGTGGCTGGTGGTCACGCGATAGCGGTCGATCCGCTCCAGCGTCCCCTCCGGCGTCCACTTGTCCATGAGCACGACGCGGTGCCCGGAATGCATCGCGTTGAAGGTGAACTGCGCGACCGCCGTGTGATAGAGCGGCGCGACCGTGATGTGCACGTTGTCGGCGAACGGCTCGATGCCGAACAGCATGTGCAGGAAGGTCCCGAGCTCGGCCATCGTGTCGGGATCGATGTCCGGCAGTGGCCGGCGCACGCCCTTCGGCTTGCCGGTCGTGCCGGAGGTGTAGTTCATCAGCGCCCCGGCCTTGCGGTCGTCGGGCGTCGTCGTCGGCTGGCCGGACTTCAGCTCGTCGTACGGCCGGAAGCCCTCGACGGCGCCGATCGCAAAGCGCGCCTCGGCTGGCAACGAGATCTCCGCGGCGGCCCGCTCGGCCTCCTTCGCGAACACCTCGTGCGTGATGAACGCCTTCGCTTCGGAGTCGTTGATGATGTAGGCGATCTCCGGTCCGACCAGGTGGTAGTTGACCGGCACCAGGTGCCAGCCGGCCTGCTGCACCGCCAGCAGCACCTCGAGGAACGGCGCGCCGTTGGGCAGCAGCACGGCGACCGCGTCGCCGTGCGAGAGACCGAGGGACCGAAGGCCGTGTACGACGGCGTTGCACGCGGCCAGCAGCTGGCCCGCTGAGTGCTCGGTGTGGTCGGGCTCGACCAGCGCGATGCGGTCCGGATCGGCCGCGGCAATGCTCCAGAAACCGAGCTCAGGCATGTGTCTCCCCCGCGGTGTAGCGCACTGGCAGCTCCTTGATGCCGTTGATGAACGACGACCGCAGCATCCGGGGCTCACCCGTCTGCGTGATGTCGGGCATCCGGTTGGCGATGGTGTCGAACAGGATGCGGATCTCGGCCCGCGCCAGGTTGGCGCCGAGGCAGAAGTGCGGCCCGCCGCCGCCGAACGCGATGTGCTCGTTGTCGGCCCGCTTCACGTCGAACCGGTGCGCCCCGGGAAGCGCCGTCTCGTCGCGGTTGGCGGCCGAGTAGTAGATGGCGACCCGGTCCCCCTTCTTGATCAGCTGGCCCGCGAGCTCGTAGTCGGAGAGCGCAGCCCGCTGGAACTGGATCACGGGCGTTCCCCACCGGATGATCTCCTCGACGGCGGTGTTGAGCGGTCGCTCGGTCTTGAAGACCTCCCACTGGTCCGGGTTCTGGAAGAACGCGTACATCCCGTGGGTGATGGCGTTGCGGGTCGTCTCGTTGCCCGCCACCGACAGCAGCAGGAAGAAGGTGTCGAACTGCTCGACCGTGAGGTTGCCGCCGTCCAGCTCGGCCTGGAGCAACCGGGTGATGATGTCGTCCTTCGGCTCCTTCTGCCGCTGCTCGGCGAGGGTGTTGGCGTAGCCGTACATCTCCATCGAAGCGACGTGCGCATCGTCGATGGAGGTCGCGAACTCCGGGTCGTCGAAGCCGATCAGCCGGTTGGACAGGTCGAAGATCTTCACCCGGTCCTCCGCCGGGATCCCGATCAACTCGCAGATGGCCAACAGCGGCAGCTCGGCCGCGACGTCCTTGACGAAGTCGCCCTCGCCCTTGGCCAGCGCCCGGTCGACGATGTCGTCGGCGAACTCCTGCAGCCGAGTCTCCAGGGCGCGGATGGTCCGCGGCGTGAAGGCCCGCTGCACGATGTTGCGCAGCTGGCTGTGCTCCGGTGGGTCCATGTTCAACATGAGCAGGCGCGTCATCTGCAGCGCCTGCTCCTCGTCCTGGTCGCCGGTGTGCAGGAGCGCACCGCGCTCGTACGACGAGAAGACCTCGGGCTGGCGCGACACCTCCATCACGTCGGCATGCCGCGTGATGACCCAGAAGCCGTCGCCCCACGTCCCGGGCTGGGGGTGCCAGAACACCGGGGCCTGCTCGCGCATCACGGCGAACTGCTCGAGCGGCAGGCCGTCGGCGAACGTCTCTGGGTCGATCAGGTCGATGTCGACCGGGCAGCGCGGCCTGACGTCGGTCATCGGGTCTCCTGACAGTTGAGTCATCGGGCACTCGCGTTGGCCGACAGCCGCGGCAGCGACTCGACAGTCCGGGTGTACTCCTCGCGCATGGCGTCGACAACCTGACGCACGGTCTGCGTCTCACTCATCGAGCCGATGAGCTGCCCGATGGGTGTGCCGAGCAGCTCGGCGTTCTCCGAGCGCCTGATCCGGTCCTGCGCCTCCGCGTTGAGCATGTACTGCAGCGGCATGCCCAGCGGCTGGGGGTTGTCCGGGTTGTCCCACGCCTCCGTCCATGCCGTCCGCAGCTGGCGGGCCGGCTTGCCGGTGTAGGCACGGGAGCGGACGGCGTCGCTCGACGTCGCGTCGTGGAACTTCTTGTACATCGTCTCGGGCTGCGCGCACTCCCGGGTGTTGAGCCAGATCGACCCGGTCCAGACGCCCTGCGCGCCAAGCGCGAACGCGGCAGCGACCTGCCGGCCGCTGCCGATGCCACCCGCAGCGAGGACGGGGGCGCCGTTGACCGCCGCAACCACCTCCGGGACGAGCACCATCGTCGCGATCTCGCCGCTGTGACCGCCGGCCTCGGTGCCCTGCGCGACGATGATGTCCACGCCGTTGGCCACCTGCTTGAGGGCGTGCTCCTTCTTGCCGACGAGCGCTGCGACCTTGACGCCCGCATCGTGCGCCTGATCCACGACGTCCTTCGGTGGCGGTCCCAGCGCGTTGACGATGAGCTTCACGTCCGGGCGCTCGAGCGAGCGCTCCACCTGCTGGCGGGCCTCGGTGTCGTTCCAGCTCAGCAGGTCGCGCTGTGGCTCGACGTCGGCAGGGAGCTTGGGCACGCCGTGCTGCTCGAGGAGCCGCTCGACGAAGTCGCGGTGCTCCTGCGGGATCATCTTGTCGAGCATCTCGTGCAGCTCGCCCATGTCCATGCCCGCGACCGCTTCGGTCTTGGCCGGCATGACGATGTCGACGCCGTACGGCCGGCCGCCGATCCGCGCCTCGACGTACTCGATCGCCTCCGACAGCTCGTCCGGCGTGTACCGCACAGCGCCAAGCACCCCCATGCCCCCGGCCTTGCAGACCTCCACGACGACATCGGGCATGTAGCTGAAGGCGAACAGGGACAGGTCGAGACCGAACTCTTCGGACAGCGCAGTACGCACGTCGTGCTCCCTTCTCGGTCCTGCGGTGGTCAGTTAGTGGTCTGCGGACAGGACGAGCCCGCTGGTCGGTACGCCGGTGCCTGCGGTGACGAGGACGTTGTCGACGTCGCGCACCTGGTTGACGGCGGTACGACGGATCTGCCGGACGGCCTCGGCGATGCCGTTCATGCCGTGCAGGTAGGCCTCGCCCAGCTGCCCGCCGTGGGTGTTGACCGGCAGCCGGCCGCCGAGCTCGATCGCTCCGTCGGCGATGAAGTCCTTGGCCTCACCCCGCTTGCAGAAGCCGAACTCCTCGAGCTGCTGCAGCACGAACGGCGTGAAGTGGTCGTAGATGACGGCCGTCTGCACGTCCTCCGGCCCGATGCCGGACTGCGCCCAGAGCTGGTCTGCGACCAGTCCCATCTCGGGCAGCCCGGCGATGTCGTCCCGGTAGTAGCTGACCATCGACTCCTGGCCGGTGGCCGCGCCCTGGGCCGCGCCCGCGATCACGGCCGGCGCCTGCGCCAGGTCCCGCGCCCGCTCGGTGGTCGTGACGACGATCGCCTGGCCGCCGTCGGTCTCCTGGCAGCAGTCGAGCAGGTGGAGCGGCTCGACGATCCATCGCGACGCCTGGTGCTCCTCGAGGGTGATCGGCTTGCCGTAGAACCACGCCTTCGGGTTGGTCGCCGCGTGCTTGCGGTCGGCGACGCTGACCCGACCGAAGTCCTCACTCGTCGCGCCGTACTCGTGCATGTAGCGCCGGGCGAACATCGCCACCCACGCGGCCGGCGTCATGACCCCGAAGGTGCTGACCCAGCTCATCGCGATGCCCTCTGACGTCGGCTCGCTGCGCGACAGGCCGGAGCCGAAGCGGTGCCCGGACCGCTCGTTGAACGCGCGGTAGCAGACGACGACGTCCGCGACGCCGGTCGCGACGGCCATCGCGGCCTGCTGCACGGTGGCGCAGGCGGCCCCCCCGCCGTACCCGATCTTGGAGAAGAAGGTGAGGTCGCCGATCCCCGTCGTACGCGCGACATGGATCTCGGAGTTGGTCTCCATCGTGAACGTCGTCAGGCCGTCGACGTCGGACGGCTGCAGGCCGGCATCGGCGACGGCCGCCAGCACGGCCTCTGCCGCAAGCTGCAGCTCCGAGCGCCCCGAGTCCTTGGAGAACTCCGTCGCGCCGATCCCGACGATCGCGGCCTTACGGGACAGCGTCACGGTCGCAACACCGTGATGGTTCCGGTCACGTGGTCGCCTAGGGAGTTGCGACCGCGTACGGCGACCGTCACCAGCTCGCCGTCGGTCGACGGCTCGACCGTCTCGACGGTGCCGCTCATCGTCATCGTGTCGCCGGCGTAGTTGGGGACGCCGAGCCGGATGGATGCCTTCTTGACCACGGCCTCGGGACCGGTCCAGTCGGTGACGTAGCGCAGGCAGTAGCCGTTGCTGGTCAGGATGTTGGTGAAGATGGTCTTCGAGCCGCGCTCCTGGGCC
>JAVXVI010000266.1:0-8363 GCA_032230005.1 Actinomycetota bacterium | reverse complement strand
GGGCTGACCCCGCAACGGGTACACCCCTTCTCGTCGCCTCAGGTCAGGCGCGGACTGACGACGACCGCACTCGCACCCGCGGCGACCACCAGAGCCAGTGCGATGCCGGCGACCTTGGCGCTGACCTCGCGGCGGACGGTGTCGCTGCCGACCGAGCTGCCGATGTCGGCGTACACCGCCTGCAGCTCGTTCCCGCTCGCGGCCTTGTAGCTGTGTCCCCCGGTCTCCTGGGCGAGGTCGGCCAGAGCTGGTCCGTCGACCGGAACGCTCACCAGCTCCCGCCCGACCTGGACGGTGCCGTCGGCGGTGCCGTAGGCGATCGTCGAGACCGGGATGCCGGCCGCCCGTGCCTGTTGGATCCCCGCCGCGATGGGGCGGCCGACAGTGTTGCCGCCGTCGGAAAGGAGAACGATGTGCGCCGGCGCTGCTGCGTTGCCTGCATCGGTGAGGGCCTGCACCGCCTGCACTGAGGTGACAACGGCTTCGCCGATGGCGGTGCCGTTGCCCAGGCCGAGCGAGCTGATGCCCGCTGTCACGGCGGCATGCTCCTGCGTGGCCGGCACGGTCAGCGCTGCAGAACCCGAGAACGCCACGAGGCCGACGTTGAAGCGCGCAGGCAAGGCGTTGACGAACTTCACGGCTGCTGCCTTCGCTGCGGAGATGCGGTCGGGACTCACGTCGGTTGCTGCCATGGAGTAGGACACGTCCAGCGTGACGATCACGGTCGCCCGCTCACGTGGCACCTGGACGTTGGCAGTCGGCTCCGCGAACGCCGCAGTCGTGGTGCCGAGCGCAACGAGCATCAGCGCCGCCGGCAGGTGGCGGCGCCAGCCGAGTCGCGGCACCACAGCCGCCAGCAGGTCGAGCCCCGGCAAGCGCACCGCGTAGCGCGGTCGGCGCCGCTGCAGGAAGATGTAGATCGCGAGGAGCAACGGGACAAGGACGAGCAGCCACAAGCGACTCGGGCTCGCAAAGCCGAGGCCGCTCATGCCGCGCCGACGTCCTGGGACGGCGCGACGTGCGGGACGGGCACGACCTGCAGCACGCGCTCGACGACAGATCGTCCGCTGACGCCGTCGGCGAGCGCCTCGTAGGTGAGGACGAGACGATGCGCCAGCACATCGACGGCGAGGTCGGAGATGTCGGTGGGCATGACGTAGTCCCGTCCGCGCAGCAGCGCGAGGGCGCGACCGGCCTGGATGAGGCCGAGCGAGCCGCGGGGGGACGCGCCGTGCGCGACGTGCGCGCTGCCGCCCGCGACCTGGTGCAGCTCAGGGTCACGCGTCGCCATGACGAGCCGGACCGCGTACTCCGCGACGGCGTGGTGCACGAAGACCTCGTCGACGACGGCATGCGCCGCCAGGAGCTGCGCGGCCGAGAGGACCTGCTGCGCCTGGGGGCGGCGTACGGACATGCGATGAACGATCGCCAGCTCCTCCGTCAGGCTCGGGTGGCGGACCTCGACCCTCATCAGGAACCGGTCGCGCTGGGCCTCGGGGAGCGGGTAGACGCCCTCGCTCTCGATCGGGTTCTGCGTCGCGAGCACCAAGAACGGAGACGGAAGCGGATACGTCGTACCGCCGATCGACACCTGCCGCTCCTGCATCACCTCGAGCAGCGCCGACTGCACCTTGGCCGGTGCGCGGTTGATCTCGTCGGCGAGCACCAGGTTCGCGAACACCGGCCCCAGCTCGACGTCGAACGCCTCCCGGGACGGTCGGTAGATCCGCGTCCCGACGATGTCGGACGGCACCAGGTCGGGGGTGAACTGCAACCGGACGCTCGACCCGCCCACCACCGTCGCCAGGGTCTCCACCGCGAGGCTCTTCGCCACCCCGGGCACGCCCTCGAGCAGGCAGTGCCCACGGGCCAGCAGCGCGACCAGGATCCGCTCGATCATGTGGTCCTGGCCGACGACGACCTTCTTGACCTCCATCAGGGTCTGCTCGAGCTGCGCGGCGAGGTCGGGGGCAGCCGCGGGCTGCGAGCGGGGACGGGGCGGTGTCATGTCGATGCTCCAGAGAGGGTCAGGCGAGGCGGGCGAACCAGGCGAGGGAGGGCAGGGCGGTGCCGAGAAGCAGCAGCAGGGCTACTCCTGCGAACCCATCCGCGATGTCGCTGCGGGCGGTGTCGGTGATGAGCTGCGTGCCGATGTCGCTGTAGACCGATCGCAGGTCTGCGGCGCTCGCAGCCCGATAAGCCGTGCCCCCGGTACCGGCCGCCACTGCGGCAAGGCTGGCCGTGTCCACGGGCACCGGGAAGGTGTGGCCGTTGAAGACCACGACCCCGTCCGCGGTGCCGTAGGCGATGGTGGAGACCGGGACGTGTGCAGCCGCCGCCGCTGACACGGCGTCATCCAGCGGGCTGCCGGTCGTGCTGCCGCCGTCGGAGAGCAGGACGATGCGGGCTGCCGGGTTGTTGCTCGCGGCGGCACCGCGCAGCACAGCGGCAAGGGACGCCTGCAGGGCGTCTCCCACCGCGGTGCCGCCGGAGAGCCCGAGGCCGTCGATGGCGGTCGCGACCTGCTCGTGCTGCGCCGTCGGGGCAGCCACGAGGACGGCGGTCGCGTTGTAGGCGACCAGCCCGACGTCGATCTGGGCCGGCAGCTCGCGGATGAACGCCTTGGCCGCGACCTTCGCCGCGGTGAAGCGGTCCGGGGTGACATCGGTGGCGAGCATCGACGTCGACGTGTCGAGGGCGACGACGACGACGGCGCGGGCATGGGCGTGCTTGGCCAGGACCTGCGGCCGGGCGAACGCCGTCGTGAGAGTCACCGCGGCCAGGGCGATGCCCAAGGCCGCGACCGGCCGCCGCCAGCCGGCGCGATGCGGCAGGACGGAGGGGAGCATCGCGGGCTGCGCGAAGGGCTCAGCTCGACGGCTCGCGGTACGCCGGACCACGAAGCCGGCGATCACGACAGCGGCGAAGCCGGCGAGCAGCCACAGCCGGCCAGGTTCGGCGAACGCGAAGTCGTGCATGGCCACAGCCTGACCCGGTCCGCTGTGTACGTCCTCGCCGGTTCCTGAGTGTTCGCTGTGAGCCGGGGGCGGGGGCTAGGCGGGCCGCGGCCGCCAGAAGACGGCGAGCAGGGACGCAGCCCCACCGAATCCGGCCACCACGGTGATCACAAGACCGGTCCAACCTGGCGGGTCGAAGATGCCCAGGGCGTTGTCCAGGGACCATCGTCCGGCACCGATGCCACCGAGGAGCAGACCGCAGAACGTCAGCGTCATGACGTACTCGTAGCCCTCACCCGGCCGGAAGATGAAGAAGCCGTTCTTCCGGTGGTTGGTGATCCAGGCGACGACCATGACACCGATCACCGCCCCGCCGGCCAGTGGGGTGAGCAGACCGAGCAGGAGGAGTACGCCGGCGGCGACCTCGGTCAGGCTGGCGGTCCATGCGTGGAGCCAGCCGGGCCGCATGCCCAGGCTCTCGAACCAGCGTCCCGTACCTGCGATCTTCCCGCCGCCGAAGATGTGGTTGTAGCCGTGCGCCAGGAACACCACGGCGATGGCGACGCGGAAGGCCAGCAAGGCCCACGAAGCACTGTCGGTCACATGGACTCCTCTTCTCGGGGGCCAGCATTGCAAAGCCGCCGTCAGCCGCTTCGACCGCACCCAGTAGTTTTTGAATCCCGACCCGCTAGGAGCCAGTTCGTGCGTGCAGTCACCTGCGTGGCGCAGTCCGCAGAAGAACCTCTTGCCGGCCTTGCCGTCGGCGAGTCCCCCTCCCCGACGACCCCGGAGGGGTGGGCCAGGGTCACGATCCGGGCCGCCTCGCTCAACCACCACGACCTGTGGTCCTTGCGGGGGGTCGGTCTCGCGGCCGACCGCCTGCCGATGGTCCTCGGCACCGATGCGGCGGGCGTGACCGAGGACGGTCAGGAGGTCGTGGTCCACGCCCTCGTCGGTGACCCGCTCTGGGACGGCGACGAGACGCTGGACCCCAAGCGGTCGATCCTGTCCGAGCTGCACCCCGGAACACTCGCCGAGTACGTCGATGTGCCGAAGCGCAATCTGGTCCCGAAGCCGAAGGAGCTCTCCTTCGAGGAGGCATCCTGCTTGCCCACCGCGTGGCTCACGGCCTACCGCATGCTCTTCACGCAGGCTGCCGTCCGACCCGGGGACACGGTGCTGGTGCAGGGCGCCGGCGGCGGCGTCGCGACGGCGGCCATCGTGCTTGCTCGCGCCGCCGGAATGACGGTCTGGACGACCAGTCGCGATGAGGACAAGCGGAAGCGGGCCGTGGACCTCGGTGCGCACGCGGCGTTCGAGTCCGGAGCCCGGCTGCCCGGCAAGGTCGATGCGGTGATCGAGACGGTCGGTGAGGCCACCTGGAGCCACTCGCTCCGGAGCCTGCGTCCCGGCGGCACCTGCGTCGTCTCCGGCGCCACCAGCGGACCCAACCCGGGAGCCGATCTCAACCGGGTGTTCTTCCTGCAGCTCCGCGTCGTGGGATCGACCATGGGCACGAGGGCGGAGCTGCAGCAGCTGCTGGCCTTCATGGCCGCCACCGGTGTCCGGCCGGTGATCGACGAGGTCTTCCCACTGGACGAGGCCCCGCGCGCCTTCGCGAAGATGGCGTCGGGCGACGTCTTCGGCAAGCTGGTTCTCGTCCCGTAGCGGTTCACGCGATGGTGAGTCCGCCGTCCACGATGATCGACTGGCCCGTGACGTAGCCGCCGGCCTCGCTGGCCAGCCAGACCACCGTGGCCGCCAGCTCCTCCGGGTCGCCAGGGCGTCGAATGGCCAGCCGCGCCATCTGCGCATCGAGATACCCCTCGGGATACTCGTCGGTCATCTCCGACAGGAAGAACCCGGGCAGCAGCGCGTTGACCCGGATCCCCTTGCGACTCCCCCACTGGGCGGCCAGGTCCCGGGTCAGCCCGAGCAAGGCGGCTTTGCTCGCGGCGTACGCGGCTTGCGGGAGCCCGGCAGTCGTGACGGCCAGGATGCTCGAGACGTTGATGATGCTCCCGCCAGACGTCATGGCCCGCCCGGCAGCCTGGGCCATCCAGTAGGCCCCGAACAGGTTCACGTCGACGATCCCTCGGAACTGGTCCGGCGTCTCGCGCGTCGCGGGCACCGCGCTGGCCACGCCCGCGTTGTTGACCAGGACGTCGACCCGGCCGAAGCTGTCCATCGCCGCCGCGATGAGTGCGTCGCAGTCCTCCGTGCGCGTGACGTCGGTGGGAAGCGTGACAGCGCGGGCCCCGGCAGCCTCCACCAGGGCGGCCGTCTCCTGAAGCCGATCCGCCCGGCGCGCGCCAAGGACCACATCCGCGCCGGCCTGTCCCAGAGCCGTCGCGAAAGCGACACCGAGGCCCGAGGACGCTCCCGTCACCACGGCGACGCGGCCGTCCAACCGGAAGCGATCGAGAACAGTCACGTGGTGCTCCTCCTGAGCCGTCGGGGGTCCGCGGCTGCCATCCAAGGGCATGGCGGTTGCCGGACAGTCACCGCCTAGGGTCTGTCCATGGATGTCGTGGTGGTGGGCGCCGGCATCACGGCCAGCCGTGTCGTCGAGGAGCTGCAGGCCAAGGGGCATGCAGGACGCATCACCGTCATCGGCGCAGAGCGCCACCAGCCCTACGACCGGCCTCCGCTGTCCAAGGAGGTCCTCCGCGGCGAGGGTCGGGAGCCGACGCTTCCGACGGACTGGTCGGGTGTGCAGCTGCTGCTCAGCCGGCAAGTCGTGGCGCTCAGCACTTCCGACAAGCAGATCCGCCTGGACGACGGGACGACATCGCCGTACGACGCGCTCGTCATCGCCACCGGCGCGCGGCCGAGGACGCTGCCGGTCCTGAGCGGCGCGGGCGTGCACGTGCTGCGCAGCCGCGACGACGCAGCGGCGCTTGCCGACGACATCCGAAGGGCAGGTCGGCTCGTCGTCATCGGGGCCGGGTTCATCGGCTCCGAGGTCGCTGCCAGCGCCCGGGCCATGGGGGCCGCCGTGACGATGATCGAGATCCTCCCCGCGCCGCTGAGCCGGGTGCTGGGCGAGCAGGTGGGGCAGGCCATCGCCACGATGCATGGCGAGCAGGGCGTCGACCTGCACTGTGGCGTGTCCGTCCAGGAGTCGCGCGGCGAGGGCGACGATCGAGAGCTGGTGCTGAGCGACGGACAGGTCGTGGCAGCGCCCGTCGTCCTCGTCGGTCTGGGCGTCACACCGGACACCGGTTGGCTCGACGGATCAGGAGTCGAGGTCGACGACGGCGTCGTCTGTGACGCAACGGGTCGCACCTCGGTCGGCCAGGTCTGGGCCGCCGGCGACGTCGCCCGCTGGTGGCATCCCTTGTACGACGCGGCCATCCGGATGGAGCACTGGACCAGTGCCGCGGCCCAAGGGTCTGTGGTCGCGCAGTCCGTGCTCGGCGAGGACAGGCCCTTGGACGAGGTGCCGTACTTCTGGAGCGACCAGTACGGTCTGAAGCTGCAGATGCTCGGACGCCCTGCTCCCGGCGACGACGTCACCTTGCTGCAGGTCGGACCGAAGGAGCGCCTCGTCGCGGTCTACGGCCGAAGCGGTGTCGCCACGGCGGTCTTCGGGGTGGGCGCGGCCCGATGGGTGATGCGTTCCGGTCCCCTGCTGCAGGAGCGCAGCTCTGTCGACGAGGCGATCGCACTGATGGGTACTTGAGGAGCGGGATGACTGAGCTGGACGACCTGACCATCGCGGTGCTCGGCGGCACCGGCCCCCAGGGGCGCGGGCTGGCGTTCCGCTTCGCACGCGCCGGGCTGTCCGTCGTCCTGGGCAGCCGCAGCGCGGACCGAGCAGAAGCGACAGCGGCCGAGCTCACTTCCCGCTCGGGGCACGAGGTCACCGGCGCTGACAACGGCGAGGCCGCTGCCCGAGGCGATGTCGTCATCGTCGCCGTGCCGTGGGAGGGACACGACGAGCTGCTCACCCAGCTCGCGGATGCGCTCGCCGGGAAGTTGGTCATCGACTGCGTCAACCCACTGGGTTTCGACAAGCAAGGCGCGTTTGCGCTCGCCGTCCCGGAGGGCTCGGCGGCCCAGCAGGCCGCTGCGCTGCTGCCACGCAGTCGCGTGACCGCCGCGTTCCACCACGTCAGTGCGGTGCTGCTGGAGGACGCCTCGGTCGACGACGTGAACACGGACGTGCTGGTCCTCGGTGAGGAGCGCGAGGACACCGACCTCGTGCAGGAGCTCGCCGGTCGCATCCCTGGGATGCGCGGGATCTACGCCGGTCGGCTGCGCAACGCGCACCAGATCGAGGCCCTGACCGCCAACCTCATCTCGATCAACCGTCGTTACAAGGCACACGCAGGACTGCGCGTCACTGACGTGTGACGCGGGCGAGTCAGCCCCCGAGAACCATGCGCTTGGGCTCGTAGACCATCACCGGCGTGCCGCCGCCGGTGACGACGGTGTTGCGGGTGGTCACGATGCCACGGTCGCCCTTGCTCGTAGCGCGGGACTCGAGCACCTCCACGACGACGGTGATGGTGTCGCCGACGAAGACGGGCCCCTTCACGTCCATCGTCGTGCCCAGGAAGGCGATCCCGGTGTTGTGGATCGTCCCGGTCTGCATGACCAGGCCCTCGGCGTACGCAAAGGTCAAGGTCCCCGGGACGAGCCGGCCCGTGTAGCCCTGGGCCTTCGCGCCGTTCTCATCGAGGAACAGCGGCTCGACGAGCCCCGCGAGGCTGACGAAGCTGACCAGGTCGGCCTCGGTGATCGTCCTTCCGGCCGTGCGGAAGACCGAACCCGGAGTCATCTCCTGGTAGGTCTGCCCCCGGAGGTACGCCGATACGGCGGTGAGGTCGATCCGGTCGGTCATGCGTTCCCCATCTCGGTTCTGAGCGGCGCAGCTGGTCTCACAGCGTGGTCGCTATCCCGCCGTCGACCGGCAGGAGCGCGCCCGTGACGTACGAGCCGGCTCGACTCGCCAGGTAGATGATCGCACCCGCCATGTCGTCGGGACGACCGATGCGTCCCAGCGGGGAGGCGGCGGCGATCGCTTCTCCGAACGTCTCCAGCGTCGCCGCCATCATCTTCGACTCGAACGGGCCAGGGGCGATGGCGTTGACGGTGATGTTCCTGGGCCCCAGCTCGCGCGCCAGGACCTTGGTGAGGTGGTGCAAGGCCGCCTTCGTCGAGGAGTACGCGTAGGTCGGCACCGCAGGGACGTGCATGCCGTCGATGCTGCCGACGTTGACGACACGGGACGGGTCTTCCGCGCTGCCGCTGGCCGAGAGCACCGGGACCAGTGCCCTGGTCAGGAAGAACGGCGCCTTCAGGTTGAGTGCCACCAGCTTGTCCCACGCCGACTCGGGATACTCCTCGAACGGAGCGCCCCAGGTCGCGCCTGCGTTGTTGACCAGCACGTCGAGGCGA
>JAVXVI010000265.1:0-6974 GCA_032230005.1 Actinomycetota bacterium | reverse complement strand
TGGCCGGCACGGCATCGTCAACAACGCCTTCTACGACCGCCTGCTCGGCCAGCAGGTCGTGCCCAACTCGTCGACCACATGGCACAGCGCCATGCAATGGCTCCGCCCCGGTGTGACGACCGTGTTCGAGCGGCTGCCGGCCGGCGCTCGGTCGGCCTGCGTCAACGACCCCGTCGACGTCGGCGCGACGTACTCCACCTTCGGTCTCATCCGGGACAGCGGTACGGCGGGGACCGGGAGCCTGTCGTCGTACCTGCCCGTCGCGGCAGACGATCCGCACGCGACGCAGGAGCAGGTGGCCGCGAACGCCGACTACGCCTGGGGCACGCAGGTCGACGGTGCCGGCCTCGATCAGGTCCTCTCGTTGTGGCGCGAGGACGTGCCTCCCCGGCTGACGTGGTGGAACACCACGCTGACCGACTCCGGGCATCACGCCGGTGGCCCCGGCTCAGAGATCGCGCGCGCGTCGCTGCGTGACGCCGACCGGCGGCTCGGCGTCTGGCTCGACATGGTCGAGGAGCGCGGTCTGCTGGAGGACACCGTCATCGTGCTGACGGCCGACCACGGCTCGGAAGCCGCGGATCCAGGCTGCACGGGCGATTGGGACGAGGCGCTGCGCAAGGCGCGGGTGCCCTTCCGCGACGAGGCGTACGGCTTCCTCTACCTCGGGCACGACGTCGTCGGATGACGGCCCCGGGCCTAGGGTCGGGCCCATGCGGGTGCTGCTGACGGGGTCACTGGGCAAGGTCGGACGGTCCACTTCCGACGCGCTGGTCGCAGCCGGTCACCGCGTGACCGGGGTGGACGTCGCGCGACCTGAGTTCGAGCGACCGGAGCCCGGTGCTCCGCGCTACGTGCAGGCAGATCTCACGAACGCCGGCGACGCGTACGCCGTCGTCCGCGGGCATGACGCAGTCATCCATGCCGCCGCCATCCCCGAACCGACCCGCAACCCGCCGCACACGGTCTTCGCGAACAACCTGATGTCGACCTTCAACGTGCTCGAGGCGGCGGTGCGCTGGCAGGTGCCGCGGTTCGTCAACATCTCCTCCGAGACCGTGCCCGGCTTCTTCTTCCCCGAGCGCGACTTCGAGCCCGACTACGTCCCGGTCGACGAGGACCACCCCGTTCGGCCGCAGGACCCGTACGCGCTGGCCAAGCACTTCGGCGAGCAGCTGATGGATGCCGCCGTACGGCGCTCCGACATCCGCTGCATCACGATCCGGCCGAGCTGGGTGCAGACGCCCGACAACTACGAGCGCAACCTCGGGCCGATGGTCCGCGACCCCAACGAGCTGTCAGCGAGCCTCTGGTCCTACATCGACGCGGACGACCTCGCCGACGCGATCGTGCTGGCCGTGCAGTCCGATCTGCCGGGGCACGAGGTCTTCTACATCGCCTCACCGGACAACGTCGGGGGTCGCGACTTCGCGGCCGCGGTGCGCGAGCACTACGGCGATCGGATCGAGCTGCGCTCGCTGAGCCGGCCGGACGCCTCGGGAATCTCCGTTGCCAAGGCGGAGCGGTTGCTGGGCTATCGGCCGACGCGCAGCTGGCGCGATCACCTCGATGATCAAGGCCGTCGCCGTGCTCAGGAGAAACCGGTGAGCGGATCGCGGGTGGATTAGGGAAGGATGGGCGCATGAGCTTGCAGTGCGCCCCTTGTCTGTCCGACCTTGCCCTCGTCCGCGAAGCCGTCACGTCCATCGGTGGCACGGCTACGTGCACCGCGCACGCCGTCCTGATGCGCTACCCGAGTGACGATCCCGGCCGCCGGCGTCGTCGGCTCTCGGACCTGCGCACGCTGGCCGAGCAGCGCGTCGTCGACGCGACCGGCACCGAGAAGGAGCGGCTCGAGCTGCTCGTGCAGGAGTACGCCGTCGCCGAGGCCATGGACCTCGGCGCTCCCGACCGGACCGGTCCGGGTCGCGGCAACGAGCCGCGCAGCCGGCGAGGCAAGGAACGCCGCCCGGGTGAGCCGCGCGAGCCGGGGGCACCGCGCGAGGGTCGCGAGGGCCGGCCGCCGCGCGAGCCGCGGGAGCCGCGGGAGTTCCGCGACCGCGGTCGCGGTCCGCGTCCCGAGGGCGGCGAGGCCGCTGGGTCGGAGTCGGCCTCGCCGGCGACGGACGTGATCGCTGCCGAAGGCGGCATCCCGGCCGCCACCGAACGCCCGGCCGAGAGCGCGCCTCCCGCTGAGAGCGCGCCTCCCGCCGAGAGCTCGGCCCCGACCCCGGCCGCCGAGTCGGCTCCGGCACCGGAGCCCGCGCCCGCGCCCGCGCCCGCTGCGGAGTCGGCACAGGCACCGGCCGCGGCACCGGCCGAGTCCACGCCGGCCCCGGCCCCGGCCGCGGCACCGGCCGAGTCCACGCCGGCCCCGGCCCCGGCCGCGGCACCGGCCGAGTCCGCGCCGGCACCGGCCGCGGCACCGGCCGAGTCCACGCCGGCCCCGGCCGCGGCACCGGTCGAGTCCAGGCCGGCACCCGCGCCTGACCCGGCCCCGGCCGCCCCGGCACCCGCTGCGGAGCCGGCGCCGGCCCCCCCGAGGGACGACAGCGCGTTCGGTTCGCCCGAACAGTCCTGATCCGGCCCGGAAATAGCGTCCAGGTAAGGACTACGCAAGGCGTCTGGCTGGTTCACTGACGTGCCGACCCCGACAAGGCCCCCGGTCCCAAAACAGTCGCCACGAGCGACACACCGCCGAGAGGCGACCTGACGGGTCGGTGCACCACACGCGGCCGCTCCGGAAACGGGGCGGCCGTAGTGCTGCCGCCCCCTCCTGCCCGCGGCCGACGCTGTTCGGGGTCGGGAGATGACCCGCTTGCTGAGCTGCAAGCGGGTCCTGCCCCGACCCTCAACGCGTGGGGTGGGCGACGCGGCTCAGAACGAGCCGTTGCCGGCGTGACCGGGCTAGCCTGGAAGGCCGGACGCAGCGATCGGAGGGGCATGGCCGACCGACCCCCGCGCTGCCGTCCGCTGCCGCCCTCCGTCGTGGCGGGCGTCGCCGACACCGCGCCGTCGACGTCCCGCGCCGAGCTGCTGCACCGGCTCGAGCTGGCCCTGGCCGCCCTGCCGCCGGCCGAGCGCATGGCGGTCGTCTCAGCCCACGGCTACGGCGAGGGCCCTGTCGGTGCCGCCGTCGAGCTGGACATGGACAGCGAGGACGCCGACGCCCTCACCCGCAACGCGCTGCAGCTGCTGCGCGCGGCGCTGTCCGGACTCGACGACGACTGATGGAGCCGGTGACCTGCGGCGTCTGCGGCACCGTGGTCGACGAGCGGCCACCGACCTGGTCGATGCAGGTCAGCGAGCGCGGCACCCTGTGGCTGTGCGACCGCTGCACCCGCGACAACCTGCGCTCCATCGAGGGCCGCCTCGACGAAGCGTGGTGGTGACGCCCTAGCCCGGGACGGTGCGGGCGAGCGGGCGCAGCGGCTCGCAGCCGGCGTGGCCGAGCTTGTCTCGGCCGAAGTCGAGGTCGAACCGGAACTCGCCGCCCTTCACCTTCACCCGGCACGAGTACGACGCGCCCTTGCGCTGCACGTGGATGTCGTAGGTCCCGGTGAACAGCGGGCGGGTCCGGAAGTGCCCGTCCCTGACGCCCTCCTCGACGGCCGCCCGGCCGAAGCCGTACTCCATGAAGCCGCCCTCGCCGGCCACGCCCGTCGGCCGCCCCGTGTCCGTGCGGCCGAAGACGTCGAACTTGAACGACCGCGGCGCCATCGGCCGGCCGTCCGCGCCGACGGCTGTGCCCTCGATCCAGCCGGTGCCCGGGGTCCCTTCGAGCGGCAGGTTGATGTGCCCGATCTCGTCGGTGTAGGCCGTCCCGGCCAGCACGTGCGGGAAGGAGTCCACCCGCAGCCGCACATCGCCGTAGCGGCCGACGGGGTCGGCTGCGTAGACCTCGAGGTGCGCCTCGGTGATCTTGCGTCCCCAGCTGTGCATGAGGGGACCCGCTGCGCTGTCGATCGAGATGCCTTGCGACAGGTCCGCGCCGGGCGGTACGACGCGGTAGAAGGTGTACATCTGACAACCGGCGTAGGCAGGGTCGTCCGGGTTGAAGCAGGGGTGGTAGGTCGCGCCTTTGCAGGCCCCGACGTACGACGAGATGCAGCGTCTGCCGGCCTTCACCCTCATGCCGATGTCGACGTTGACCTGCACGACCGTGTCGGCGGTGCTGGTCCGGATCAGGGCTGTCATCTGGTCACGCCGCGCCGGCACCTGGCCGGACGACGTGCCGCCGTCTGCCAGCGCCGTACCGCTCACCATGACCAAGGCGAGCACGGCCGCGAGGGCCCCCCACCGCGCACGCATCGCCACGCCTTGCGTCCCCCCATCGCTTTCCCTGCGCAACGACGGACGATCACCCCAGGTGACGGTCGGCCGGCAGGCGCAAACCTAGACGATCCGGGGCGTTTCCGCGACGGCGGGTGATCACCGAGACCCTGATGAGGTTCTCGGCCCGGGAACCGGATCGAGACCTCGGTGATCAACGCGCAGCGGGTGCGGCGGTATCAGACGTGGGGCGCAGCGAACCCCGGCTGCCAGCGCTCCATCTCGGCGCGGTACGCAGCCTCGCCGCCGAGCTGGCACAGGACGCCGATGGTGCCGAGGGTGACGCGGTGGATGAGCAGGTACGCCGGGGGCAGGTTGAGCTGCCGGCCGAGCTGCGCGGCGGGCGAGCGCGGGTCGCCGACCCGCATGGCCTCGGCCCGTAGCCACTGCCGGCTGAAGCGGAACGTCGGCTGCGCGACCGGCTCGAGCAGCGGCTGCAGGTAGCCCAGGACCTCTGTGGCGTCGATCTGGATGCTGGGCCGGACGAACCCCTCGGCGCGGAGCAGTGCCAGCACCCCATCGGCGTCGCCGTCGAGGGCGAGCCGGGTGACGATCCCGATCGGCTCCGGTGCGCCGTCGGGCAGTCGGTTGACCGCTCCGAAGTCGATGACGCCGAGCCGGCCGTCGGGCAGCAGCCGGAAGTTGCCGGGGTGCGGGTCCGCGTGCAGCAGGCCGGCGAGGACCGGGCCGGAGAACAGGAACCGCGCGAGCAGCAGCGACGCGCGGTCCCGCTGCTCGGGTGTTCCCTCGCGGATGATCGTGGACAGCGGCGTGCCGTCCATCCACTCGGTCACCAGCACCCGCTCGCCGCCGGCGATGACGTGCGGGATGCGGATCTCGGGGTCGTCGTCGTACGCCAGCGCGAAGGTCTCCTGGCTCTGCGCCTCGAGCCGGTAGTCGAGCTCCTCGGCCACCCGCACCTGCAGCTCGGCCAGCAGCGGCTTGATGTCGAGCCCGGGGGTCATGGCGGCGAACACCCGGGCCAGCCGGCTGAGCTGACGCAGGTCCGACAGCAGGGCCGGCCCGGCGCCGGGGTACTGGATCTTGACGGCGACCTCACGGCCGTCGCTCCAGGTAGCCCGGTGGACCTGGCCGATGCTGGCCGCAGCTGCGGGGATGTCGCTGAAGACCTGGAACTGCGAGCGCCACTCCGGGCCGAGCTCGGCCGTGAGCACCTTGTGCACTGCGGCGGCCGGCAGCGGCGGTGCCGCCTCCTGCAGCTTGGTGAGGGCGGCGCGGTACGGCGCAGCGACCTCCTCTGGCAGCGCCGCCTCGAAGACCGAGAGCGCCTGGCCGAGCTTCATCGCCCCGCCCTTGAGCTGGCCCAGCACCTGGAACAGCTGCTCGGCGGTGCGGGCCTGCAGCTCGGCCGCGACGATCTCCGCCGGCCGGCCGCCGATGCGCTTGCCGAGGCCGAGCGTGGCCCGGCCGGCGACCCCGAGCGGCAGCGCCGCCAGCTTGGCGCTGCGGGTGACCGCGCGCCGTGGGATGTCGCTCACGCAACGAGTGTCGCGCCTTCGCGGTCGGTTCGCCCCCCGATCACCCGGTGTCGCGCCAGCCACAGTCGCAGTCAGGGTGCAGCTGCCAGCTCCGGCGGCGCCAGCGCCAGTCGGGCAGGACCAGCTCGAGGGTGCCGCCGACGGTGCTGGGCACGCTCCCGCCGTCGATCAGGGTGAGGACCTGCATCGCAGCCTGCGCGGCGACGGCGAGCGCCAGCGCGGCGTCGCAGGGGGCGACTCCCCTGACCGGCATCGCCAGCTGGGTGGCGAGGGCAGGCCAGCCCGGGTCGCGGTCGGCTCTGGTCAGGTCGAGGCAGCGCAGGCAGGCGCTGCGCCGGGGCTGGACCAGCGGACCGACGACCCCGACCGATCCCCTGACCTCGGCGACGAGGTGCGGCACGGTTCCCGGCGGAGGGGGGACCGGCACCCCGCCAGGCGGTGCGAGCACGACGAGCTCGGGAAGGGAGCCGGGCGCCCTGCGTCGCGCTCCCGCGATCGCGTCGACCAGCTCGGCTGCTGCCTCGCCGCGGCGACGGCCGACCTGCGCGAGCGACAGCCCGCCGACCCCGCAGTCCTCGGGCCGCGTGATCCCGTCGTCGACGACGTCCACCGTCCCGACACCCGCCGCGGCGAGCAGTGCGGCCACGCTCGCGCCGACGCGCCCCGCGCCCTCGACCACGACCCGAGCGGCCAGTCGCCGTCGTACGGCCGCCATACCGCCCTCGTCACGCACCAGCTGCAGCGAGGCCAGGTCGGCTGCGAGGCGGTCCCGCTCGGCCCGCTCCAGCCCGGCGAGGGCGCTGCGATCGGCGCCCGCGTCATCGAGCAGGCCGGCGTCCTCGAGCAGGGTCAGGACCTGGCGGGTGCGCTGCGGCGGGCAGCCCACCGACGCGGCCGCTCGCAGGACCCCCTCGCGGTCCCGGGTGCCGTCGAGGAGCGACAGCACCGCGCGGACGATCGAGTCGACGCCGGCCAGCACCACAGCGCGCCCGGGCGGGCGGCCGAGCTGGAGCGTCTCGGAGTCGCGCCACAGGCGGCGCACGGCGGGGGTCAGCAGCGGTCTCACGGGACGGAGAGTGGCACCGGACGGGCTGACCCGTCGTACGCCATCCACAGCCCCCAAGCCCTCGCCAAGACTTGCAA
>JAVXVI010000264.1:0-2672 GCA_032230005.1 Actinomycetota bacterium | reverse complement strand
AGCCGCCTTGTCGGCTGCCTTCGCCGGCTCCGCGGCCTTCTCAGCCGGCTTGTCGGCCGCCTTCGCGGGCGGCTGCTCCGCCGACCTCGCGACGGGCTTGTCCGGACCGCCGGCCCTGGGTGCGGCGACCCGGTCGAGGCGGAGCGCCTCGAGGGCGCGCCGCACCTCGTCGTACGCCGCAGACAGGGTGGCGACCCGCTCCTGGGTCTCGCGCGTCGCGGTCGCGCTGCCGGTGACCGTGCCGACGACCTCCGTCAGCCGCGTGGCGATCGTCGCGAACCGCTCCTCGAGCCGGTCCAGGACCTCGGCGCGCGACGACCGGGTCAGGCCGGCGACGTCCGTGCGGGTCTCCGCGAGCGCCGCCCGGACCGCCTCTGCGGACTCCGCAGTCGACGCCGACAGCCGCTCTCGCAGCGCCTCGATGGCATCCGCCAGGTCGACTCGCAGGGTCCCGAACGCCTCCTTCGAGGCACCCGAAGCAACTGCGAGCTCCTCGACCTGCGGGCGAACCGTGCCGACCTCGCTGACCACCTCGGCCCTCAGGTCGCCCATTGCCGCGACGACCGACGCACGGACGGCCTCGACGCGCGCCTCGATGCCCCCCTGCAGTCCGGCGATCTGCGCCGCTTGAGACTCGGCCCGCCCGGTCATCTGCTCCTGCAGAGTCGTCACGTTGCCCAGCAGCTTGGTGGCGAGCTCCTCGAAGTGGACGCGGGTCTCCTCGCGGCCGTCGTCGAGGCTCGTCGTCACAGCGTTGCCGAGGGTGCCGAGGCCGCTGGCGACCGCGGCGGAGAACGACTCCAGGGTCGTGCGGATGTTGTCCGCCAGGCCTTCGAGGGCGGCGTGGGTCTCCTGGCCCTTCGCCAGTGACTGCTCCACGGACGCGGCCATGTCGCGGCGCAGCTGCTCGTGCCGGGACTCCATCTGCTTGACCAGGTCGTCGAAGCGCTGCTCGGTGGCGTCGCGCAGCCGGGCCACGATCCGCTCGACCTGGTCGTCGAGCTTGCCGGTGAGAGCAGTCACGTCGGCGGCAACGGCATCGACCTTGGACGTCGTCGTACTCGCACCGTCCCGGGCCAGTGCCTCGATCCGCTCGCCCATCCCGTCGAGGGTGTCCTCCAGGACCGCGAGCCGGGACTCGATCGCACCACGGGCGTCGACGAGCGCGGCCTGGTGGCTGGCCGCTGCGCCGGACTCCTGGTCCAGGGTGGACGCCAACGTGCGGCGTACGTCGGCGGCGACGTCGTCGAGGCGCTGGCTGACCTGCTCCGCGATGCCGCCGGACAGCTCCTCGAGCCGCGCGCCGGCCAGGCTCGGCACCTGCTCGAGGCCCTCGCGGACCTCGCGGGCCAGGGCCGGCAGGCCGGTGCGTACCTCGTCGACGCGGCCGCCGATGGCGTCGATGCGGGTCGCGACCTCCGCGAGCCGCCGGACCAGCGTGCCGGTCTCGGTGCGGCTCGCCGCCACCGATCCGGTGAGCCGGCCACCGAGCGCGTCCAGGTCGGCGCGCACCGCACCCATCTCCGCGCGCATCGACCCCAGGTCGGCGCGCACCCCCGCGACCTCGGCCCGCAGGCCCGTCAGGTCCACCTGCGCGACGGGGGGCGGGACGTCTGCCTCGTCTTGCGCAGCCAGCGCCTCCAGACGCCGCTGCAGCGCGTCGTGCGGATCCACCGTTGTCACTGCGGGCCTCCCAGCCAACTGAAGTGGCCGCAGCGTATCGGCGTCAGAGCAGCGGTAGGGCCACCTGCTGCGACGGCGCGGCCGGCAGCTCTCGCCGGGCCGCCGCGTGGCGCTCCCCGTCGACCGTTCCGTAGGTCGTCGAACGCTGTCGCGGCAGCCGGCCCGCGGACCGCACCATGGCCTCCAGCTCGACGACGGACTTGCGCGATCCGTAGGCGGACCCGGCCATCCGGCTGATCGTCTCCTCCATCAGCGTGCCGCCCAGGTCGTCGACGCCACCGGCCAGGACCTGGCCGCACTGGTCCGGTCCGAGCTTCACCCAGCTGCACTGGATGTGGTCGATCCGGCCGTGCAGGAGCAGCCGGGCGACCGCGTGCACGGCCCGGTTGTCGCGCACCGTCGGCCCGGGCCGGGCGACGCCGGCGAGGTAGATCGGTGCGCTGGTGTGCACGAACGGCAGCGGCACGAACTCGGTGAACCCGCCGGTCTCCCCCTGCAGGTCGCGCAGCAGCCGCAGGTGGGCGACCCAGTGGTGCGGCTGGTCGACGTGGCCGTACATCATCGTGCTCGTCGTCGGGATCCCGAGCCGATGCGCGGTGGTCACCACCTCGACCCACTGCGCGGTCGGCAGCTTTCCCTTCGTCAGCACCCACCGGACGTCGTCGTCGAGGATCTCGGCCGCTGTCCCGGGCAGGCTGTCGACGCCTGCGTCCCGCGCCGCCACGAGGAACTCCTCGATCGACACCGACATCCGGGCGGCGCCGTTCACGACCTCCATCGGGCTGAACGCGTGCAGGTGCAGGTCCGGCGCCCCGGCCTTCACCGCGCGGGCCAGGTCGAGGTACGCCGTGCCCGGCAGTGAGTCGACGCCGGCAGCGCGAGCGGCGACGAGGAAGTCCTCGATGGACAGCGACATGCGGGCCGCGCCGTTGACGACCTCCATCGGCGAGAACGCGTGCAGGTGCAGGTCCGGCGCACCCGCCTTCACG
>JAVXVI010000263.1:0-3602 GCA_032230005.1 Actinomycetota bacterium | reverse complement strand
GCTGCTGTTCGCCTCGGGGTCGATCGGCGACAACAGCTCGCAGGGCTCGAAGCCGAGCCCTGAGTACCCCGCCAACGACCCGCTCGTCACGGCAGTCGGCGCGACGTCGCTCATCGTCGGCCGCGGTGGTGCCACGCGTGAGGTCGGCTGGGCGAAGACCTCGGCGACGCTGAAGGACGGCGAGTGGGACGACGACGCGCGGGCGACGTTCCGCGGCAGCGGCGGGGGCACCAGCGCGGTCAACGCCCAGCCGTCCTATCAGCGCGGTGTGGTGCCGACGCGGCTATCCCGTCGTACCGACGGCACGTTCGGTCGCGCCGTGCCGGACGTCGCGGTCAACGGCGACGCGGAGACGGGTCTCGTCATCGGGCTGACGCAGCGCTTCCCGGATGGGACCGATCGGTACGCAGAGCGCCGGCACGCGTCCGACGAGTCGGCGACAGCGGTCTTCGCCGCGCTGCTCGCGCTCGCCAACCAGGCGGCCGGCAAGAACCTCGGCTTCGTCAACCCGGCGATGTACGCGCTGCGGTCGAAGGGGGCGTTCCGCGACATCGTCGCGGACGGCTCGCTCGGTGCCGGCGTACGGACCGAGTACGTCGACGGCGCGACGCCTGCCAAGGGCACGAAGTCGGTGCTCAAGGCCTTCGAGCAGTACGACAGCAACCTGCCGGCGCGTGGCTACGACACCTCGACCGGCCTCGGCTCACCCTCGGCTCGCTGGCTCAGCCTGCTGTCAGGCCACTAGCCCGCAGCCGCTCAAAACGATCACTGCCGGATCGCACGCTCACGCCGGACCCCTAGTCGGCAGTGATCATTTAGGGGTGGTCATTTGAGAGGCGGCCCGGCGGGCCAGCGCCTGCTCGTACAGCCGGCCGGCGCGGTACGACGACCGCACCAGCGGACCGCTCATGACGCCGGCGAAGCCGATCTCGAGCGCCTCCTCCTGCAGTTCGACGAACTCCTCCGGCTTGACCCACCGCTCTACCGGGTGGTGGCGCGGAGACGGCCGGAGGTACTGCGTGATGGTGATGAGCTCGCAGCCCACGTCGTGCAGGTCCTGCAGCGCCCCGGAGATCTCCGCGCGCTCCTCGCCCATGCCCAGGATGAGGTTGGACTTCGTGACGAGCCCGTCGGCGCGGGCCTGCCGGATGACGTCGAGCGAGCGGTCGTAGCGGAAGCCGGGCCGGATCCGCTTGAAGATGCGGGGCACGGTCTCGATGTTGTGCGCGAGAACCTCGGGGCGCGACCCGAAGACCTCGGCCAGCAGCAGCGGCTCGGCGTTGAAGTCCGGGATGAGCAGCTCGACGCCGATGCCGGGAAGGGCGGCGTGGATCTGCCGGACCGTCTCGGCGTACAGCCACGCCCCGCCGTCCGCCAGGTCGTCGCGCGCGACGCCGGTCACGGTGGCGTAGCGCAGTCCCATGGTCGCGACCGACTCGGCGACCCGGCGTGGCTCGTCCACGTCGTACTCAGCCGGTTTGCCCGTGTCGATCTGGCAGAAGTCGCACCGCCGCGTGCACTGGTCGCCGCCGATGAGGAAGGTCGCCTCGCGGTCCTCCCAGCACTCGTAGATGTTGGGACAGCCGGCCTCTTCGCAGACGGTGTGCAGCCCCTCGCGCTTCACCAGCGCCTTGAGCTCGGTGTAGTCGGGTCCCATGACCGCTCTGGTCTTGATCCAGGACGGCTTCTTCTCGATGGGCGTCTCGGCGTTGCGGACCTCGAGGCGCAGCATCTTGCGGCCCTGTGCAAGATTGCCCGCCTCCGGCGGGACGGGGCTCACGGTGGTCACATCCCAGGCTAACGTCCGGCCGAGCCCATGCCTTCCGAGGAGCGCCCGTGCTGATCTCCACGATGAACGACCTGCCCGGCTACGAGGTCACTGAGGTGCTGGGGGAGGTGTTCGGCCTGACGGTCCGCTCGCGCAACATCGGCTCGCAGCTGGGCGCGTCCTTCAAGTCGATCCTGGGCGGTGAGCTCAAGGGCATGACCACCGCGCTGGTCGACAGCCGCAACCAGGTGCAGGCCCGGATGGTGCAGGAGGCGACCATGAAGGGAGCCGACGCGATCCTGGCGATGCGCTTCGACACCAGCGAGATGGGGTCGAACTGGACCGAGATCTGCGCGTACGGCACTGCCGTGAAGGTGCGCAAGCTGTGACGACCCTGCGGGTCTTCACGGAGCCGCAGGAGGGTGCGTCGTACGACGACCTGCTGGCCGTGGCGCGCCGTACCGAGGAGCTCGGCTTCGACGCCTTCTTCCGGTCCGACCACTACGTCCCCTTCTCCGGGGACGGCTTGCCGGGGCCGACCGATGCCTGGACCACGCTGGCCGGGCTGGCCCGGGAGACGTCGCGGATCCGGCTGGGCACGCTGGTGTCGCCGGTGACCTTCCGGCTGCCTGGGCCGCTGGCGATCGTGGTGGCGCAGGTGGACCAGATGAGCGGCGGGCGGGTGGAGCTCGGCCTGGGCACCGGGTGGCACGACGGGGAGCACACGATGTACGGCATCGCGTTCCCGCCGATGGGGGAGCGGTTCGCGATGCTCGAGGAGCAGCTGCAGGTCGTGCGGGGACTGTGGGCTGCCGACGGGCCGTTCTCCTTCAGTGGCGCGCACTACTCGCTGACGGATGCGCCGGCACTGCCGAAGCCGGTGCAGCGACCCGGCCCGCCGGTGATCATGGGCGGCTATGGCGCGACTCGGACGCCTCGGCTGGCGGCGACGTACGCCGACGAGTTCAACGTGCCGATGGGGCCGCTCGAGGTGACGGCCCAGCAGTTCGTGCGCGTACGCGAGGCGACGCAGGTCACCGGCCGTTCGGTCCTGCTGTCGGCGGCACAGACGGTCTGCGTGGGTCGCGACGAGGCGGAGGTACGACGGCGAGCTGACGCGATCGGCCAGCCGGCCGAGCAGGCTCGGGCCAACGGGCTCGGCGGGACCGTGGGCGAGGTCGTCGACAAGATCGGCCGGTTCGTCGAGGCGGGTGCGTCACGCATCTACCTGCAGCTGCTGGACCTGCACGACC
The DNA here is from genome assembly GCA_032230005.1 of Actinomycetota bacterium. Lineage (GTDB taxonomy): Bacteria > Actinomycetota > Actinomycetes > Mycobacteriales > SCTD01 > RYN-124. Next base: position 581 of record JAVXVI010000263.1, on the reverse strand, counting down.
TGGACCACCTCGAGCTCATCGCCGCCGAGGTCGCCCCCCAGCTCTGAGCCTGCGCCCGAGCCTGGCGCTCCCTCGAGGTCGGCGTATCGCCGCACCGCACGGGTTCTCGTCAAGGGCTCGAGCGGATCTGTGGATGCTCGCCAAGTCTGCGAAAGTGCCTGTGGATTAAGGGATTCTGTCGGACATCGCGGATATTCTTCGCTCATGTGTTCGAACGAGTCGCTGGTCGAAGAGGTCGATGCGCTGAGCCGCATCGACGTCTCCGCCCTGCCCATCGCCGGCTTGCAGGAGCTGATCGCGCTCGGCACCGCCCAGGCCGCGCGCCTCGGCGGGATCGTGTCCCGGGCGCTGGGTGAGCTGCAGGTCCGCGGCGGCGGTCAGGTCCCGGACCGGGACGGGCAGACGTGTCCGACGCCGGCGTGGCTGCGGCAGGTCGCGAAGGTGACCGGGAACGAGGCCGGCCGGCAGCTCCGGACCGCCGTCGCGCTGCGGGAGTTGCCGCTGGTGTCCGACGCGGTCGTCGAGGGGCTGATCAGCCCCGAGCACAGCCGAATCCTGACCGGGCTGGTCGGCAAGATCGA
>JAVXVI010000262.1:0-9533 GCA_032230005.1 Actinomycetota bacterium | reverse complement strand
TCACGACCATGCTCGGCGAGACCCTGGTGCGCAACGAGAGCCAGGAGCTGCTCGACCTCGTGGAGCTCGTACGCAGCCAGGCCAAGGAGAGCAGCCTGTCGGAGCTGGCCGAGCTCCAGGGCATCGACCTGGCCACGACCATCCGCCTGATCCGCGCCTTCACGTCGTACTTCCACTTGGCCAACGTCACCGAGCAGGTCCACCGCGGCCGGGAGCTCCTGCGGCAGCGCAGCGAGTCCGGTGGCTGGATCGAGCGGGCGCTACAGCGGATCGAGTCGGCGGGGGTCGACCGCAAGGTCGTGGAGGACGAGGTACGACGGCTCGGCGTGCGCCCCGTCCTCACAGCGCACCCGACCGAGGCAGCCCGCCGGTCCATCCTCGACAAGCTGCGCCGGATCGCCGCCCTCCTCGATGCCGACGACTCGCCACGACGGACCCGACAGCTGGCTGAAGCCGTCGACCTCGTGTGGCAGACCGATGAGCTGCGACTCGACCGGCCGGACCCGCTGGACGAGGCGCGCAACGGCGTCTACTACCTGGAGGGGCTCGGCGACACCGCCGTCGGCGACGTGCTCGAGGAGCTGCGCGACCAGCTCGGCCGGCTCGACATCCCGCTCGACTCGGCCGCGCGCCCGCTGACCTTCGGGACGTGGATCGGAGGCGACCGCGACGGCAACCCCAACGTGACCCCAGCCATCACGCTTCGGGTCCTCGAGCTGCAGGCAACCCACGGCATCCGCCTGCTGCTCGACCTCGTCGACGACCTGCGCCGCGAGCTCTCGATCTCGCAGCGCGTCTCGGGCTGCTCCGAGGATGTGCTGACGCGGCTGCACCACTGGCTGGACCTGCTCCCCGAGGTGGAGCCGCGCTACCGCCGGCTCAACGCCGAGGAGCCCTACCGCCTCTACCTGACCTGCGTACGACGGCGACTGGTCCTGACACTCGAGCGGATCGAGTCGGGGGCCCGCAACGTCTCCGCGCGCGACTACACCAGTGGCCGCGAGCTGCTCGACGACCTGCTGCTGCTGCAGGCCTCGGTCCTCGAGCACCAGGGGGAGCTGGTCGCGTTCGGCGAGCTGGACCGGCTCGTCCGCACCGTTGCGTGCACGGGCACGCTGCTCGCGACGATGGATGTGCGCGAGCACGCCGACAAGCACCACCATGCGGTCGGTCAGCTCCTCGACCGCACCCGCGAGCTGTCGTTCCCCTACGCGGACCTCTCGCGCGCGCACCGGCTCGCAGCGCTGTCCAAGGAGCTCGCCGGGCGCCGTCCCCTTGCACCACAGCCGTTGCCGCTCGACGACGCAGGTGCCGACACCGCCGCCGTCTTCGACGCCATCACCCTCGCCCTCGACGTGCTCGGCCCGCAGGCCGTCGAGAGCTATGTCATCTCGATGACGCGCGGTGCCGACGACGTGCTCGCTGCCGTCGTCCTCGCGCGGGAGGCCGGTCTGGTCGACCTCGCCGAGGGGGTTGCGCGCATCGGGTTCGTGCCGCTGCTCGAGACGGTGGAGGAGCTCGAGCAGGCAGACACCATCCTGGCGGCGCTGCTGTCCGATGCCTCCTACCGGCGGCTCGTCGCCCTGCGCGGCGACGTGCAGGAGGTCATGCTCGGTTACTCCGACTCCAACAAGGCCGGCGGCATCGCCACGTCGCAGTGGCAGATCCACCAGGCACAGCGCCGGGCCCGTGATGTCGCCGCGGCCCACGGCGTACGCATCCGGTTCTTCCACGGTCGCGGCGGATCGGTCGGCCGGGGTGGCGGTCCGACCTACGACGCGATCCTCGCGCTGCCCAACGGTGCCGTCGACGGCGAGATCAAGCTGACCGAGCAGGGTGAGGTCATCAGCGACAAGTACGCGCTGCCGGTGCTCGCCCGCGAGAACCTCGAGCTGCTGCTGGCCGCGTCGCTCGAGGCGACCGTCCTGCACAAGAGCGCGCGGCGCAGCGACGAGCAGGGGGAGCGGTGGGACGCCACCATGCAGGTCGTGTCCGACGCGGCTCACGACCGCTACCGAGCACTCATCGAGGACCCGGACCTGCCGGCGTACTTCCTCGCCTCGACGCCCGTCGACCTGCTCGCCGAGCTCCACATCGGCTCGCGCCCGTCCCGTCGCCCGGATACCGGCGGCGGCGTCGAAGGGCTGCGCGCGATCCCCTGGGTCTTCGGCTGGACGCAGTCGCGGCAGATCGTCCCCGGGTGGTACGGCGTGGGCACTGGGCTGGCCGCGGCTGCGGCGTCGGGTGACGTCCTTCGTGAGATGTACGACGAGTGGCACTTCTTCCGCGCCTTCCTCGGCAACGTGTCGATGACGCTTGCCAAGACCGACCTGGCCATCGCGGGTCTGTACGTCGATCGGCTGGTCCCGTCCGGGCTCAAGCACCTGTTCGACGTGGTCAAGGCCGAGCACGCGCTGACCGTCGAGCAGGTGCTCCGCGTGACCGGCGAGTCCGAGCTGCTCGGCAGTGATCCCGTGCTGCGCCAGACGCTGCGCACCCGTGAGACCTACCTCGAGCCGCTGCACCACCTGCAGGTCGAGCTGCTCGTCCGGCAGCGGGCCGGTGAGGACGACCCGCTGCTCGAGCGGGCCCTGCTGCTGACGGTCAACGGCGTCGCGGCAGGCATGCGCAACACCGGCTGATCCGAACCTGCAGCGGCTGTCCAGCCCGCCCACAGCCGGCCCACAGGAAACCGCCGCAGAGTACTGGTCATGGACGTGACGACGCAGCTCCCCGAATCAGATTCCCAGCTCCGCGGACCATGGTGGACGTACGACGAGGCCAGCCCGGTGCAGCCGCCGGCCGAGCCACCGCCGCCCGCCGACCCGCCGGTGGCGAAGCACCGCCCGCCGGGTGGCTCATCGCGACGGACTGTCGCGCTCGTGCTGGCCGCTGCTCTCCTCGGCGGAGGGACGAGCGCTGTCGTCGTCGAGGCCATGCAGCCCGACGCAGCCACCAACGCCGCCCTGCCGGTCTCCACCATCGCGACCAACGACGCGCCGCTGACCTCGACCGGCGGCGCCACGGCGACAGGCACCCCTGAGTCTGCGGCTGCGGCAATCGCGCCGAGCGTCGTCACTGTCGAGGTGACCGGCACCCAGCAGAGCAGCAGCTTCAGCCGGTTCGGGTCGCAGAGCCAGGCGGTCTCCGACACCGGCTCCGGCGTCGTGCTCCGGTCCGACGGCTACATCCTCACCAACAACCACGTCGTCGCCGCCGCTTCCGGTGGCGGCACCGTCAACGTCACCTTCAGCAACGGCAAGACGATGGCCGCGACGATCGTCGGCACCGACGCCACCAGCGACCTGGCCGTGCTCAAGGTCACCGGCGCAACCGGCCTGAAGGCCGCGGTCTTCACCGACTCCGACGCCTTGAAGGTCGGCCAGGCAGTGCTCGCCGTCGGCGCCCCGCTCGGCCTGTCGAACTCCGTCACCCAGGGCATCGTGTCCACGCTGCACCGGCCGGTCTCTACGGGTGAGGCAGGTGCCTCAGCCCAGTCCGTCCTCGATGCCGTGCAGACCGACGCTGCCATCAACCCCGGCAACAGCGGTGGCGCGCTCGTCGACCTCGCCGGTCGCGTCGTGGGCATCAACTCCGCGATCGCGACCACGGGCGACAGCACCACCGGTACGTCGGGCAACATCGGGGTCGGCTTCGCCATCCCGTCCAATGATGCCAAGAAGGTGGCGGACCAGCTCATCGCGACCGGTCACGCGACGCACGCGCAGATCGGCATCAGCGCGGCTGACACCGCGAGCGCGACGACGGGTGCGCCCGGTCTCGGCGCCACTGTCCAGGCCGTGACCGCGGGTGGCCCGGCGCAGGCCGCCGGGCTCGCGGTGGGTGACGTGATCACCAAGGTCGGCACCCGGACTGTGACCGATGCCGACAGCCTCATCGTCGCCGTACGCGCCTCTGATCCCGGCACCACGGTGGCCGTCACGTTCACCCGCGGCGGCGTGCAGAAGACCGTGTCGATCCGCCTCGCGTCAGCGACCAGCTGAGTCAGACCCCGCCCGCCGTGACGATCATGTCGGTGACGAACCCGGCGGCGAGCCCGATCAGCAGGCCCCAGCTGAGGACGTCCTTGCGGCCGGCCTTGGCAGCGATCCCGAGCAGCTGTACGACGACGAACAGGATCGAGCCGGCGGCAAGGGTCAGGAAGACGACCGACAGCGCGTCGCTGGTGTAGGCGTGACCGACGGCGGTGCCCACGAAGGTCGGGCCGCCGCCGATCGCGGCCAGCCCGAGGAGGGCGCCCCACGACGGTCGCGGCTCGCCCTGGTCGCGGTCGGCGGCGAGCGGCGCCACGATCCCGAAGCCCTCGGTGGCGTTGTGCAAGGCGAAGCCGACGACGAGAACGGTCGCGAGGGCGATCTCACCGGTGCCGGCCGCGGAGCCAATGGCCAGGCCTTCTGCGAAGTTGTGCAGGCCGATGCCGATGGCGATCATCAGGGCGAGACGGCGTGCAGGGGAGAGCCCGGCGGCGCCGATGCTGCGAGCCTCCAGCTCGCCGGTGGCCATGGAGCCCGGGCCGAACGCCGTCCGCCTGCCCGCCCTGCCGAGGAACCGCTCGTAGTAGACGAGGCTCATCAGCCCGACGACGAGGCCGCCGAAGAAGAGGCTGCTGTAGCCGAGAACGGGTCCGATGCCGCCCTTGTCCTCGTGCAGGTTGGTCAGCGCTGTGTCGATCGGCTCCCATGCGCCGGAGAAGACGTCCCAGACCAGGAAGAGCAGGATCCCGATGGCGACGCCGTTGAGCGACAGGCGCAGCATCGGTGCGGGCCGCTGCATCCGCCCGAGAGGCATCCCGAGCAGGATCGTGCCCCCGGCAATTGCGCCGAGACCCAGCGTTGAACCCATATCCATGAACTCGTCCCTCTCCGTCGGTTAGGGCAGCCTAACCTTCCTTCCCGGCTGTGCCAACGGGAGGGAGGTTGCCGTACGCGCGGTCTTGCTCCAGGTCACCAGCCTGACACCTACCGCCGCGCCGACGGTCGCGGCGCAGGCGAGGGCGATCCAGGCGCCGAACTCGCCGCCCTTGGCGTCGGTGCCGATGCGCAGGAAGTGCAGCAGGCTCAGCGGCCAGGCGACGTAGACGGACAGGTGGATCGCCAGCCACAGCCGCTGGGGGATCCGCAGCCGCAGCAGGCTGGTGATGATGACCAGCAGGAAGGCGTCGAACGCGAGAGTTCCGACACCGAGCCAGAGGCGCTTGTACGACGACGTGAACGGCACCACGACGCTGACCCAGCCGACGGCGACGAAGCTGTCGACGAGCGTGGTCGTGATGTGCACCAGCAGCAGCACGAGTCCGATCAGGGACACGTTGCGATGAAGTGCCTGAGTTGCGAAGCGTGGCCAGGCGCGGCTGGCAAGCGCGCGCTGCGTCGCGGCCACGCCGAAAGCGAGGGCGATCGTGAGCAGGATGAACGCCACGATGCCCGTGCTGCGGGTCATGTACCAGAGCGGCGAGGACGAGAACGGCGGCGAGTACGCGAGCGTTGTCATGACGTCTCCCTTGGAGGCCATCCGCCGGTGGTGATCCAGCTTCCGTCGGCGCGAGTCAGTATGGCGCTGAGCGAGCGCTGACGCAGCCAGCTGGCGGCATCATTGCCGAGAACGACTGCGGCAGTAGAGGCGATGTTGGCGTCGAGGCAGCTGTAGGCGGCGACACTCGCGGTCTGCCACGGGCCGCTGGTCGGTGTGCCGCTGCGAGGGTCGATCAGGTGGTGGATCAGCTGACCGCCGCGCTGCCAGCGGCGGGCGGATGTACCCGAGGTGGCCAGCCCGCCTTCGGGCAGCAGGATGACCTGCCCGCCGTCGGCGATCAGGTCGGGATCCGCGTTGTCGGTGATGAGGATCGGCCAGCCGCCCGGGGGGCAGTCGCCGGCCACGGCGATGTCGCCGCCGAGGCTGACCAGGACCGAGCCGGCCACGGCCGCTGCCTGCTCGGCCGCGATGTCCGCGGCCAGCCCCTTGGCGGTCGCGCCCAGGTCGAGCAGGATCCCCTCCGGCACCAGGACGCGGTCGGGTTCGAGCAGAACGCTCTGCCAGCCGGGGGCAGGGCGCATGGCAACGGTGATCGCAGGACCGTCCTCGGTGACGAGGCGGAACGTCCGGTCGTAGCCGAGGTCGACGAGTGCGTTGCCGACTGTGGGGTCGACCAACCCGTCGGTGTCCTGCGCCGCAGCGAGCGCTGCAGACAGGTAGCGGTGCAGAACGGGGGAAATGGGGTTCCACCGGCCGGGGCTGAGCCGGCGAAGCTCCGAGTCGTCGCGGAACCGGCTGGCGGCCCGGTCGACCTCGTCGAGCACCCGCGCGACGGCGGCCCGGGCAGCGGGGAGCTGCTCGGGGTCGCCGACGACGAGCTGCACGGAAGTGCCCAGTGCCCTCCACGCGGCCGAGGACATGCCTCGGTCGCGCGCCGCGGTCGCCTGCTGGTCGCCCCGCGTCTGCGTTGCCGTCACGGCGGGTCAGCCCTTGGGGCTGGAACCGGACGCCGCCACCGGCGCGGGCGCCGGCGCTGCGGGTGCGGGAGCGGCCGCCGGCGGCGGCGGTGGCGCAGCGGGAGCAGCGGGCTTCGGGGCAGCGGGTGCGGCAGCTGCTGCGGCCGGAGCTGCTGCGTGGGCAACGGGCGCCGCCGCCCGCTTGACCGGGGCGGTCTTCGCCGTGGTCGTGGCGGCGGCCTTGGCAGGGGCAGCCGGGGCAGCCGGGGCCTTGGCGGTCGCCGCGGTCAGCGGGGGCGATCCCGGCTTGGCCTTGGCTGCGGCAGCCGCTGCCGCGGCGCGAGCTGCTGCGGCCGGCTTCCCGGCGGCGGCGGTCGCGGTCTGAGGCTGCGCTGCCGCAGCGTTGCCCGTGCCCTGCCCGGCGAGAGGCGCGGCAGCGGCTGCCTGCTGGACCGGAGCGGTTGCGGCGTCGGCTGCCGCTGTCACCTTGCCGGTCGACGCATGAGGCGTCATCACCCAGGTGACGCCGGCGGTCGCGGCCATGGAGCCGGCCGCCGTGAGCAGGGTCAGCGCGCGCACGATCGCGCGGCTGGCCTCGCGGTGCTGGGTGGTGTACATGTGGCTGCATACGGGGGTATCGACGGCCTTCTTGTTCATCGTCGGCCTCCGTTCCGCGGGATGAGGTCGTCGCCCTCGTGGCAACCGATTGGGGCCTCATCGCCTTGCTACCGTGCTTCGGCCGTGACCGCTGGCCACCTGACTCTGAGTGACGGTCGGAATAGCTAAAAAGGGCTGGTCTGCAAGGAACTTCGGTCCGCCTTGTCATTCCCTTAGGGTTCGCGGCTGCGGAGGGCAGCCGGATTCGTCGCCCTGAGTTTCGGTGTTGGCAACGTCAGCCTCATGGCGGCGAAACCTCGCACCCGCAGCATCGTCGCCATGGAGATGCTGAGAGTCCGGGTCGAGCTCGTTGACGCACCCGGCGCGCTGGCCGGGATTGCTACGGCGCTGGCCGCCTTGGGGGTGGACGTCGTCGCTGTCGACGTCCTGGAGGTCGACGGGCGCAGCGTTGTGGACGAGATCGTGCTGCGCCTTCCGGAGCAGGTGACACCTCAGGACGTCGAGGACGCGCTGCGGCTCGCAGGGGCTGTGGACGTGCTGTCGATCCTGTCGGGCGCGCGGTCCGCCGACCCGGCGGTGGCCGCGCTCGACGTGACCCGCGCGATGCTGTCGTCGCCCTGGGACGCGGACGCGCCAGGTCGCGCGCTGGCTCAGGTGTCCTATGCGGATGTGGGCGCTCTGGTCGACATCGGTGAGGCGGCGCGGTTCCCCCTCGCCAGGCGCGCCCTCGACACCGGCATCCCGGCCGCCGGTCGGGCCGGCCCCGATGCCTCGCCGCTGGCGATGGCGACCGGGTGGGTGCTGTGGGTGGCGCCCCAGGTCGACGACCCCGTCCGGCTGGCCGTCGTCGCGCGGCGGCTCAACGTGCGCTTCTCGGCAACAGAGGCAGCGCGACTGCGCGCGCTGACCGGCCTGCTGGACCTGCTGTCGCGGGTGCCGGCCTAGCGCGCTGCCGGTTCAGCCATGGCGGGTGCCGTGCTCGACGCAGCGCGCCGTCCATCCGCTGGGCGTCACCTGGACGACCATCCGGCGACGGCACTGACCACACCAGCGCGGCGGGTCGTAGTCGGCGGTCCGGCCGCACCGGTCGTGGACCGGTTCAGTCGCCGGCTGCCCGCACTGCTCGCACCACGTCGTCACTCCGCCGATCATGCCTCGGAGCAGCTGCCGCTCAGACGTCGGTCTCGCTCTCGTGCCATACCGGGTGGTCGCCCGCGGTCTCGACGTTGAACCCGTAGTCGTAGACGAGCGATCCGCCGTACGTCGCGCCCAAGGAGACGAGCCCGGCGGCGAGGACGGACAGCACCAGCGCGGCGGACGGCGTCTTGGGTGCGCCGTTGTCACTCAGCCGGATCGCCAGGTCGACCAGGACCAGGGCGGTGACGGTCAGCATCATCACGGCGTGGGTGTTGATGGTGCGCCTGGCCTGGGTGCCGGGCGTGCTGCTGCGATGCCAGTCCGCCCAGCCCGTGAGAGCGGCGAGCAGTGACACGGCTGCACCGCCGAGAAGGACCCAGGTGCCGGCCCGGAACAGCTCGGTGCCCAGCTGCGGATGACCGCCGTGCAGCGCCGCGCTGAGGACGTCGAACACCGCCGCGAACAGGTACGCCGTGATGGGGACATCGGTCAGCGGCGGGTGGAACGGCTTGCCTGCCAATCCGCGCAGGCCCTTGTTCTTGCGACCCTTGACCCGCAACGGAGCCATCACTGTGAAGTGCCTCATGGGAGGCAGCCTCGCCTCTGCGCTGAGTTTCGTCAACTATGGCTTACAAAAGAATTGTTACAGCGTCAGCTGGGTGACGGACGTCGTCAGCTCAGCGAGGACGTCCTTGTCCACCTCGACGCCGAGGCCGGGGCCGGTGGGCACCCGCACGTGGCCGTCCTCGAGGACGAAGGGCGCCGTGATGTCCTGGCGGTAGTAGCGGTCCGACGCGGAGGTGTCGCCCGGCAGCGTGAACCCGGGCAGCGCTGCGAGCGCGACGTTGGCCGCTCGGCCGATGCCCGTCTCGAGCATCCCGCCGCACCAGACGGCGATGCCGTTGGCGAGGCAGACGTCGTGCACGCGCCGGGCCTCGAGGTAGCCGCCGACTCGACCGGCCTTGATGTTGACGATGCTGCAGGCCCCGAGCGCGATGGCGTCGGCGGCGGCGCGGGCGGAGACGATCGACTCGTCAAGGCACACCGGCGTGCGGATCTGCTTGGCCCGCTCGGCGTGGCCCCTGACGTCGTCCTCCGGCAGCGGCTGCTCGATGAGCAGCAGGTCGAACGGGTCGAGCTGGGCCAGCAGCCGGGCGTCGCCGAGCGTGTACGCCGTGTTGGCGTCGACCTGCAGCGGGATGTCGCCGAACTTCTCGCGGACCGCGCGCACGGGCGCGATGTCCCACCCCGGCTCGATCTTCAGCTTGATCCGGACGTAGCCCCGGTCGAGGTAGCCCTCGACGGCAGTCAGCAGCTCGGGGATGGAGT
>JAVXVI010000261.1:0-3220 GCA_032230005.1 Actinomycetota bacterium | reverse complement strand
TCCAACCGGAACAGCGTGTTGGACAGCGAGCAGTCGCCCCAGAAGACGCCGGCGAGGTGCAGCCGGACCAGCAGCTCCACCAGCGCGTCCATCAGCCGCTCCGTCGGCCAGCCGCCGCGCGGCGTGGTGAACAGGGCGCGGTACGTCGTGGAGAACGGCAGGAACTCCGTCACCAGGATCGCGTCGAGGTCCGGCCGGTCGACGGCGACGCCGAGCGCACGCACGGCCGGCAGCTCCAGGCCGGCGAGGAAGCCGAGGATGTCGTACTCCCGGCGGGCCAGTCGCTCCGAGAGCTCCTTGAGCGCGAAGACATCGCCGCCGACATCGACGAACCGGACGACGTGGCGGTGCAGGCCACCGGTCGGCACCTCGACCAGGCGCGGGTCGTCCCAGTCCTCCAGCGGCAGGTGCCACGGGAGGGTCAGCAGGTCCGCGGCGCTCTCCGCGGGCGGGTGGAACAGGAACCGCACCGGAGGCCTCCTCTCGGCCGCAGGTTAGGCCGAACCGGTTACATCGACGTGTCATCGGCGCAATTCGGGCGCAATCGGGCCATGTCCGACCCACCCGTGCAGACCATCTCTCGCGAGTCGCTCCAGTAAGAGCGCCTTCGTGCCGCACTATCCACTAGGGCACGGTCGAGGGAGGTGCGCGGTGACCCGGCGAAGCAGCACCATCTCGGCGCTCGAGGAGCACCCCAACCTCACCGAGATCCTGGGCGTCCTCGCGCAGCTCGCGCACATCCGCGACGCCGACCTGCCCCGCCTGGCCGATGCCTGGCACAACACCGTCGCCGTCGCCGAAGCCCGCGACCGGGCCCTGTCCCCCGACAGCCCGCTCGTCCTCGAGGCGCTCGCCGCCTTCGAGGCCGTCGGTGCCCTCTTCGACGACGACATCCGCGGCGAGGCGGCCTATGTCACCGTCGCCAGCGACGTCACGACGACCGCCCTCAAAGCGGTTCGGGACGCCATCGCCGCGTCGTACGCGAAGCCGATCCTGTCCAGGGCCGAGTACGCCGCGCTGATGCGGGCCTGGCGAATCGTCTACCCCGAAGCCACCGTCGACGAGCCCGACCTCGGCCCCGAGTCGGACCGGGTCAAGGCCCTACTCGCACTCATGCCGCTGCTGTCCGCGCGCTGCCACGACGCGGAAGGACGACGGCTGTACGACGAGCTGGTCGACCGTTCCTTCGCCGGCGAGTCGGAGCGCGCCGACGCGCGGGCCGAGGCGTTCCAGGCAGCTGTTCTCACCAGCCGCCGCCGGGTGTGGGCGCTGGTACGCCGCAGCGGGACCGAGGGCCTGCTTCGACCCTGTCGCAACTGCGCCCGCACCGATGTCGACGAGCGCGAGAACGAGCGGGTCATGGCGCTGTGTCTCGACGCTGCCTGCGCGCTGCTCGTCGCCGACACGTTGCCCGACGAGACGACCCGCCTGCTGACCGAGTCGGTCACGTCCCTCATCCCCCAGCAGCGCTACCCGTCCGCCTAGGTCGGTCGCCCTTGTGGTTGCCCGCACTCACGGATGGGTGCAAGGGTGCGGCCTCAGGATGACGAACAACAGCGATGCCTGCACGGTCCTCATCGTCGGGGGCGGCCCGGTCGGGATGTGCGCGGCCATCGGTCTGCGGCGGTTTGGCGTCGACTGCACGCTCGTCGAGCGACATGCCTCGACTCTCGACTTTCCCAAGGGCCGAGGCGTCAGCGTCCGGTCCATGGAGATCTTTCGGGAGTGGGGGCTCGAGCAGGAGCTGGTCGATGTCGGCCTGCCACGCGACGAAAGCATCCTGGCGTTCACCGGCGCCTCACTCTTGGCGCCGGAGTTCACCCGCGTGGGGCTACCGGCGACCGCCGCGCCACCGAGCCCGACGGACCGACTGATCTGCGACCAGATCGCGATGGAGGCGGTCCTCCGGCGGCACGCGCTGGAGGTGGGTGTCGAACTGCGGTTCGGGACACGGATGACGGCCCTCGCCGAGGACGCGGCGGGCGTGACGGTCGAGCTGTCCGACGATGACGGGGTTACGTCCGCGCTTCGCGCCGACTGGGTCGTCGGGGCCGACGGTGCCCGAAGTCTGGTGCGGGAGAGGCTGGGGATCACGCGCTCGGGCCCCGGCTCCGTGTCACACGCGGTGAGCGTGCTGTTTGCCGCCGATGTCGGGGCGCGAATGATGGGGCGCACGGCCGCCATCTACCGCATCGGGGATCTCCCTGGCGGCGCCCTGCTTGCCGTGGACAACTCCCGCCGCTGGCTGCTGATCTACGCCTACGACCCCGCCGTCGACAGTGCCGCGACGCTGACTGACGAACGTTGCGTCGACATGGCCCGCACTGCTATCGGTGACGCGTCGGTCGCCGTGCAAATCCTCGGCACGAGGTTCTGGGAGTCCCTTGCACTGACCTGCGACGAGTATCGATCCGGACGCGTCTTCTTGGCAGGGGACGCGGCACATGTCGTCACGCCGATCGGCGGACTGGGCATGAACTGCGGGGTCGCGGATGCCCACAACCTCGCGTGGAAGCTTGCAGGCGTCATCCAAGGGTGGGCCCACGCGTCGCTCCTCGACAGTTACGGCCCCGAGCGACGGCCGGTCGCGCTGGCCACTGCGGAGGCCAGCCTCGGCCCGGCGCGGCCGCCGGCGCCGACGATGGGGATCGACCTCGGCTACTCCTACGACTCCGCGGTCGTCCTGCCCGACGGCACCGAGCCGCCGCACGTCCACGATCCTGTCGGCGAGTACGAGTCGAGCGGCCGGCCGGGCGGCCGCGCGCCGCACGTGTGGCTCGACACGAGTTGCACGCGATCGACGCTGGACGAGTTCGGGACCGGATTCGTTGTCATCACGGACCCGGCAGGGGCAGCGAGCGCGGAGGCGGCGATCGCGAGAAGCACAGCCACCGGCATTCCGGTGCGACAGCTTGTTCCGCCTGACGAGGCCTGGCGTGAGGTCTATGGCGTTGCGGCGGGTGGCGGCGTCATCGTCCGCCCCGACGGGCACATCGCCTGGAGGAGCCGAGGACGGCTGGAGAGTTCCGGCGAGCATGTCGGCGCGGCCCTGCTTGCCGCCGTGGCGCGTTTGGGTTGAGTGCCGGCGTCAGCGCGAACGGTCCGTCCACGTCAGCAGCTCGTCGGCGCTCCACGTGTTGACGATCGTCTCGGGCTGGACCCCGCAGAGCACTGCGCGCTCGCAGCCGATCGGCTGCCAGGACAGCTGACCCGGCGCATG
>JAVXVI010000260.1:0-2783 GCA_032230005.1 Actinomycetota bacterium | reverse complement strand
GACGCGGCGTGAGCTACTGCGCGACCTGCGACGCCGCCTTCTTCAAGGACCACGAGACGGTCATCGTCGGCGGCGGCGACTCCGCCATGGAGGAGGCCATCTTCCTGTCGAAGTTCGCCACGAAGGTCACGATCGTCAACCGCCGCGACGAGTTCCGGGCTTCGAAGATCATGCTCGAGCGCGCGCGCTCGGCCGGCAACATCGAGTTCCTCACGCCGTACGTGGTCGAGGAGTTCGTCGCCGGCGAGAACGGTGCGCTCGGCAAGGCGGTCCTGCGCCACGTCGAGACCGGCGAGACGCGCGAGATCGAGATGACCGGCGCGTTCATCGCGATCGGCCACGAGCCGCAGTCGGAGATCGTCGTCGGCCAGGTCCAGACCGACGACGAGGGCTACGTGATCACGGAGGGCCGTTCCACGCGCACCGGCAAGCCGGGCGTCTTCGCCGCCGGCGACCTCGTCGACCATACGTACCGGCAGGCCGTCACGGCCGCCGGCAGCGGCTGCCAGGCCGCGCTGGATGCGGAGTGGTACCTGCGCGACACGCCGCAGGTCCCCACGCCCGAGGGCATGCCCGAGGGCGACCTCGCCGAGGCGCAGTGGGCGCCGACGCAGAACTAGCGGCCTCGTCCGCTAGTCCCGTCCGATCAGACTCGGCCGTCCCAGGTCCATCTCAGAGTCGACGCTGCTTATCCGTGCTGCGGTGAGGAGCCGTGCATCTGGACCAGGAGCCATTGCTCGTCGCGCCTCTCGCAGACGATGGTCATGCGGTAGGGGTGCTCTTGCTCTCCGTCCTGCGTGGCGGCGGTCTCGGTTCCCTCCGCCAGGAGCCACGCCACGGCGTCAGCGGTGGAGACCTCCAGGCGGTCCCAGATCCAGGAGTAGGTGGCGGGCCCCTGCTCGTAGGCTCGAAGGAAGGTCTGCAGCTCGTGGGGTCCCCGAAGGAGGGATTCCTCGGATGTGACCACCACGAGGTCGGGATCCGGCGCGAAGAGCCGCATCACCGCTTCGGCGTCGCGCGCTTGGAATGCGGAGCAGAAGCTCTCGAGCATGCCGACCATCACGGCCTCCGTCTGCGCATCCGCCTTCATCGTCTAGATCGCCCTCGCGGGGTGCGAGCGCTTCTAGCAGGTCCGCGCGCACGCGGCGAGTCGTGGCTGCGGCTCGCGCTCGGCCAGGCTCGCCATTAGGGCTTCGCGACCGGGAGTACTTGCGCCCGGCGCGACCACCGCTTAACGAGGAGAGCCCCGGCCTTGCGGCCGGGGCTCTCCCGTTGCATCAACTGCTGATCGTCGACTTAGACGTCGCCGACGAGAACGTCAACCGCCACGTTGGTGACGTCGAGGTCAGCGGCGATGGACACCGCGGACCCACTGTTCGACACCGTGTAGCCGTCAGTGATGTTGTTGGCACCTGACAGTGCCTGCACCGTTGACGGAGCCAGCGCGCTCTGTGCGACGAGGCCCGTGGGGGCAGCGTTGCAGCCGGCGGCCGGAGCCGGACGCGACGTGAACACGTCGGCCGGCAGGTTGGCGTAGCCCGCAAACGGAGCGGGGGGACCACTGCCGTCGACCGCGGAGGCCGGCGGGATCTTCGACAGCGGATTCGTCAGCGGCGACAGATCCGACTGGTTCAGCTGCGCGTCGACACCGGCGTACGGCGCCAGGCAGGCCGCAACACCGAAGTGCGAGCGGTCAGCCGTCGACGTGCCCGTGTTCGGCGTGCTGATGGTCGCCTTGGCGATCCGCAGCTTGCCGTCGGACGTGATGCCCGGGGCGATCCTCAGGCCACCGGTCAGGTGGACGGAGGGGATGTAGTTCTGAATCCCTCCGGTCCTGACCTGACGGCAGTTGAAGATGCCGGCGGGGTACGACGCGCCCGTGATGAGCGGGGAACCGAACGAGTCCTGGTCGGTGATGCGCAGGATCGAGTTGATCGTTGTCGCAAGGTTGACCGTGACGTCGATGCCATAGCTCTTGCCCGGGATGTTCCCGAACAGGTTCGCCTGGCCACCGGACGCGCCGATGACCGAGTTCTGCGAGCCCGCCAGGCCGTCAGCGTTCGTCGACCCGTTGACCGGAGTCCCCGGGGTGGCGATCGTCAGCGACAGGGCGTTCGTGCGGAGGACGGTGTCCTTCGCGGTCGGGTTGGCAAAGCCACCCGGCTCGGACGGCGCTCCCTGCGGGAACGGGTCCGGGTTGGCCCCGACCTTGTAGTTGTCGCCGGGGATGCCGGAGACGGTCAGGTTGTTCGGGTCATCGACACCCGGCGTGACCGGCAGGAAGCCGGAGACGTTGGGGCCGAAGACGTTCGGGTTCGCGGGATCCGTGAACGGGTAGCCCGGAAGGCCGCCCGGCTGCGGGATGCCACCGACGGGAGCGGGTCCCGCTCCGAGGCCGGCGCCAAACGGCAGCGGCGCGTTGCCGGTGAAGTTGCCACAACCAGCGGCCGCGGCAGGCAGGCCCAGCGAGTTCGCGTCCCAGCGGCCACCGGACACCTGGGTGTTCCACAGCAGCGGGATCGACGTCGTCGTCAGGGTCTTGGTGCTCGACGGCAGGATCGAGAGGTCGACGTTGCCCAGGGCACCGCCGTCGAACGAGTCGTGGAACACGATCTCAGCAGCAAGGCTGCCGCCGAGGTTGACCTGGCGCCGACCAAGGGACGCCCCCAGGTCGAGGTTGGCCGAGTTGGGGTTCGACGCGGCGTTCGAGCCACGAAGACGAATCGTCACCGGCAGCTTGAAGTTGACGAGCGAGGCCTTCTTGATGAAGGACTTCTTGCTCA
>JAVXVI010000259.1:0-4764 GCA_032230005.1 Actinomycetota bacterium | reverse complement strand
CTGATGCGCCCGGAGCTCGCCGTCTGGGAGGTCGCTCGGGTCCTGCGCCCCGGCGGCACCTTGGTGATGACGACGAACAACGCCTCTGAGATGCCGTTGCGATTTCCCCTGAGTGACCCGCTCGCGTTCCTCGAGAAGGCACTCGGCTTCCGGCACGACCGGCTGATCTCACACCGTCCCTGGGTCTGGCCGTGGCCCGTCGACCGCAGGGTCCTGCCGCCTGATGCACCGGATGTCTGGATGCCGCACACCTGGCACAAGCAGGCCGAGACGTCCCGGATGTTCGAGGCTGCCGGTCTGGTGACGGTCAGAGCCTCGACGTTCGAGTTCCCGCCACCGCAGAGCGCGACGGCGCGCTGGCTGGACGGTCGCGGACAGGCCGGCCGGACGATGGTCGACGCCATAGAGGCCGTGTGCACCCGGCTGCCGCTGGTCAGCCGCCTCGGCTGCCACGTGCTCATGGTCGCGCGGCGTACGACGGGGGGCGCCTCCTCACCCCCGCCCGGCATCTGGCCGGGCCCCTTCTCCCCCTGAGGCCGTAGGGTCCGCGCATGCGCACAGTCGTGACAGGGGGGGCCGGCTTCCTGGGCTCCCACCTGTGCGAACGGCTGCTCGCCGACGGCCACGAGGTGGTCGCCCTCGACAACTTCCTGACCGGCGCTCCGGCCAACGTCCAGCACCTCCTGGAGCATCCCGGTTTTCGGCTGGTGAAGTGCGACATCACGGACTACGTCCACGTGCCCGGCCCGGTCGACGAGGTGCTGCACTTCGCCAGCCCGGCCAGCCCGATCGACTACCTCCAGCTCCCGATCGAGACCATGAAGGTCGGTTCCATCGGGACCCTGCACGCGCTGGGCCTGGCCAAGGAGAAGCGGGCCCGGTTCCTGCTCGCCAGCACGAGCGAGACCTACGGCGACCCCCAGGTCCACCCGCAGCCGGAGACCTACTGGGGCCATGTCAACCCCGTGGGCCCGCGCGGGGTGTACGACGAGGCCAAGCGGTACGCCGAGGCCCTCACCATGGCCTACCGCCGGGTCCACGACGTCGACACGGCGATCGTCCGGATCTTCAACACCCACGGCCCGCGGATGCGCCCCAACGATGGCCGCGCCATCCCGGCCTTCGCGAGCCAGGCCCTGACGGGCACACCCATCACGGTCGCCGGCGACGGCAGCCAGACTCGTTCGATCATCTACGTCCACGACCTGGTCGAGGGCATCATGCGGCTGCTCCACTCCGGGCTCGCCGGACCGGTCAACATCGGGAACCCGCACGAGGTCTCCGTTCTCCAGCTGGCCGAGACGATCAAGCGGTTGAGCGGCAGCAGCAGTGACATCGTCTTCATCGATCGTCCGGTGGACGACCCGAGTGTCCGGCAACCCGACATCTCCCTGGCCGTGCGCGAGCTGGGCTGGCGGCCGACCGTGGGATTCGAGGACGGGCTGGAGCTCACGATCGCGTGGTTCCGCAGCCACCCCGAACTCATCAACGCCGGCTAGCGTCGTGCCCCGGCGCGTCGGTTCCGCCCTACTGCTCCTTGTCCTCTCGGCCTGCTCGAAGTCGGCCACGACCACGGCGAGCGACCCGCCGACGGGGTCGCCGGCGCCGCGCGGCGCCCTCTCCCAGACACAGCTTCACCGCCTGCTCCTCACTCCGGCCGACCTTCCGGGGACGTCGAGCCGGCGCGAGTTCGCCGGCCCCGAGCTGACCACCCAGCCCACGCCGCAGCTCGCCCTCTGCCGTGGCCAGCAAGCGCAGCAGCCGCACCAGCTCGCCAGCGTCATCGCCAAGCCGACCAAGCCCGGCGACGTACAGACCTTCGAGCTGGTCTCGGCTTTTCCCAGCGCCAACGGAGCGACCCAAGCCTTCGACAACGCGGTCGCGGACGCCAAGGCCTGCCGGTCCTACAAGGTCGAGGGCGCGACCTTCACGGTCGAGGACCTCAAAGCAACAGCCGTCCCCGCACCGGCCCGGGCGATGCAGTACCGCCTCATGACCAAGGACGTCCTCGGCCGCGACACCCGCACCGTCGTGCAGTCGGGCCGGTTCGTCGTCCTCATCAGCGGTTTCGGCCTCCCGCCCGCCGGCCAGACGCTCCTGACCTACCAGGCCGCGATCGCGGCAAAGGCAGTTGCCCGCCTGCACTGATCACGGATGACCAGGGTCCTAGTCCCTTTGCCGCATTTTCTGCGGTTCGCTCAGGTACGCCCCCGGCTGGCGTCGATGGATCAACGTCATGACTACCTCCACGCGCACCCGCTGGGTGGGCTCCGGCTCCTCCCCCTCCACCGACTCGGCCGAGGCGGGCCGTGACGCGTGCCGCCAAGCCGTCGCCGGCCGCGGCGACCCCGCCCTGCTCGTCGTCTTCGCCTCCGACGCCCATGACATGAAGGCGCTCGTGGGTGCGATCAGGGACGCGACCCCAGGCGTCCCCCTCATCGGCTGCTCCACCGCGGGGGAGATCGCCACCGGGGGCGTCGCCGACAGCAGCGTTGTCGTCATGGCCCTCGGTGGCTCCGGCTTCGACATCAGCACCGCCTCTGCCGACGTGAAGGAACTCGGGCTGCGCGACGCGGGCCGCCGGGTCGCAGCTGCCGCAGCCGACGTCGCTGCCTCGCCGTACAAGGTCCTGCTCGTCCTGTCCGACGGCCTCGCCGGCGACCAGGAGGAGATCGTCCGCGGCGCCTACGCCGTCGTCGGTGCCCAGGTCCCCCTCGTCGGAGGCTGCGCCGGGGACGACCTGCGCATGACGAGCACCACGCAGATCCTCGACGGCAGCATCCAGACCGGCACCGTCGTCGCTGCCGCGATCGGGTCGGACGCGCCGTTCGGCATCGGCGTCGAGCACGGCTGGCGGCGCGTCGGCGACGCGATGGTCGTGACCGAGAGCGATGGCGTGCGTGTCCGCAGCCTCGACGACGAGCCCGCTCTCGATGTCTACCTGCGTCGCCTCGGTGCGCCCGCGGAGGCGTACGACGACGCAGCGGCCTTCACGCGGTTCGCCCTGACCCACCCGCTCGGCCTGTCGCGGCGCAGCACCGAAGAGGTGCGCATGGTCGCCGAGGCCGACTTCGAGACGCGCTCGCTGGTGTGCATCGCGCACGTGCCGCAAGGCGGACTGGCCTGGATCATGGAGGGCGACAGCGACTCGGTCCTTGCCGCCACGGACGCCGCCTGTGCCGCTGCGCTCAAGGGACTCGACGGCGCAGAACCCCTGGGGTTGTTCGCCTTCGACTGCATCGCGCGCCGCGGCGTCCTCGGTGATGCCGGCATCCGCGAGGAGATCGAGCGGATCGCCGACCACGCCGGCCACGCCCCTGTCGGCGGCTTCTACACCTATGGCGAGATCGCCCGTAACAGCGCCGTCGGCGGGTTCCACAACCAGACGCTCGTGGTCCTGGCTGTCGGATGACCGGAGGCGGGAGAGGCAGCTGGTCCACGCAACAGCTCACGGAGCTGCTCGCGTTGGTCAGCGCGCTCCCGGACGGTGCCGATGTCGTGCAGCGGGCGCTCGAGCACACCGTCGAGTCCCTCGAGGGCGATGTCGGTGCGGTCGTCACCGATGGTGTCGTCGTCGCGAGTCTCGGCTACGCCGCGGACGCGGTTCCGACCGCCGAGCTGCTGGCCGCGGCCCGGGGCGAGGTCACGGTTCTCGACGTCCCCGGGGCCGGCACGTGCGACGTCCTCGTCGTCGACTGCGACGCCCTGCCCGATGGACACATCGTCCTCGGACGCCTCGGTCACGGCGGCTTCAGCAGCGAGGACCGCAGCGTCTTCCGCGGCTTCGCGCGAGTGCTCAGCCTGACGCTGCAAGCCCGTCGTACCCTCGCCCAGGAACGCGAGCAGCGCCTCGCCAGCGAGCAGAACGCCCTTCACCAGCAGGAGCTTCTGGCCTCCCTGCGGGAACGCCAGGCACTGCTCGAGCGGCTCGCCCGCATCCAGCGATCGATCTCCACCCGCCGCCCGTTGCACGAGGTGCTCGACTCGATCGTGGTCGGTGCCGCGGAGCTCATCGGCGACGGCTTCAGCGGCCTGCGGCTGATCGACCCCGACGATCCCAACGTCCTGGTGCTGGCTGCTTCGTACGGCCTGGCGCCGGAGACCCTCGAGCAGGCGCGGCGGTCCCCGCTGTCCGAGGGCATCGGCGGCGAGGCGATCACGACGGGCGCCCTCGCGTTCTCCCACGACTACGTGAGCAGCATCCGGGCGCTCCCGACGTTCGTCGACGACGGCGTGCAGGCGTCGATGGCCGCGCCCGTCTTCCAGGGCGACAAGGCGGTCGGCAGCCTCATCATCGCCAGTCGGCAGGCCGGTCGCGTCTACAGCGAGAGCGAGCAGGAGGTGCTTCTCGCCTTCGCCGAGCACACCGGTCTCGCCCTCAACGACGCGCGGACGGTCGCCGCCCTGCACGAGGCGGTCAGCGAGGCGACCCGGCAGGCGCGGCAGGACCCGCTGACCGGGCTGCCCAACCGCGCGGAGTTCCTCGAGCGGCTGACCGAGACACGCGGCTCCGGGATCCCGCTCAGCGTGCTCTTCATCGACCTCGACGACTTCAAGCTCGTCAACGACACCCTCGGCCATCCGGTCGGTGATGCGCTGCTGCGCGTCGTCGGCGAGCGCATCTCCGGCTGCGTCCGCGGCGGCGACGTGGTGGCGCGGCTCGGCGGCGACGAGTTCGCGGTGCTGCTGCCCGGCACCTCACCGGATCGCGCGGAGCTCGCCGCGGAGCGGATCCGCCAGGCGCTCGGCATGCCCTTCCATCTG
>JAVXVI010000258.1:0-6091 GCA_032230005.1 Actinomycetota bacterium | reverse complement strand
CCGCGGTCGCGAGCGGGCCGCCCTGCCCCCACCCGGTCATGCGGCCGTAGACGAGCCGTGGGTTCAGCACGAGGCACGCCTCTGGCCCGAGGCCGAGCCGCTCGGCCACGCCGGGCCGGAAGCCCTCGATGAGCACGTCGGCCCGCTCGACGAGGCGGAGCGTCATCTCGGTCGCCTCGGGGTTCTTCAGGTCTGCCGGCAGGGTCGGCCGGCCCTTGGCCATCAGGTCCGGTCCCGGCGTCCGCATCACCGGCCCGTCCGGCCGGTCGATGCGCACGACATCCGCGCCGAGCTGCGCGAGCAGCATGCACGCGAACGGCGCCGGACCGAGCCCCGCGAGCTCGACGACACGCACCCCTGCCAACGGCCCAGCCATGCGCCGGACCCTAACCGAGCCCTCAGAGGCACCTGCGAGCGAGGCATGTCATGAAGATCGGGGTCACATTCGCGCGGCTGCGGCCGGCGCTGTGGGCGGAGACGGCCGAGCTGTGCGACGAGCTGGGCTACGAGTCGCTCTGGCTGCCCGAGCACCTGGTGCTGCCGGTCAGCGGGACCGGGAGCCCGTTCGCCGGGCAGGACCACCCACCGGTGCCCGCCGACGTACCGGTCTTCGACGTCTTCACGATGCTCGGCTTCCTGGCCGGCCGCACCTCGCGGCTGCGACTCGGCACCAACGTCTACAACATCGGGCTCCGGCATCCGTTCACGACAGCGCGGGCGGTGGCGACCCTCGACGTCATGTCGGGCGGCCGGGTCGAGCTCGGCGTCGGTGCCAGCTGGCTCGCCGCCGAGTGGGAGGCCGTCGGCCTCGACTTCGCCAGCCGCGGTGCCCGCGTCGACGAGGCGATCGGCATCTGCCGGCGACTCTGGACCGAGTCGGTCGTCGAGCACCACGGCACGCACTTCGACTTCGACCCGGTGATGTTCGAGCCCAAGCCGATCCAGCAGCCGGTCCCCGTCTCGGTCGGCGGCGACTCCCCGCCGGCACTGCGCCGCGCCGCGCTGCTCGGCGACGGCTGGCTGCCGATGAACACGTCGTTGGAGGACCTCCCCGCGGCGCTCGCCACCATCGCCAAGCTGCGGGCGGACGCAGGCCGCACTGACCCGTGGACGACGACGTTCATGGGGCAGATCACGTCCGCGGACGACCTCGCCAAGGCAGCCGATGCCGGCGTCGACCGCCTGGTCGTGTCACCCTGGCGCCGCTCCGCCGAAGCCGCCGACGGTCTGCGCGCCCTGGCCGAGGCCCATCTCCCGTCACCGTTGGAGGCGTCATGACCACGACCGAGCCGCGGGCGGCGTTCAGCACGATGGTGGAGAGCACGGTCGAGGACTGGCAGATCATCACCGGGCAGATGACGCCGTACATCCACGCCCTTCCCGGGCGGGTCCTCGACCACCTGCGCCTGCTCGACGGCGAGTTCGGCGGCTTCCCGGTCGACCGGCTCACGCACTCGCTGCAGACCGCGCACCGCGCGGAGCGGGCCGGCCGGTCCGACCAGTACGTGCTGTGCGCACTTCTCCACGACATCGGTGACACCCTGGGGCCCTACGACCACGCATCGATCGCCGCCGCGATCGTCAAGCCCTTCGTCAGACCTGAGCTGCACTGGATGGTCGCGAAGCACGCGGAGTTCCAGGGCTACTACTTCTTCCACCACGTCGGCGGCGACCGTGATGTGCGGGAGGCCTACCGCGGCGCGCCGGAGTTCGACCTGACGGCGGAGTTCTGCGCCGACTTCGACCAGTGCTCCTTCGAGGCCGCCTACCCGACTCCTCCGCTCGAGCACTTCGTGCCCCTCGTCACCCAGCTGATGGGCGGCGCGTGAACGGCACGACAAGCTGGCTGTACGACGACGCCGTTGCCCAGGCCGCGGCTGTCCGGACCGGGCAGGTCTCGCCGGCCGAGCTGGTCGAGGCCGCCATCGCGCGGATCGAGCGCCTGGATCCCAAGCTCGGCGCGCTCGTGTTCGAGCGGTTCGAGAAGGCTCGCGCGGAGGCGCTCGCACCCCTGCCCGACGGACCGCTGCGGGGCGTGCCCTTCCTGCTCAAGGACGCCGTGCAGCACTCGGCCGGCGACCGCTACCAGCACGGGATGCGGCTGCTGCGCGACCACCCCTTCGTCTCGCCGGCGGACACCGAGCTGACCGCCCGCTACCGCCAGGCGGGTGTCGTGATCCTCGGCCGCAGCACCTGTCCTGAGCTGACGGTGTCGACCACGACCGAGCCGCTCGCGCACCACCCGGCCCGCAACCCCTGGGACGTCACGAGAACGGCGGGTGGGTCCAGCGGGGGCGCTGCAGTCGCCGTCGCCGCCGGGATGGTCCCGGCCGCCCATGGCAACGACATGGGCGGGTCGATCCGGATCCCTGCATCGTGCTGCGGTCTGGTCGGCCTCAAGCCGAGCCGCGACCGCACCAGCCCAGCGCCGTTGCACGGTGAGTACTGGGGGCCGCTGACGCACGAGCACGTCCTGACCCGAACCGTCCGCGACAGCGCCGCCTTCCTCGATGCGACAGCCGGCCCGGTGGCCGGTGATCTGCATGCCGCGCCGCCGCCGGCGAGGCCGTGGCTGGACGAGACCTTCGTCGACCCGCATCCGTTGCGGATCGGGGTGATGACGCAGCGGCCCGACGGCGGCGAGGTAGACCCCGAGTGCAGCGCGGCTGCGGAGAGCGCAGGGCGGCTGCTCGAGAGCCTCGGGCACTCGGTCGAGCTGTTCGACCCGGTGGGATTGCGCAACGACGCCGGGCACGCTGCCTTCACGACGTTGCTCGCGGTCGCGATCGCCTCCGACGTACGGCATTGGCAGCAGCTGGTCGGCGCCACCGCCGAGCTCGAGCCGTTCACGGCCATGCTCGACGAGCTGGGTCGCGGGCTGCTCGCGGTCGACCTGGTGGCGGCCACCGACGCGCTCGGCGCCTGGAGCCGCGCGATCGCCGCCAGCACCGGAACTGTCGATGTCCTGGTGACACCGACGCTGCCCATCCTGCCGCCGGTGCTCGGCGAGCTGTCCGGCGACCGGCGCCTCGAAGACGCGCTGCCGGGGCAGCTCGACATGTCCTCACTGGTGATGCCGTTCAACGTGTCCGGGCAGCCGGCGATGTCCCTGCCGCTCGGGCAGTCCGCGACCGGGCTGCCCATCGGGGTCCAGTTCGTCGCGCCGTACGGCCGGGAGGACCTGCTCTTCGCCTTGGCCGCGCAGCTGGAACGGGCCGCGCCCTGGGCGGACCGACGACCGCCGCTCGACTGAGCCGCGAGGGCCCACGCAAAGAGCCCAAAAGGGCTATCTTTATGAAGTTGAGCCGCCGTCTCCTCCGGAGCAGTCATGGCAGTGCAAGACCCGCAGTTCCCGCTGCCGCTGTCCCGGCGCGGCTTCCTGGCCGGCGCCAGCCTGCTGCCCCTCGCCGGGCTCGTGCCCGGTGTCACAGCAGCAGCCCGGGCCGCCGCGCCCGATGCGCCGTACCTGTTCTTCACCAAGCACCAGGCCGCGGTTCTCGACGCCGCCACCCGGCGGCTGGTGCCCGGGCCGGACGACGACCCGGCGGAGGCCGGCCATCCCGGAGCGCACGAGGCGGGCGTGGTGCGCTACCTCGACGCGATGCTGGCGATCTTCGACGCCAACCCGCCGAAGATCTTCGCCGGCGGCCCGTGGAGCAACCGTCACACAACCGGACCGAACCACCTGACGACGTTCGTGACGCCCGACGCCGCCCAGGCCTACTCGTGGAAGCAGCGGATCGCGCAGCTCCGCAAGGACTACACCGCCGGGGTCAAGCTGCTCGACTCCGAGGCCGGTGGCGACTTCACGACGCTGTCCACCAGCGACCAGGACAAGGTGCTCGCCTCCTCGGCGCTCGGCGAGTTCACGGCGCTGCTGTTCGGCCACACGATCGAAGGGATGTACAGCATCCCGGAGTACGGCGGCAATGCCGGTCTGGTCGGCTGGAAGGAGATCGGCTACCCGGGCGACATCCAGCCGCGTGGCTACACCGCCGCCGAGCTCGCCGAGCAGCAGATCGACGTCATCGACCCGATCGGCATCACCGGACAGGTGCTCGCGGCGTTCCCGCACGTCGCCGCCGCCATCGTGACCAGGGGGCAACGGCATGTCGGCTAGGAAGGCGGTCATCGCCGGCAGCGGTGCCGGCGCGAGTGTCACTGCCATGGTGCTGGCGGAGGCCGGCTGGCACGTCGTGATCCTGGAGAAGGGCCGCAGCTACTTCAGCGACCTGGCCGGCAGCTGGCCACCCACCACGACGTTCTCCAACGACGAGCTCAAGGCGGCCCGCAGCTTCGAGAACCCCGACCCGATCGCCTACCCCAGGACGTTCCGCAGCAGCGACGCGCAGACCGACGGCTACTACGTCGGGTCGGTCAACGAGCTGCCGGTGACCGTCGGTGGCGGGACCGTGCACTACGGCGCGGCGGTCCCGCGGTTCTGGGACATCGACTTCAAGCAGCTGTCGATGCTGGGCCCGCAGCCCGGTGCCGACGTGACGGACTGGCCGTTCACCTACGCCGACCTCGCGCCGTACTACGACGAGATCGAGGCCCTCATCGGCGTGCAGGGCGACATCCACCAGATGCCCGCCACCCCCACCCTCGCGCACGCCCCGCGCAGCAAGCAGTTCCCGATGCTGTCCGGTCCGCAGCAGCGCGCCTCGGCGCTGTGCGCCGATGGTGCACGGTCGCTGGGCCTCCACCCCTATCCGTTCCCGCAGGCCATCAACTCGCGGCCCTACAACGGCCGGCCGACCTGCAACAACTGCGGCTTCTGCGACAAGTACGGATGCGTCATCGGGGCCCGCGGCAGCGCCCTCGACCCGCTGCGTCGCGCGCTGCTCACCGGCCGGGTCGAGCTTCGTCCCGAGACGATGGTCACCGGCGTCGAGCGGCAGGGCACCAAGGCCACCGGGCTGCACTGGGTGACCACCGACGGCAGGCGCGGGACCGAGACCGGCGACGTCCTCGTACTCGCCGCTTCTGCTATCGAGTCGGCGCGGCTCGCGCTGCTGTCCGGGCTGCCGAACCGCAGCGGGCGCATCGGGCAACGGCTGATGTTCCACTACTTCACCGACGGCTTCGGCATCTTCCTCGACGAGCGGGTGCACGCCTATCGCAACCGCGGCTCCGAGACGCAGTGCATGGAGGACTTCAACGACCCTGACTTCCCGGGGGCGCGGGAGTTCGCACAACTCCAGGGACTGCCCTACATCCGCGGCGGGCTGTGCGAGATGGGTGGCAGCCAGGGGGTGATCACCGAGGGGCAGTTCTACCAGTTCATCTTGTCCGCGCTGCAGCCGCAGCAGCCGTTCGGCCGGTCGTTCAAGGAGCTGATGCGGTCGTCCATCCTGCGCGACCGGCTCGTTGGCATCCAGGTGATGGGTCACGACCTGCCCTACCGCAGCAACAACGTGACGCTCGATCCGAAGGTGCGTGACTTCCACGGCATCCCGGTGCCGCGCATCACGTGGGCTCCCGGTCAGCACGAGCAGGTGGCGCAGGAGTTCTACCTCCCGCACATCACCGCCGTACTTAAGGCCGCCGGAGCCACGGTGACTGCGACCGTGCCTGCCAACTCCGACCAGATCCCGGTGCTCGGTGCCATCCCGGACACCAAGCACGTGCTCGGCGGGATGCAGATGGGGGTGAGCGAGAAGGACAGCGTCACCGACGCCTTCGGGCGGATGCACGGGACGGACAACGTCTACGTCGCCGACGGCGGTGTCTTCGCGTCGTCCGGTGGCCAGAACCCGACGCTGACCATCATGGCTGTCGCGCTGCGCATCGCCCGCCACCTCGCGGGCACGTCGGCACCGGCAGCTGCGGCCGCCCGCAGCACAGCGCCGCACGACACGTTGCCCGCGACCGGCGGCCGGCCCTTGCTGCCCCTGACGGCTCTCGCAGCGACCGCGGCCGGGCTCGCCGCGCACCGCGCGACCTGATCGGGTGGAACCCGGAGAGTTCCGCGGCGTCCAGGCCCGCTTCCACACCGATGCCACCCCGTGGTGGCCCGAGCCCGTCCGGCCGCCCGCCGACGCACCCAACCTGCTGCTGGTCGTCCTCGACGACGTCGGCTTCGCCCAGC
>JAVXVI010000257.1:0-9893 GCA_032230005.1 Actinomycetota bacterium | reverse complement strand
CCATCCCCCATGACCCGAGCGCACCAGGCGGCCGTACGGCGACCTCCACGGCCACCACCTCGCCGGTCAGCCGGCACGACTCGAGGACGGCCGACACCGCCCTCGCGGCCCGCGCGGCGGCGGCGCAGGCCGCGGCCGGGCCGGCCAGCGCGCGGTCCGCGGCAGCGAGGGCGGCGAGATCGGCGGCTGAGGAAGCGCGGTGCCGCGCAACGGCGACCGCCCCGACGGCCGAGGCGAGGCCCCCGATGACCGCGAGGGACACGGCCAGCGCGAGGACCAGGACGGTTGCGCTGCCGCGGTCGCCGCGGCCGGCGGTCAAGGCCCGCCCTCCGGGACGGCTGTTGCGCGGGCTGCGACCGGCGTGCCTGGCAGGCCCGACAGAGCCGCCCCGAAGGGCCGCACCACTGCTCGGACCAGGACGGTGACCTCGTCGCCGGAGCGGAGCACGAGGACCTCTGCGCCGGACGGGGCGACCGCAGCGGCCGCAGCAACCACCGCTCCCGTCGAGTCACCGCGCGCGGCCGCTCTCGCCCCTACCCGGGCCGCGTCGACGCAGCGGAGCTCTCCGGCGACGGAGACCAGCACCCAGATGGCGGCGGCGAGGACGACGAGCAGCACGGGGAGGACGACCGCCGTCTCCGCTGTGACCATCCCGGCGTCCCGGGCCGCCGTGGGGCGACCCGGGACGGAGGGACCGGTCAGAAGCTCAGGTGGAAGGCCGACGCGATGACGTCGCGCAGCAGCCCGAGGATCTCCGGGCTGGTGATCACCTTGTAGAGGATGCCGCCGAAGCCGCAGGCCGCGACCGTTCCTACGGCGTACTCAGCCGTGGTCATGCCGGCATCAGCGGGCTGCCCCTCCAGGCGGCGCGCGACGCGGGAAGCAAGACGGGCAGCCAGTGCGGGAGTGCGGGAAGGTCGGGACACGAGGCCTCCAAGGCAGTGGGGCCGGGCGAGCTGCCCGGTGGCCTCGACGCTCATGCGCAGCCGCCCCCGAGCACAGCCCTCGCGCCCGTTCTGTGGAGACGGCTTCCTGTTGTGGACACGGGTCGGTCAGAACGACGCGAACAACGGGCGGGCGAGCGCCACGACCACTGGCACGACGCCGATCAGGACGAACGCCGGCAGGAAGCACAGTCCCAGGGGCGCCACGACGAGAACGCCCACCCGGCTCGCAGCCTGGAGGCCGGCCGCCCGGGCGTCGGCCCGTGCTTCGGCCGCGAGACGACCGACGACGGCGGCAACCGGGGCGCCGCCATCCGCGGCTCGGGACAGCACCCGGGCCGCGGACGCGAGCGGATCGTCCGGGTCACCACCGCCGAGTCGCAACCACGCCGCGGCGGGCGGTGTCCCAGCCGCGAGCGCGTCGGCTACTGCCGCCAACCGCTGCCCGCAGGGACCGCGCAAAGCGGCCGCGACGGCACCTGCGGCCGCCGGAAGGGAGGCGCCGCCCGTCAAGCAGGCGGCGACCAGGTCCAGCGTCAGGGGCAGGTCGGAGACGAGTCGCTGCCGGTCACGGCGGACCGAAGCCGGCTCGAGCCGGCGCAGCAGCACCGGGCCGGCCACGACGACAGCGACCCCTGCGACGGCACCGACCGGCCAGCCGATCAGGACGGCGCTGCCAAGACCGGCCACGACGCATGCGGCCGGCGCACCGAGGCGGCCTCTTGCCGGCGCTGCCGGCCGAAGTGCCGCCAGCCGATCGGCCCCGACAGCCGGGCGCGACACCGCGGCCGCGACTGCAGCGGCGGCCAGGACGGCTGGAAGCAGGGTCATCCGCTGCCTGCCCGGGTCACGATCCGGCCCGTCCACACCAGGCCGAGCCCGTCGAGCGCCAGACCAACGAGGAGGCACCCGATCCCGCGAGGGGTATGGAGGAGCACTTGGATCGGATGGGCGCCAAGCGCGGCGGCCAGCCACAGGCCACCCGCCGGGAGGACCGCCAGGAGCCGGGCGGTCGCCCGCGGCGCGGCCAGCTCGGTCTCGACGGCGCGTCGCTGCGCCTCGGCCGCGCGCAGTCCCTCCTCCAGGCGGTCGACACCTGCGGCAAGGCCGCTGCCGGCACTGGTGCACACCTGCCAGCAGGCGGCCAGGCCGGCGAGGGCATCGGGCACTGCGCTGCCCTCCACCCGAAGGGCCCCGACGACATCCCCGCCGAGTCGGGCCTGGGCCGCCGCTGCCGCAAGCGCCGCAGCACTGGCTCCCGTCGCCACGCCCGCGGCAGCCTGGAGGGCATCTGCCGCATCTCGCCCGGCTCGCAGGTCGGTCCCGAGGAGCGACAGCGCCTCGACGGCCCTGGTGCGTTCGCGGTGCCGGTCGGCAGCCAGCCGTCTGCCCACGGATGCCCGGCGCGCCAGCAGCGTGGCGGCCACGGCCAGCAAGGCCACCAGAGGTCCACCGAGCACGAGCACCAGCAGCGCACCCAGGACTGTGAGGACGAGGCCCGACGGAGGTCTCGCGATCGGTCCGCGGTGCAGCAGGGACAGCCGTGCCTCGCCGACGGACGGCGCCTGCGTCACGACTGCGGCCGCCGCTGCCAGGGCCACGGGCACCCATGGGCTCACCGCAGCTGCGTGGCCAGCTGCGGCCAGGAGGGGCCGCGGGTGCCGCGGGCATCCGAGCCGTCCCACGACCACGCCGGCCGGGCGTGCACGAACCCGTCGCCACCCCGCTCGAGGACGCTGACCTGCGCAACGCGCCGGGTGCCGTCCGCCGCCCGAGACAGGTGCACGGCCACGCGCAGCGCGGCCGCCAGCTGGCTGTGCAGTGCGTCGCGGGCCATCCCCGCCGACGACGCAAGCGCCTCCAGCCGCGCCGGGACGTCGACGGCGGAGTTGGCGTGCAGGGTGCCGCAGCCCCCCTCGTGACCGGTGTTGAGCGCCGCCAGCAGATCGACGACCTCCGCCCCGCGGACCTCGCCGACGACGATCCGGTCCGGCCGCATCCGCAGGGCCTGGCGGACCAGGTCGCGAAGCGTCACCTCGCCGGCACCCTCCAGGTTGGGTGGCCTCGCCTCGAGCCGCAGGACGTGCGGCGCCGCCGGCCGCAGCTCGGACGCGTCCTCGACCAGGAGCAGGCGCTCGGCAGGGTGGACCAGGGAGAGCAGTGCCGACAGCACCGTCGTCTTGCCGGTGCCGGTGCCACCGGTGACCAGGAACGCCGTGCGGGTCCGCACCAGATCGCCCAGCAGCTCCGCGCCGTCGGCCGGCACCGACCCGGCCGCCACCAGCTCGTCGAGCGAGAAGACCCGCCGACGCGGGACCCGCAGCGACAAGCAGGTGCCCCCCGGGGCCAGCGGCGGCAGGACAGCATGAAGGCGGACACCGTCCGCAAGTCGTGCATCCACCCAGGGCTGGGCGTCGTCGAGCCGGCGGCCGGTCGGCGCTGCCAGTCGCTGCGCGAGCCGGCGCACGGCGGCGTCGTCCGGGAAGCGGACGGTGGTGCGCTCCAGGCCGCCGCCCCGATCGACCCAGACCTCGTCAGGCGCGTTGACGAGGACGTCGGTCACGGCGCTGTCCGAGAGCAGCTCCTGGAGGGGGCCGGCCCCCACGATCTCGCTGGAGAGCGCGGCCAGCACCGCCGAGACGTCGCCGCGCAGGCCGCCGCACTCCTCCCGCATGGCGGCCGCGACCCGGGCCGAGGTCGGCGGGCCGCCGGCCGCGCCGACCCGCCGCCGCACCCCCTCGAGCAGGGCCGGATCGAGGGTCGTCACGCTGCTCGGCGATCAGCGGGCAGCAGGTCGTCGAGGACCGACTCGCAGAGCACGGCCAACGGCGTGCGGGGTCGCCGGCCCGGCGGCTCACCGCGCTCGAGGGCGAGGTCGAGGCCGGGCTCCGGCCTGAGGTAGCCCATCAGCGGCAGCCCCAGAGCACGGGACACCTCGTCGCAGTCGAGCCCGGACGGCGAGGGCCCCCGCACGACCAGTCGCAGATCGGCGCACAGCTCGCCCAGCTGGGTCGCGACCCGCGACGCCGCCGCCGCTGCGCGCACTTCCGCGGGAACGACCAGCAGCACCAGCGAGGCCAGCGACAGCACGATGCGGCTGGAGTCGTCGAGAGCCCGGGGCAGGTCCACCACGACCAGCTCGGACGTCCGCCGGGCCGCCTCCAGCACCGTCTCCATCGCCTCGGTGGGGACCGTGGGCACATCCCCGCGGTCCCACGACAGGACCGACAGGTCGCTCATCCGCGGCAGCGCGCCGGTCAGTGCTGCACCCGGGACCCGGCCACGGGCCGCGCCGAGGTCGGGCCACCGGATGCCGGCGTCGCTCTCGCCACCGAAGACGAGGTCGATGCCGCCGCCGAGCGGGTCCGCGTCGACGAGCAGGACCTGTCTGCCCAGGCGCGCGGCGGTGACCGCCAGCGCGGAGGCAAGCGTCGTCGCCCCCGCCCCGCCTCGGCCACCCACGACCGCGACCAGCTCGCCGGACTGCCGAGAGGGCTCCACCGACTCGGCGAGGGTCTCGGCCAGCCACTCCTCTGCATCGGGCAGGAAGACGACGTGCTCGGCGCCCGCCTCGACGGCGCGCTGCCAGATGCCGGCGTCGTCGAGGTCGTCGCCGATGACGACGACCCCGGGGCGACGTGGCAACCGGGCGCGAGAGCAGGCGACCGCCGCGTCCGGGCCGACGATCACGGCTGCTGCCGCCGACCACGACCTCCTGGCCTGGCCGACGTCAGCAGCGACGTCCAGCTCCACGCCGGCGGTCGCCCCGATCCGTAGGACGTCGTCGAGGACGTCGGCATCGGAGGTGATCAGGAGCGGGCGGTCGGGCACAGGGTCCTCCAGGCAGCGGCGAGGAGGACAGGGTCCGCAACGTCACCGCCCCGGACCGGTCGGTCCCGACGGGCTGTGGAGGCGCGAGAAGCCGTGTGCACAACGCGGACGACCCCCGCCGGGGGGGGTGGCGGGGGTCGTCTCGCTGAGGTCCGACTCCGGGGGGGGGTGAGCCGGACCCGTACACGACAAGGCCAGTGCTATGACCTGTCTGCCACCGCCCATGCCCATCCGGCAACCTGTCCAAACCGATGGATCGCCCTATCCTGGGAATCCATGAGCAGCACCCGGTCCGCAGCCTTCTTCGACCTGGACAAGACGGTCATCGCGAAGTCGAGCACGCTCGCCTTCGGCAAGCCCTTCTACCGTGGCGGCCTGGTCAACCGGCGGGCCGTCCTCAAGTCGTCGTACGCCCAGTTCGTCTACCTCCTGCAGGGCGCCGACGAGGCGCAGATGGACCGGATGCGCGACTACCTGAAGGCGCTCTGCGCCGGCTGGCCGGTCGAGCAGGTCAACGCGATCGTTGCCGAGACCCTGCACGACCTCATCGACCCGCTGGTCTACGACGAGGCCGTCGCACTGTTCGAGCAGCACCGCGGCGCCGGCCGCGACATCGTCATCGTCAGCAGCAGCGGCGAGGAGGTCGTCGGCCCCATCGGCGAGATGCTCGGGGTCGACCGGGTGGTCGCGACCCGGATGGTCGTGGCGGACGGCACCTACACCGGCGACATCGAGTTCTATGCGTACGGCGAGGGCAAAGCGGTCGCGATGCGCGACCTGGCCGCACAGGCCGGATACGACCTCGCGGCGAGCTACGCCTACAGCGACTCGATGACGGACCTGCCCATGCTCGAGGTCGTCGGCCACCCCACCGCCGTCAACCCGGACAAGGCCTTGCGGCGGATCGCCCTCGAGCGCGGCTGGCCGATCCAGGAGTTCCGGCGGCCGGTCCGGATGCGCTCCCGCATCCCCTCCCTGCCCACGCCGCCCGGCCCGCCGGTCGCCTACGCAGGGGTGGCGGTCGCCGCGGGCGCGTTGGGGCTGGCATGGTGGGCCGGACAACGGAAACATGCCCACAAGTAGCGCAAAGTAGTTGGCCCATAGGGCTTTTCAAGCCGCCGGGTAGGGGCGTACAACGGAGTCACGGACCACCGCCAGCCGGTGGACGACGTTCCCCCCGACGGCGGTCCGTGCACGGCAGTCGGGCACCCACGTGCGACCCGCCACGTGAGGCACGTCGAGCGGCCACTGGCCGGTACGGCGAACTGAGGTGCACGCCTGGTAACCCGCACTTCCGTGCATGGTGACGGCGCCCCGCTCACGCGAGGCGCCGTTCCCGTGTCCGCGCCCGATCGATCAGGAACGCTGGATGGCCTCGCACACCGCGAGGCCCTCACGCGCGCCCAGCGCGACAGCGGAGGCGCAGTGGCGCAGCCACCGGGCGACGCCCTCGGGTCCGCCGGAGATGTAGTCGCGCGCAGCGTCGGCGTACTCGTGGTGCAGCTCGGAATGCCCCACCTCGGGAGCCGAGACGGCCTTCGGGTCCAGGCCGCGCTCGACCATGACCAGCCGGGCGCCGGCCCTGGCAACCAGCCCGTCCAACGACCCGAAGGCGCGCAGCGCGAGCAGCTCTCCGTGCACCACTGCAGCGACGATGACGGCCGGGGCGGCGGTCGGCGCGGTCAGGACCCGGGACAGGCCGTCGAGCCGGGCGGACACCTCGAGCGGATCGGGTGCAGTCCCGAGCGCCAACGGGTCTTCATACGACGCGCCCGTCGGTCTCGGCCGGCCGAGCGCCTCCGCCGGCACGAGGTCCCCGGCGGCGAGGACGTGCAGCCTGGCCAGCGCCTGACGGGGTGAGTGCTTCCAGGTCCCGAGGACCGAGCCCAGATCGGCGTGCAGCCGGACCGCTCCCTCGACCACCTTGGCGCCGCGCTCGTCCTTCGACGGCAAGGTGATCGTGCCGCCGGCCAGCAGCTGGCCGCGCAGCCGCTCCAGCTCGATCCCCGCACCCTCGAGCTCCGCGCTGGCCCGGGCACCCCGCAGCGCCGACTCGGCAGTGACCTCCGCGGACCGCCGCCGCAGCACCCGGTGGGCCAGCAGCTGGTCCACCGCCGTACGCGCCTCTGCAACGGACTCCGGAACGCCTGGCAGGTCGAGCAGCGGCGCCAGCAGGTCGGTCGCGGCGGTCGTCACCGCGTCGACGCTACCGATCGGCCGTGGAACGGTCCGGGGCGGATCGGGTTGCCGGGGCGCGTTGCTGGGGCGGGTTGCGGGGGCGCGCAGCAGTGGGACAGGCTCGGACCCATGACCGAGCAGACCGGGCTGTCCGCCCTTGCGACCGAGAGCCGCCGCTTCGAGCCGCCCGCGGAGCTCGCGGCCGCGGCCAACGTGACGGCGGATGCGTACGACGACGCGTGGGCGGACCGGTTGGGGTTCTGGGAGACCCAGGCGCGGCGGCTGCAGTGGGACAAGGAGTGGCACACGGCGCTGGAGTGGGAGCCGCCGTTCGCGAAGTGGTTCGTCGGGGGCGAGCTCAACGTCGCCGCCAACTGCGTGGACCGCCATGTCGAGGCGGGTCGGGGCGATCGGGTCGCGCTGTACTGGGAGGGCGAGCCAGAGGGCGACCGCCGGGTCATCACCTACGCCGAGCTGCTCGTCGCGGTGTGCAAGGCCGCGAACGCCCTGACCGAGCTGGGCGTGCAGGCCGGCGACCGGGTGATGATCTACCTGCCGATGATCCCCGAGGCGGTCATCGCGATGCTCGCCTGCGCGCGGATCGGGGCGCCGCACAGCGTGGTCTTCGGCGGCTTCTCGGCGCAGGCCCTGTGCGACCGGATCACCGACGCCGACGCGCGCTACATCGTCACGGCCGACGGCGGTTACCGGCGCGGCGCGGCGGCGGCGCTGAAGCCGGCGGTCGACGAGGCCGTGGAGCGGTGCAGCACGGTCGAGAAGGTCCTCGTCGTACGCCGCACCGGTCAGGACGTGGCGTGGACCGACAAGGACGTGTGGTGGCACGACCTCGTGGACCGCCAGCCGGACAGCCATCAGGCGGACAGCTTCGACAGCGAGCACCCGCTGTTCCTGCTGTACACCTCGGGCACAACCGGAAAGCCGAAGGGGATCCTGCACACGACCGGCGGCTACCTGACGCAGTGCGCGTGGACCCACTGGGCGGTCTTCGATCTCAAGCCCGAGACCGACGTCTACTGGTGCACCGCCGACATCGGCTGGGTCACCGGGCACAGCTACGTCACCTACGGACCGCTCGCCAACGGCGCGACGCAGGTGATGTACGAGGGCACCCCGGACGCCGGCGGCAAGGACCGCTGGTGGTCGATCGTGGAGCGCTACAAGGTCTCGATCCTCTACACCGCACCGACCGCGATCCGCACCTTCATGAAGTGGGGGGAGGAGCTCCCTGCGCAGCACGACATGACGAGCCTTCGCGTTCTCGGCAGCGTCGGTGAGCCGATCAACCCGGAGGCATGGATCTGGTACCGCCGCGTCATCGGCGGCGACCGCTGCCCCATCGTCGACACGTGGTGGCAGACCGAGACCGGCGCGATGATGATCGCCCCGCTGCCGGGCGTGACGTCCTGCAAGCCCGGCTCCGCGATGGGACCACTGCCCGGCATCGAGATCGACGTCGTCAACGGTGAGGGCCTCTCCGTCGGCGAGGTCGGCGGCGGCTACCTCACCCTCAACGAGCCGTGGCCGTCGATGCTGCGCGGGATCTGGAACGACGAGGAGCGCTACCGCGAGACCTACTGGAGCAAGTTCCCCGGCCGCTACTTCGCCGGCGACGGCGCGAAGTGGGACGACGAGCACGTCCTGTGGCTGCTCGGTCGGGTCGATGACGTCATGAACGTCAGTGGCCACCGCATCTCCACCACCGAGGTGGAGAGCGCCCTGGTCAGCCACCCGTCGGTCGCGGAGGCCGCAGTCGTCGGCGCCCAGGACGCGACCACCGGCCAGGCCATCGTCGCGTTCGTGACGCCGAAGGGCTCGGTCGCCGACGATGTCACGAGCGGCGAGGCGTTCCTGCAGGAGCTGCGCGACCACGTCGCCAAGGAGATCGGCCCGATCGCCAAGCCCCGGCAGATCCTGATCACCCCCGAGCTGCCCAAGACCCGCAGCGGCAAGATCATGCGCAGGCTGCTCCGGGACGTCGCTGAGCACCGCGAGCTCGGCGACGTGACGACCCTCGCCGACCCGACGGTCGTCAACGCCATCAACGACAAGATGGGCGGTACGGCGGCAGAGGACTGAGCCCTGGTAGGGCAGACTCGGCGGCGGTGCGCCGGGAAGTCTGGTCGGCAGTCGTTCAGCCATGCCGACCCGAGGAGCGCCCGTGGACCCGTTGCACGAGGCCCAGGTCTTCGGCCTGGTGGTGCTGCTCGTCGGTGCTGCCGGCCTCCTGGCGGTGCTCTCCAACCGGCTGACCGACCGGCTGCAGGTCCCGACGCCGGCGTTGTTCCTCGCCGCCGCAGCGGTCATGGCGCAGCTGGTGCCCGACCTGCGGTCACCGCCGCAGCGCACCGTCGAGCGGCTCGTGACGGTCGCTCTCGTCATCATCTTGTTCGACGGCGGCATGCACATCGGCTGGCGCCGGTTCCGGGCCGCCGCCGGCCCCATAGCCGTGGTGGGTGTGGTCGGCACCTTCCTCACCACCGTCGCTGTCGCCGTGATCGCGCACGTCGGCTTCGGCCTGTCGTGGTACCTCGCACTGCTCGTCGGCACCGCGGTCGCACCCACCGACCCAGCAGTCGTCTTCTCCGTCCTGGGCCGGCGCGAGCCGGCCGGCCGCACCGGCGCGATCCTGGAAGGCGAGTCCGGGGCCAACGACCCGGTCGGCATCGCCCTGATGGTCAGCCTCATCGCGGCCGGCGGCGTCGGTGCCGGTGCACTGGCCCATGTCGCCGCCCAGTTCGTGTTGCAGATGGGCGTCGGCGCTGTCGTCGGCGTCGTCGGCGGTGGCGCTCTGCTGTGGTTCATGCGGGCGGTGCCGCTGCCGAACGAGGGCCTGTACCCGCTGCGCACCCTGGCCGCGTCGATGCTGCTGTTCGGACTCGCCTCCGTCGCCCACGGATCGGGCTTTCTCGCGGTGTTCGT
>JAVXVI010000256.1:0-5483 GCA_032230005.1 Actinomycetota bacterium | reverse complement strand
TCCTGCCCGGTCTGACCGTCGGGCAGCACTTCTGGCGGGTGCGCGCCTTCCAGGGGGACAACTCCCTGACGACTGCGGCGCCGACCGCCTTCTCCGCCGTACGCAGCTTCATCGTCAGCGCGGCGGCGCCCAAGATCTCGACCGTGACCTTCACCCGTCCGTCCGCGTTCAGCGGTGAGTTCCTCCTTGGTGAGCTGCAGCTGACCGGGCCGGCGCCGGCTGGTGGTGCGGTGGTGACGCTGACGAGCACGTCGCCGACGGCGACTCCGCTGCAGGCAGTCACGCTGCCGGCAGGGACCTCGTTCGCGCAGTTCCAGCTGACGACCGGGCAGGTGGCAACGTCCACTGCCGCGACAGTCACGGCGTCGTACGGCGGCGCATCCGCCTCCACGGTGCTGACCGTCGACCCCACGTCGCTCAAGAGCATCGGGCCGTCCCCGAACACGATCACCGGCGGTGCGCCCGGCGGCGCGACGATCGCGCTGAACGGCAGCGCCGGACCGAATGGCGCGGTCATCAGCCTGTCCAGCAGCTCGCCGCTCGCCGTCGTACCCGCATCTGTGACGGCGCCCGCGGGCAGCTTCTTCCAGCCGTTCACGATCCAGACCAGCCAGGTCGCGGTGACGACGCCGGTCACGATCACGGCGACGTGGAACGGCATCTCGGTCACCAACGTGCTCACCTTGCTGCCGGCCGTGCCACCGTCGGACTGGACGATCGACGTCACGCAGACGACGGGGTCGCAGGGTGCGCTGGCGCGGGTCGCGATCGCGGCCGTGCAGCCGACCGACACGACGTTCACGTTGACGAGCAGCAACCCGGCGGTCGCTTTCATGTCGCCGACCGCTCTGATCTCCGCCGGTGCGATCGCCGCGGGGGTGCTCGTGTTCACCAACCCGCCATCGGTGTCGACTCCGGTGACGTTGACGGTTTCAGGCGGCGGGATCAGCAAGTCGGTCACGCTGACCGTCAACCCGTTCGCGACCCCGCCTCCGCCACCTCCCCCGCCGCCTGGGCCGCTCGCTGCGCCGGCGTTGCTGTCGCCTGCTGCCTCCGCGCGCTTCGCGCCCAACGCATCGGTCGCCTTCGACTGGGGTGACGTCACCGGGGCCGCGACCTACACCTTCCAGGTGAGCAGCTCCAGCGCCTTCACGACGACGCTGGTCAACTCGACGGCGACGGCATCGGCGCTCTCGACGTCGTTCCCCGCGACCGGTGACCGCTTCTGGCGGGTGCGCGCCAACAAGGCAGACGGGACAGCCGGCACCTGGTCCGCGGCACGGGCCTTCCGCATCAAGTAGTCCCGTCAGCCGCTACCATTGCCGAGCGATCCGGGGCCGTTAGCTCAGTCGGTAGAGCAGCATCCTTTTAAGTTGTGGGTCGTCGGTTCGAGTCCGACACGGCCCACCCCACCGCGCAGGAAACTGTCGTACCCCGGCGAGATCATCCGGCATGCTCAAGCGCTGCGTCACCTGCCACGAGGACAAGTCTCTCGACGACTTCAACCTCCGGCGGTCGGCGCCGGATGGTCGGCAACCGCGATGCCGCGACTGCTGCAAGCAGTGGTACGTCGAACATCGTGCCGCGCACATCGCGACGATGAGGGAGCGCAAGCGACAGGTGCGGGCGGAGTACCGCGAACGGCTGGGCAACTACCTGATGGAGCATCCCTGCGTCGACTGCGGCGAGAACGACATACGTGTGCTCGACTTCGACCACCGCCCCGGCACCGTGAAGGTCGAGGCAATCGCCGTGCTCGTCATGACCCAAGTCCCCTGGCGTCGGATCGAGGCCGAGATGGCCAAGTGCGACGTGCGCTGTGCCAACTGCCATCGCAAGCGCACGGCTGAACGCGGTCGGCACCGGCGCGACACCTTCCTACTGACGGTGTTCGCGCGGCGGCTCGCCGAGGAGTGCACGCCCATCGACTAACAGCAGTCTGTCGCCCGCGAAAGGGCGGCGGCTTTACTGCTTCGGTGGCGGCCGTCCTCCTTGCACTGCTCACGGCTGTCGCGTACGGCGTCGCCAACTACCTCGGTCCGCTGCTGTCGCGGCGGCTGCCGCTCGGCGGCGTCCTGCTCGTCGGCCAGACCGCCAGCCTGCTCGGCGCCGCCGGCTTCGTCGCCGTCAGCGGCGCCAGCACCGATCGCGCCGGCCTCGCCCTTGGCGCTGCCGCGGGCGTGATCAACGGCATCGCGCTCGCGTCCTTCTACCTGGCCGCCGCCAGAGGTCCGCTCAGCGTCGTCGCGCCCATCGGCAGCACCGGCGCCGTCGTACCCGTCGTCGTAGCCATCGCCTTCGGCGAGCGACCGTCCGCGCTCCAGCTCGTCGGCATCCCGATCGCGGTCCTCGGCGTGGCACTCGCCGCCACTCGTGCCGCCGCTGCGCCCTCCGAGCCACACGACTCGAAGTCAGTCGCCGGCCTGGCGGTCTTCAACGCTCTCGCGTTCGGTGCCTTCCTCGCCGTCTTCGCCGAGGCCTCCAGGCACGGCTCCGCAGCCGCCCTGCTGAGCAGTCGCGCCTCGCTGCTCGTCTGCACCGCGGCGGTCGTCGTGGCGGCTCGGTTGCCCTGCGCGATCCCGCGTCGTGATCTGGTCGCCACCGCCGTACCCGGCCTGCTTCTGGTCCTCGGCACCGCCGCGTACGGCGTCGCCACGACCAAGGGACTGGTCAGCATCGTCTCGGTGATCGCCACCCTGTCGCCGGTCGTCACGGTCGGTCTGGCGGTGGCGCTGCTCGGCGAACGACTGGTCGGCCGGCAGCGGGCGGGCGTGATGGTGGCCCTGCTGGGGGTGGTTCTTCTGGCCGCGGGGTGAGGCCGAAGGGTGCACAATCCCGGGATGCGCCTGCCACGCCTGCTCGTCGTCCCTCTCGTCGCCGTGCTCGCTGCCGGCTGCGGCGGAGCGCAGACGCTCTCGACCGTCGAGACCATCAGGACCGCCGCGACGACGACCAGCCAGCAGAAGACGTCGAAGATGGAGTTCGGCAGCACCACGACCCTCGGCACGCAGCGCGTGACCCTGACCGGGGTCGGTGCGTTCGACTACGCCTCCCGCAACGGCTCGATGACCGTAGAGATCCCGGGTGCCGGCGGTGGTCAGTTGCTCGAGCGCGTGGTCGACGGCGTCGCCTACATCCAGATCCCCACCGCCAAGGACACCTTCTACTCGCTGAAGCTGGCCGACATCGCCGGCACCAGCTTCGGCGCGAGCACAGATCCCACCTCCAGCCTGCAGGGCCTGCAGGGCGTGAGCTCCGACGTACGCAAGGTCGGGTCGGAGAAGGTCCGCGGCGTCAGCACGACGCACTACAAGGGGACGTACGACGTGCGCGCGGCCCTCGCCAAGCTGACCGGCCCGGCCAAGGACGCGCTGAGCCGGGCGCTGGGCAGCAGCAACGTGAGTGCCGTCCCGTTCGAGGCGTACATCGACAAGCAGCGGCGCCTGCGACGGTTCGTCCAGCAGTTCGCGGTGACCCAGACCGGTGGGCTGAAGGTCACGACGCTGACGACCCTGGACCTCTACGACTTCGGCACGCCGATCAACGTGACAGCGCCGCCCGCCTCGCAGGTGAAGGACGGTGCCCCGCTGCTCGACGCGTTGAAGAGCGTCGGCAGCGCCCCCACCGGCTGATGAAGGTCCGCAACCGGCTGCGTCTCGACCCGTCGGCCATCGCCGTCGTGGTCGGCGAGAAGGGGGCCGACGCGACGCCGGGCGTGAGGGGCAAGAAGCGCGCGGCCCGCGACATCCGCAAGCTCGCCCCCAAGCTCGCGGACCTGCAGGAGCGTCTGTACGCCGACGGCAAGTCCGGCGGCACCCGCCGCGTCGTCGTCGTACTGCAGGGCATGGACACCAGCGGCAAGGACGGCGCCGTCAAGCACGTCGTCGGGCTGATCAACCCGGCCGGCGTGAAGATCACGTCCTTCGGCAAGCCGACCAAGGAAGAGCTGCGGCACGACTTCCTCTGGCGCGTCACCCGCGCGCTGCCCCTGCCGGGCTACGTCGGCGTCTTCAACCGCAGCCACTACGAGGACGTGCTCATCGTCCGCGTCCACGACCTCGTGCCCAAGGAGCAGTGGGAAGCCCGTTACGACCTCATCAACGCCTGGGAGGCCGAGCAGGTCGCGAAGGGCGTGACGTTCGTGAAGGTCTTCCTGCACATCTCGTACGACGAGCAGCGGCGCCGCCTGCTGGCCCGGCTGTCGGATGTGCGCAAGCACTGGAAGATCAACCCGGGAGACATCGACGAGCGCAAGCTCTGGGAGTCCTACCGCGAGGCCTACGCCGCGGTGCTCCAGCGGTGCAGCACCGATGCCGCCCCCTGGTACGTCGTGCCGGCCGATCGCAAGTGGTACCGCAACTGGGCGCTGTCGCACCTGCTGCTCGAGACGCTGGAGGAGATCGACCCGCAGTGGCCGGTCCGCCCCGAGCTCGACCTCAGCGGGATGCGCAAGGCGCTGAAGGAGTCAGCCAAGAAGACGTAGCCGCCCTCCCGCGGGGTAGGGACCGATCAGCCGCCCGACCCTGGAGGAGTTCCGTGAGCCCGACCCGCAAGCTGGCCCGTCCGCTGCTCGCCTCGATGTTCATCACCGGTGGGGTGGACGCGCTGCGCAACCCCGGCGGCCGGCCGGGGCTGGTCGCCAAGGCCGGGCTGGAGGACGCCGAGAAGCTCGTCCGGGTCAACGCGGCCACGCAGCTGGTGGGCGGGCTGGCGCTGGCCACCGGTCGGCTGCCGAGGCTGTCGGCGCTGGCGCTGGCCGGTTCGCTCGTGCCGACGACGTACATCGGTCACCCGTTCTGGGCCGAGACCGACAAGGTCGCGAAGAAGCAGCAGCAGATCCACTTCTTCAAGAACCTCAGCATGCTCGGCGGGTTGATCCTGGCTGCGGCCGACACCGGTGGCCGCGAGTCCATCCCCCACGCCGCCGGTCGCATCAGCCGCCGCACCGCGAAGAAGGCAGCCAAGGCGGCCGCCCAGACGAAGAAGGCAGCCAAGAAAGCCGCCCCGATCGGCTGACCCGGGACTACGGACGCAGGGTGTTGAGCTTCGCCACCAGCTCGGGCAGCGTCAGCTCCCCGCACTCGCCGACCCGGCTCGACAGCGCGATCCCCAGCCCCGCCATGCGGATCGTCGACTCGACGAGCTCCTCCAGCGGCGGCCACGGGAAGTAGGGCTTCGCGACCAGCAGTGCTGCCACCCCGTGCGCCGCCGCCCACAGCCGCAGCGCCAGCGCATCCGCCTCACCCTCGAACACCCCCGCGTCCACGCACTCCTGCACCGACGCCACGAAGTGCTCGAAGGCACTGCTCGCCATCACCAGGTCCGCGTAGTCGCCACTCCCTGCCGACTCGTGCTTGCGCATCAGCACGATCCGGTAGTGCTCCGGGTTGGCGACGGCGAACTTCACGTAGGCGATGCCCTGCAACCGCAACCCGTCGAACACGTTCGTGCCCTGGGCGGCGGCCGCCTGCATCTCCGCGTCG
>JAVXVI010000255.1:0-3878 GCA_032230005.1 Actinomycetota bacterium | reverse complement strand
TGCGCACCGGCAACCTCGAGCAGCTCATCAAGGACAAGCACGTCGTCGGTGTCACCACCAACCCCTCGATCTTCCAGAAGGCGCTGTCCGAAGGCGCGGCGTACGACGAGCAGATCCGCGACCTCGCACTGCGCGGCACCGACGTGGGCGAGGCGGTCCGGGCCCTGACGACGTACGACGTGCGATGGGCCTGCGACGTGCTGCGCCCCGCCTACGACGCCAGCGAGGGCGTCGTCGGCCGCGTGTCGATCGAGGTCGACCCTCGGATCGCCCACGACAGCGACCGCACCGTGGCCGAGGCCAAGGCCCTGTGGTGGCTGGTCGACCGCCCCAACCTGTTCATCAAGATCCCAGCGACCCTGGAGGGCCTGCCCGCCATCACCAAGACGCTGGCCGAGGGCATCAGCGTCAACGTCACCCTCATCTTCTCGCTGGACCGCTACGACAAGGTCATGGCCGCGTTCCTCGACGGTCTGGAGCAGGCCAAGAAGAACGGTCATGACCTGTCCCGGATGGGCTCCGTCGCGTCGTTCTTCGTCAGCCGCGTCGACACCGAGATCGACAAGCGGCTGGAGAAGTCCGGCGGGCCGACTGAGCTGCGGGGTCTCGCCGGCATCGCCAACGCCCGCCTCGCCTACCAGCACTACGAGAAGGTCTTCGGCTCCGATCGCTGGAAGGCGCTCGAGAAGGCCG
The DNA here is from genome assembly GCA_032230005.1 of Actinomycetota bacterium. Classification (GTDB taxonomy): domain Bacteria; phylum Actinomycetota; class Actinomycetes; order Mycobacteriales; family SCTD01; genus RYN-124. The sequence goes on along the minus strand of JAVXVI010000255.1, from coordinate 3,185 downwards.
GCGCGAAGCCGCAGCGGCCGCTCTGGGCGTCGACCGGCGTGAAGGACCCTGCGTACGACGACACGCAGTACGTCGTGGAGCTGGTCGCGCCCGGGACGGTCAACACGATGCCCGAGGCGACCCTGGAAGCCGTCGCCGACCACGGCGTCATCCGGGGCGACACGGTCACGTCGTCGTACGAGCACGCGCAGAAGGTGCTCGACGACCTCGCCGCCGCGGGCATCGACTACGACGACGTGGTCGAGCTGCTCGAGGTCGAGGGCGTGCAGAAGTTCGAGGACGCGTGGAACGAGCTCATCGAGTCGGTCACCGCCAACCTCGAGAAGGCCGGAGCCGACGTCGGGAAGGACGGCGGCACGTCGCCGGCCGGATCCGGACCGGCGGCTGCGTCGCGGAAGGGCAGCGCGTGAGCGACGCGGTCACCGCAGGTGGTATGACGGTCCGGGTCGTCGGACCGTCTCTGCAGGCGGCCCAGGAAGGAGTCCTCGCCGACGCGGCCGACCTGCCCGGGAAGCTCACCGGCAAGGACGCGACGCTCTGGGGTCCCGACGCGACCGCCGAGGCGAGCATCAGGCTCGGCTGGCTCGATGCCGTCGCGACCGGCCGCGAGCTGCTGCCTGCACTGCTCACCCTGCGCGACGAGCTGTCGGCCGAGGGCGTCGACCGCGTCGTCCTCGCCGGCATGGGCGGATCGTCCCTGGCACCCGAGGTCATCTGCGCCACCGCCGGCAAGCCCGTCGTCGTGCTCGACACCACCGATCCCGGCCAGGTCATCGCGGCCCTGTCCACCGACCTCGAGCGCACCGTCGTGGTCTGCAGCTCGAAGTCCGGCGGCACGGTGGAGACCGACAGCCACCGGCGGGCGGCGCGCGCTGCCTTCGAGAAGGCCGGCATCGACCCCTCGCAGCGCATCGTGATCGTGACCGACCCGGGCTCACCCCTGGAGAAGACGGCCCGCGACGAGGGCTGCCGCCAGGTCTTCCTCGCCGACCCCGACGTCGGCGGTCGCTACTCCGCGCTGACCGCGTTCGGCCTCGTGCCCGCCGCGCTCGCAGGGGTGGACGTCGAGGGCCTGCTCGACGAGGCTGCCGGCCTCGAGGCGTCCCTCGCGTCGTCGTCGGGCAACCCCTCGCTGGCCCTCGGAGCGGCGCTCGGTGGGGGTGCTGTCGCCGGTCGCGACAAGCTCGTCATCGCCGATGCGGGCTCGGGCATCGTCGGCTTCGGTGACTGGGCGGAGCAGCTGATCGCGGAGTCGACCGGCAAGCTCGGGAAGGGCATCCTGCCCGTCGTCGTCGAGTCGGTCGACGCACCGGGGACAACCGCCGCGGCCGACGTTCACCTCGCCGTGCTCGGCGGCGAACCACCGGCCGACGGCACCTCCGTGTCCGGGCCGCTCGGGGCGCAGTTCCTGGCCTGGGAGTACGCCACGGCGGTGGCCGGCTACGCCTTGCGCATCAACCCCTTCGACCAGCCCAACGTGCAGGAGTCGAAGGACAACACCAACGCGATCCTCAACGGTGACCGGTCGCCGCAGGGATCGCCAGCGTTCGTCGACGGGGCCGTCGAGGTCTACGGCGACGTCGACGCGAAAGACCTCGGTGGCGCCCTCCAGGCGCTGCTCGACGCTGTCCCGGAACGCGGCTACCTCGCGGTCATGGCCTACCTCGACCGGGAGGTCGACGCACGGGCGCACGAGCTGCGGGCGCTGCTGGCTGCGCGGCTCGCGCATCCGGTCACCTTCGGCTGGGCGCCCCGGTTCCTGCACTCCACGGGGCAGTTCCACAAGGGCGGTCCGCAGGTCGGGGCGTTCCTGCAGATCACCGGTGCCGTCAAGGCGGACCTGGACGTGCCGGGCCGCGACTTCACCTTCGGTGAGCTGCAGGCCGCCCAGGCCATGGGCGATCTGCGCGCGCTCTCGTCCCGCGACCGTCCGGTGCTGCGACTCCACCTGACCGATCGCAGAGCAGGCCTCGATGCGGTGCTGGCCGTGGCCGCGCAGCTGGCCCGCGGATGAGCGCCGCGAACAACCCGCTGCGCGACCCGCGGGACCGCCGGCTCCCCCGCGTGCCCGACCCGTGTGTGCTCGTCGTCTTCGGCGTGACGGGCGACCTGTCCCGCAAGAAGCTGATCCCCGCGGTCTACGACCTGGCCAACCGTGGACTGCTGCCGCCCGGCTTCGTGCTGCTCGGGTTCGCCCGCCGCGACTGGGATCACGGTGACTTCGAGGAGGTCGCCAAGGAGGCCGCGCGCAGCCATGCGCGCACGGAGTTCCGCGACGACGTCTGGCAGCGACTGTCCGAGGCCATCAAGTTCCTGCCTGGGTCCTTCGATGACGACGCGGCGTTCGACAAGCTCGCGCAGACGCTGACCGACCTCGATGCTTCGCACGGCACGCAAGGCAATGCCGCCTTCTACCTGTCGATCCCGCCGGCCGCTTTCCCGGTCGTGCTCCAGCAGATGGAGCGCACCGGCATGGCCGACAACAACCGCGCGGGCGGCTGGCGCCGGGTTGTCGTCGAGAAGCCGTTCGGGCACGACCTGCCGTCGTCGCAGGAGCTGAACAAGCTCGTCGACAACGTCTTCACGCCCAAGGACGTCTTCCGCATCGACCACTACCTCGGCAAGGAGACGGTCCAGAACCTGCTCGCCCTGCGGTTCGCCAACGAGCTGTTCGAGCCGATCTGGAACGCCAACCACATCGACTCGGTCCAGATCACGATGGCCGAGGACGTCGGCATCGAGAGCCGCGCCGGCTTCTACGAGGAGACCGGAGCCGCCCGCGACGTCCTGCAGAACCACCTTCTCCAGCTGATGGCGCTGACGGCGATGGAGGAGCCCGGCTCCTTCGACGCCGAGGCACTGCGGGCCGAGAAGCGCAAGGTGCTGCGAGCGACGAAGCCCCCCTCGGATCTGAGCGCCTACGTCGTACGTGGCCAGTACGACCAGGGCTGGCTGGCCGGCCAGCGGGTGCACGGCTACAAGAGCGAGAAGGACGTCGCGGCCGACTCGCGGACCGAGACCTACGCCGCCGTACGCCTCGAGGTGGAGACCCGCCGCTGGGCAGGGGTGCCGTTCTACCTGCGCACCGGCAAGCGCCTCCCCCGCCGTGTCACGGAGGTGGCACTGAACCTGCGCAAGGCCCCGCACCTGCCCTTCAACGGCACCGACGTGCGGGCCCTCGGCAG
>JAVXVI010000254.1:0-5586 GCA_032230005.1 Actinomycetota bacterium | reverse complement strand
CCCCCCCCGACCGCGTCACCCAGGCCGGGACGGAGAGAGCCTTCTAGATGGGCGTCTACATCATTCGGCGCGTGCTCGCCGCGCTGGTGCTCCTCGTCGTCGTCAGCATGGTCACGTTCGCGATCTTCTTCCTGGTGCCACGGCTCGCGGGCGCGACCGCCGAGGACCTGGCATCTCGTTACGTCGGGCGCACGGCCAACGCCGAGCAGGTCAGGGTCGCCGCCCACAACCTCGGGTTCACCGATCCGATCTACGTGCAGTACGGCCGGTTCGCCAAGGGCGTCGTCTTCGGTGCCGACTACAACACCGGGCCAACGACGGAGCACTGCGCGGCCCCGTGCCTGGGCTACTCGTTCATCACGCACAACGCCGTGCTCCCCGAGATCATGAGCCGGCTGCCGGTGACGATCTCGCTGGCTCTGGGTGCCTCCGTCATCTGGCTGTTCTTCGGTGTCGGCACCGGCGTGCTGTCCGCGCTGCGCCGCGGCAGTGGCTTCGACCGGGCGGCCATGGGCATCGCCCTCGCCGGCGTTTCCCTGCCGATCTTCTTCACCGGCCTTTTCTCACTCGCCTACTTCAGCTACAAGTTCGGCTGGACGGCGCCGGGCGGGAGCTACGAGTCGATCACGAGCAACCCGGCCAAGTGGGCTTACGACCTGATCCTGCCGTGGATCACCTTGGCCTTCTTGTACGCCGCGGGCTACGCGCGCCTCACCCGGGCGGGCATGCTGGAGACCATGGGCGAGGACTACATCCGCACCGCGAGGGCCAAGGGCCTGCGCGAGCGTGATGTCGTCGTCAAGCACGGCCTGCGCTCGGCGCTCACGCCGATCGTCACGATCTTCGGTCTCGACCTCGGACTGCTTCTCGGTGGGGCGATCCTCACCGAGAGCACCTTCTCCCTGCCCGGCATGGGCAAGTACGCCGTCGATGCGATCGTGAACAACGACCTGCCGAAGGTGCTGGGCGTCACCCTGGTGGGCGCCTTCTTCATCGTCTTCGCCAACCTGATCGTCGACGTGCTCTACGCCGTCGTCGACCCGAGGGTGCGTACATGAGCCGCGGGGCCCCCGAGCAGGTGCAGGGCGCCGTGGAGCCGACGGTCGGGCTCGGTGAGCCGCCGACCTCCTTCCTCGAGGTCCGCGACCTGCGCATCCAGTTCCCGACGGACGACGGCGTGGTCAAGGCCGTCGATGGGGTCTCGTTCCGTCTCGAGCGCGGCACGACCCTCGGCATCGTCGGCGAGTCCGGGTCGGGCAAGAGCGTGACCAGCCTGGGCATCCTCGGCCTGCACAACGCCCGGTCGACGCGCATGAGCGGGCAGATCTGGCTCAACGGCCGCGAGCTCGTCTCCGCGTCGGCCGAGCAGGTGCGTCAGCTGCGCGGCAAGAACATGGCGATGATCTTCCAGGACCCGCTCTCGTCGCTGCATCCCTTCTACACGATCGGCAAGCAGATCGTGGAGGCGTACCGCGTCCACAACCACGTGAGCGGATCGGTCGCCCGCAAGCACGCGATCGACATGCTCGGCCGGGTCGGCATCCCGAGGCCGGAGTCGCGGGTCGACGACTACCCGCACCAGTTCTCCGGCGGCATGCGCCAGCGCGCGATGATCGCCATGGCGCTGTGCTGCGACCCCGAGCTGCTCATCGCCGACGAGCCGACCACCGCGCTGGACGTGACGGTGCAGGCGCAGATCCTCGATCTCATCGCCGACCTGCAGCGAGAGTTCAACTCCGCGGTCATCATCATCACGCACGACCTCGGCGTCGTCGCCGAGGTGGCTGACGACATCCTGGTGATGTACGCCGGCCGGCCGGTGGAGTACGCCAGCACCGTCGACATCTTCGGTCGGCCGCAGCACCCCTACACGTGGGGCCTGCTGAGCTCCATGCCACGGCTCGACAAGGACCGCCAGGACCGGCTCGTGCCCATCCCCGGGACGCCGCCGAGCCTGATCAACGTGCCGCAGGGCTGCGCGTTCAACCCGCGTTGCGCCTACGGCCATCTCAACAACGGCCGCAGCGAGACCGAGCGGCCGCTGCTCGTCGAGACCGAGCCGGGCCACCAGGTCGCCTGCCACCTCAGCAACGCACAGCAGCGTCAGATCTGGCTCGAAGACATCGCGCCGCGACTGTGAGAGACAGGTACCCGTGACGTCTTCCGAGACGCTGCCCGCTGCCGGCACGAGCGAGCGCGAAGCGCTGCTCACGGTCACGGGTCTGCAGAAGCACTTCCCGGTGCTGCGCGGCCTGCTGCGTCGCCAGGTGGCAGCCGTCAAGGCAGTCGACGGCCTGGACTTCTCCGTCGCCAAGGGGCAGACGCTCGGCCTGGTCGGCGAGTCCGGCTGCGGCAAGACGACCACGGGGCGGCTGCTGGCCCGGCTGCTCGAGCCGACCGCCGGCAAGATCGTCTTCGACGGTCACGACATCACGCACCTGTCGACCGGCAAGATGCGCCCGCTGCGCAAGGACGTGCAGCTGATCTTCCAGGACCCCTACTCCTCGCTGAACCCGCGGCACACGGTCGGCACCATCGTCGGCGCGCCGTTCAAGCTGCAGAAGGTGAAGACCGAGCACGGGACCAAGCGCGCTGTGCAGGAGCTGCTCGAGCTGGTGGGTCTCAACCCTGAGCACTACAACCGCTACCCGCACGAGTTCTCCGGCGGCCAGCGCCAGCGCATCGGCATCGCCCGGTCGCTCGCCCTGCGGCCCAAGCTCATCATCGCGGACGAGCCCGTGTCCGCCCTCGACGTGTCCATCCAGGCGCAGGTCATCAACCTGCTGGAGGACCTGCAGAACGAGCTCGACCTCACCTACATCGTGATCGCGCACGACCTGTCCGTCGTACGCCACATCTCCGACCACGTGGCCGTGATGTACCTCGGCAAGATCGTGGAGATCGGCGAGCGCTCCGATGTCTACGAGCGGCCGATGCACCCGTACACCGTCGCGCTGCTGTCGGCCGTGCCGGTGCCCGATCCGTCCAAGGCGTCCAAGGAGGGGCGCATCCGGCTGCAGGGCGACCCGCCGAGTCCGGTGGACCCGCCGTCAGGCTGCCGGTTCCACACCCGCTGCTGGAAGGCACAGGAGGTCTGCAGCGTCCAGGAGCCGCCGCTGGTGGAGCTCGCCCCCGGCCATCAGGCCGCCTGCCACTTCCCGGAGAACGCCCCCGACGGGCCCTACCCGCCGCAGGCCGGCGACCCCGGTGTCACGCCGGACCGGCCCAGCTCTGCGCCCCGCGAGGCGCCCGCGAAGAAGGCGCCCGCGAAGAAGGCGTCCCGCAAGCCGCCGCCGACCGAGTAGCGCTACCGCCGGCGCAGGTCCTTCGGCAGCCGGCTCGCCGCCGCCTCGTCGAGCAGCCACAAGGTCTGCGACCGCCCGGCGACACCGGCCGCCGGCACCTGCACCCGGCCCGCCCCGCCGAGCGCCATGGCCACCATCGGCGCCTTGTCGGCCCCGGTCACGACCATCCAGACCTCGCGACCGGAGTTGAGGGCAGCGAAGCCCATCGAGATCCGGGTCGGCGGCGGCTTGGGGCAGCCGTGCACGGCAAACGCCGTGCGCTCGTCGTGTGCCGCGGGGGACTCGGGGAAGATCGAGGCGGTGTGGCCTTCCGGGCCCATGCCGAGCATCACGACGTCGAACGCCGGCACGTCCGCGTCCGGAGGCGCCGCTCCTGCGAGCTCGTCGGCGAACCTCGCTGCCGCCGCGTCTGCGTCGTCCCCGTCCGGCCCGCCGCGCGCCGGGATCGGGTGCACGCGACCGGCGTCGAGGTCGAGGCTGTCGAGGAGGGCCTGCCTGGCCTGCTTCTCGTTGCGGTCGTCGTCGTCGGCGGGCACGAACCGCTCGTCGCCCCACCAGACGTCGACGAGCCGCCAGTCGACGGCGCGGCGGGCGGCTGACTCCCGAACGGCCCGCAGCGACGCGATGCCGATTCCGCCGCCGGTGAGGACGACCGAGGCACGACCGCGCAGGGCCTGCGCGTCGACCAGCCGCGTGAGCAGCCGGGCCGCCACCGCTGCAGCGAGGACGTCGGGGTCCTTCGAGACGACAACCGTGGGCGGTCCGCCCATCAGGAGACCGTCAGCGCCGGGTCAGGGTCGTCCGAGTCCATCGGGTCGTGCCACTCGTGGGTGCGCTGGGGTGACCGGTCGGACAGGCCCTTGGTGCCGGTGGCCGCCTCCAGCGCCTCGGCGTACGGCTCGTCCGGGTCGAGCCGGCGCAGCTCCTCCGCAAGCAGCTCGCCGAGCACCCGGCGGGGGAGCGGGAGCGTGCGGTCCGCCTGCCCGGTCCGCTTCAGGACCCCGGTCTCCTTGCCACGGGCGATCGTGAGCGTCACGTCGTCGAGGACGAGCTCGACCTCGCTGAGCCCGGTGCCCTCGGCGTCGACCTGCTGCACCGAGATCCCGAGCCGGGACGACAGCCAGCCCGCCAGCAGCGCGCGGGTCACGTGCCCCGGCGCTCCGCTGACCTTTGCCGACCGCACCGGTCCCTCGACGGAGTCGAACGCCGAGGCGCACAGTGCCCGCCACAGCGTCGTGCGGGTCCAGCCGAGGTCGGTGTCACCCGGCGCGTAGTCGTCGGCGCGGCCACGCAGTGCCGCCAGCTCGTCCGGCGCGAGTGAGCAGTCGGTGATGCGGCGTTCGGCGAAGACCCCGAGCGGGTCGTGGGCGATCTTGTCGGGCGGCTCGCCGTACCACCAGGTGACGACCGGCGCGTCCGGGGCCAGCAGCGGTAGCACCACCGACTCGGCGTGCAGAGCGAGCCGTCCGTACATGCGCATCACAACCGCTTCACCGGGTCCGAGGCGACCGCCGATGAGCACCTCGGCGTCGAGTCGCGGCTCCGGGGCGTCGGGACGCCGTCGTACGACGACGAGCAGGCGGCACGGGTGCTGCGCGGCTGCGTGGGTCGCGGCGGCCTCGGCGGCGGCGACGTTCTTCTCGTCCACGACCACGACCAGGGTGAGCGCCAGACCGGACGACACCGAACCGGCCGACCGCCGCTCCGCGGCCAGTGCCTTGACGACCGCGCTCCCCGTCGTATCCCAGAGGGTCGTCATGCGGGGTCCCCGCGGAAGCGTGAGCGCAGCGAGCGCTTTCGTGGGGTGCTCATGGCCGCCTCCAGCTTCGTCCGTCGCGCGCGAGCATCTGGTCGGCCGCTTGCGGTCCCCACTCACCGGCGCGGTAGAGCTCGGGTTCGGCGCCCTTCGCGTTCTGCTCGACCCAGAACTCCTCGATCGGGTCGATCACGCGCCAGGAGTCCTCGACCTCCTCGTTGTGCGGGAAGAGCGACGCGTCACCGAGCAGCACGTCGAGCAGGAGCCGCTCATACGCCTCCGGCGATGCCTCGGTGAAGGCCTCGCCGTACAGGAAGTCCATCGCGACGTCGCGCACCTCCATCGCGGACCCCGGCACCTTGGACCCGAACCGCAGCGTCATGCCTTCGTCGGGCTGCACGCGGACGACGAGCTGGTTGGCGCCGAGCTCCTCGGTGTCGGTCTTCGCGAACGGCAGGTGCGGCGCGGTGCGGAAGATGACCGCGATCTCGGTCACGCGACGAGGCAACCGCTTGCCGGTGCGCA
>JAVXVI010000253.1:0-9124 GCA_032230005.1 Actinomycetota bacterium | reverse complement strand
CTCGGAAGGCGCCCTCGGGCGTCTCTCGCTGGAACCGGTTCCCGGTCCCGGCCGGGTGGCCGAGTGGCTTAGGCAAGGGCCTGCAAAGCCCTGTACGCGGGTTCGATTCCCGCCCCGGCCTCACGCCGCTCTCCACAACTTCATACGCACGGGCGATTGGCGCAGTCTGGTAGCGCGCTTCCCTGACACGGAAGAGGTCACAGGTTCAAGTCCTGTATCGCCCACTCGGATCGCTCTCAGAGCCCTTGCGCATCGCCCGTTCCGGCCCGCGGATCGCTGGCTCCGGCGAGCAGCCCTTCGGCATCGCGGCGGACCAGGTGCGCATGCCCGAAGCCCCGGCCGCGGGCGGCCCGGGTGACCTGATGACCGCGCTCCACGAGAGCTGACTCCCACTCCCCTGGTACGTCGCTCTCGAGATCGATGGTCGTTGCCACGGCACCGTCCGGCCAGGGCTCCCAGGCGTCGAAGCCGTCGGCCCGCGGCCCGGTCACCGCCCACCGCGGCTTCTCGAGAACAGCAGCGGGTGTCCTGCCGGCCTGAATCCCAGCCATCAGCTGCAGCAGGATCTGCGGCTGCGAGTCGCCGCCCATGGTGCCGAAGGCGGTCACCGGGACGCAGCCCGGCCCGATGAGCATCGACGGGCAGAGAGTGTGGGTCGGCCGGGCCCCGGGGCGGAGCTCAGCGGGGTGGCCCGGCGCGAGCGAGAACCCGATCCCCCGGTTCTGGAGGAAGACACCCACTTCGGGTACGGCGATGTGCGCGCCGAAGCCGGCGGCGTTGGACTGCGACAGCGACACGACCATCCCGTCCCTGTCGGCCGCGCAGAGGTAGATGGTGCCGCCGGCCTCGGTGGGGGCCTTGAGCTCGAGGGCACGGTCCGGATCGATGCGGGCGGCCCGCTCAGCCAGGTCCGCCGGGTCGACCAGCGCCTCCCACTCCACGTCGTCGGCGAGCCGCTGGGGCCGGTCGTAGCCGGTGACGCGGGCCGCCTCGACCAGCAGGTGCGGGTCGCCGTTCACGGCCGCGGACCACGCTCCGATCCGGTCGGCGACGACCGCGCCGGCCAGCACCAGGTAGCCGGCCGTCGGAGCCGGCGTGGACAGCACGGTGAGGTCGCCGATGCTGACAGCCGCCGGGTCGGACCACTCCGCCAGGTCCCTGGCCAGGTCGGCCTCGGTGAACAACCCGTCGCCGAGGGCCAGCAGGCCTTGACCGAAGGCGCCGCCGTACCAAGCCTCTCGTCCTTCGACGGCAATCGCCGCAAGGGCAGCGCCAAGCCGCGGGCGGCGCAGCAGCGTGCCTGCGATCGCGCCCGGCACCGCGAAGTCCTCCCCGCCGGGCAGCGCGGCCACCGATGCCATCGCGGTGGCGAGCAACGGCGAAGCGGGGAAGCCGTCGGCCGCGCAGGTGATCGCCGGCCCGAGCACCTCTGTCAGCGACAGCCGGCCATGCGCGGCGTGCAGGGCGAGCCAGCCATCGATGCAGCCGGGCACGGTGACGCTGCGGATGTCGCCTCGGAACGGCATCCGCTCGTGGCCGTCGCTGCGCAGTCGGTCAGCATCCGAGCCGGAGCCGGCGCGACCGACCGCCAGCAGTGCTCGCGGAGCCCCCGAGCCCGGGTGCACCACCGCCAACAGGTCGCCGCCGGCGCCGCACATGTGCTGCGTGGTCACCGCCAGCACGGCACTGGCGGCGATCGCGGCATCGGCGGCGCTGCCACCGGCGCGCAGCGCTGCCACTCCGGCCGACGAGGCAAGGTGGTCGACGGAGCAGACCAGCCCGCCAGCCGCATAGCGGGTGGAGTCCGACCAGGGGCCGGCGGAGGGGATCTGCTGCTCGGGCACGTCCGCAGTCTGCCCGGACCCGGACAGACGAATGCCCGGCGCTGCGGACGCCGGGCATTCGTTCAATCGTGCTGGTCGGTCTAGCGGACCTGGACCAGCCCGAAGCCGCTCACGGTGGAGGCGTGCCGGACGTACCAGCGGAAGTCAGCGCTGGGGCGGGAGTAGACGGCGTGGACGAGACCCTGGCTGTCCGTCGTCATGGTCCGCGAGATGTGGAACAGCGTCGTTCCCGGTCCGCGGGCGTAGAGGGCCACGGACAGGCCGGCCTGGCAGGTCTTGCCGTTCTGCAGCAGCCGGGCCGACAGGTTGACCGTGCCGCTGCGCGTCGTCTTGATGGCGGCCGGCGAGATCCGCAGGACGTACGGGCCGTCGGCGTCACGGCAGCCGGTGCCGGCGGGCGGCGGGCTGGCGGCGGGAGATCCGGTCGGGCTGGGCGACGGCGAGGTCGTCACCGACGCGGTCGGCGTCGGCTTGGGGCTGGCCGGTGTGACACCACCGGGTCCACCGGTACCGGTCGCACCACCGGGCGCCTGCGTCGGGACGCCGGCTCCCGTCGGGCTCGGCGTCGGGCTCGGGGCCGGGCTGGTGCCGGGGCTCGGCGAGACCGGCGGCGACGCGGCCGGCGACGGGGACGGGGTCGGGGCGAAGGCCGGCGGGGTGCTGGACTGCCCGAGCAGCGCGGTGTGGTCGTAGCGGCGACCACCGAGGAAGATCAGCTCGAAGTTCGCGGTGGCGCCGGGCGCGACGTCGCTCGAGGTGCCGCTGACGAAGTCGCTGTCGACGTCCAGCGCGAGGTTGTTCACGTCGTACGCCGTGCCCACGACCTGCGTGAACTGCGATGTCGTCGTGTTGTTGTTCTTGAGCGTGCCGAGAACGTGGTCGTACGTCCCGTCGAACGTGCGGCTGGTCACCGTCACGTCGAAGTTGTGGTTGACCACGGCGCCACCGCCGTCGTTCACGACGTAGCTGTAGTGGGTGTAGTTGGCCATCGGCGGGAAGGTGAGCGCGAACGGCGCCCGCTCACCGGGGCCGATGGCGTCGACGTTGGTGAACGTGTTGTCCTCGAACAGGACGTTGTTGGCTGCGTCCATGAACGTCACGTCGACGCTGACCGGGCCGGCCGTTGCGGCTCCGGCGTTGCGGACCTCACCGACGAGCTGGAACTGGCCGCCGCTGTCGGGTCCGTACTGCGTGATGGAGAGGACTTGGATGTCCGGGTTGACGGCGGCCTGTCCGGTGGCCGCGAGGACGACAGCGCCACCCAGCGCCAGGGAGGCGACGAGGAGCCCCCGAAGCAGACGGCCAGGATGTGACGAGGTGCGGGCGTGGTCCATGCGCGTTCTCCAGAGGAAGGGCGATAGGAGCGGTTGCCGCGGCCTCGGCGTCGATCGTCACCAGGTCCAGCAGGCTGGACCGGCGCAGACTGGCAGAGTGGGGCCCGGCATAGGGCGCGCTTAGGGAAAACCGGCCCGAATGGGGGGTATGGCGGCCCGCTGACGGGTGGTCGGCCTACCGGGACTGGGTCGCCCGGACCGCCTGGTCGACGAGCGCCTGCGCGACGTCGCGCAGCTTGGTGTTGCTCCTCGAGGACAGGTCGACGAGGACGTCGAACGCCTCCTGCGCGGTGCAATGGCGCTGCGCCATCAAGATGCCCTTCGCCTGGTCGATGACGGCGCGGGACACCATGGCGACCTGGAGCTGCTCCACGAGTCGACGGCTGCCGTCGTACAGGTGCATGTTCGCGATCGCCACCCCTGCGTACGACGCGAAGGTGGCGGCCAGCTCCACGCTCTCGGGGTCGAAGGCGGTCGGCTTGAGCGCGTACAGGTTCAGGGCGGCGTGCGCCTGCCGCTGGACCGGTATCGGCACTGAAAGGGAGCTCATCACGCCCAGCTCCAGCGCCATCGTGACGTAGAGCGGCCACCGCTCCTCCGCCCGGACGTCATCGATCTGGATGACCTCGCCGCCACGGGCGGACTCGAGGCACGGACCGTGTCCCCCCTCGTACTGGCTCTCGTCAAGGTCCATCGCGAGCTGGCCGGTGGAGGCGACGGTCGTCTGGGAGGAGTCGTCGACGAGGCTGACCGACGCCTCGGCGACCTGGGGCATGACCCGCTTGGCGAGCTCGGCGACCCGCAGCAGGACCGACTCCATCGACTCGTTCTGCAGCACCAGCCGGCCCAGCTGGTCGAACGCATCCCGAGGATCAACGGGCTCGGGGGGCGTGGCAGTGCCGCTGCTCAAGGGGGTTCCGGTCCGATTCTGCGAACCGAGAGCGGGGGCACCGGGTTGCGCGTGGCTGTGGATGCCGCAGCTGCGGCATCCATGAGGAGGGGGCTCTTGCCCCTGCCACGCGCGCCTTGGCTCAACGCGCGATCGCCGTCACACGGTGGAACGGCTCAATGGCTGCAGGCTACTCGCGGTCACCCACGCGCGAGGGCGATCAGACAGCCGGCGCGGTCATGCGCACCCCACGGGTAGCCCCCCGCGCGCTGCGTCAGGGCCATGCTCCGGCACACCTGCTCGCGATCGGCGGCCGCGACTGCGCCGGCCTTGGCGCGCGCCTGGCCGGCGTCGTACCCGTGCTTGAAGTGCGGGTCCTGCAACGACGCAGCCAGCTCGGTCGCACTGAGGCTGGGCGGGCTGCTCGGCACTGCCGAGGCGCGGACGGAAGGCGCCGACGTCGTCGGGGTGCTGTTGTCGTCGAGCAGCTGCGTCTTGACCAGGTAGGCACCGCCGAGCAGGACGACGGCCAGCACAAGGAAGGCCAGCAGGCGGCGTGGTCGCGGCTGCTGGTCGGGGGCGTCCTCGTCGTAGGTCGGGGCACCGACGGCCACGCCGCGGGAGCGGCGGCTGCGGGAGGGCGGCGGCGGCTCAGAACCGTCCGACCACTGGCCGCCGGCTGCCGGCGCGGGTTCGGCTGCTGGCGCCTCTGCGGACGAGAAGCCGAGGGTCGAGGCGTCCGGGAGGGTCGGGAAGGCCACCGTCGCCGGCGGCTGCGGGGAGGGCGGGGGCTCCGCGGGGGGCGGCGGGCGGTCGTACGACGGCACCGGACCGTCAGCGGGTAGGTACGGCGTCGCGGGGGCCCCGGGCGGTGCGGGTGGGAGCGGCGGTGCGACGGGCGGCGCGACGGGCGGTGCGACGGGCGGTGCGCTCGGCGGTGCGCTCGGCGGCTGGCTCGGGATCGACGGCGCGACCGGCTGGCCGCTCAGCTCGGCGATCAGCTCGCGCGCCTTCGCCGCTGCCGACCCAGGGCCGTCGTCGGGCTCGGCCCCGGCCGGCGTCGCGAGCGGTGGTGCGGGAGCAAAGGGTGACGGAGGCGGCGGCGGAGGCGGAGGCGCGGCCGCCGGGGGCGGGGGCGGAGGCGGAGGCGGGGCCGCTGGGGGTGGGGGCGGCGGTTCTGCCGCGGACAACGCCTCCGTGCGGAGGGCGTCCCACGAGGTGCCGGGCACGTCGATGTCGTGCGTCTCCGGGACCGCGCTCGATGCGTCGCTCGGCGTCTCGGGCGGTGCTTCCGGGGCCGGCGGCGGGGCTTGCTCCACGACCGGGAGGGCCTGCCGCCCGCAGATCGGGCAGAACGCCTGCGGGCCCGGTGGATGACCGATCGGGCACTGCATGAGGGTCATGACAGCGTCCTCGCGGCTGGCACCGATCGACCGTTCATGCGTTCTCCTCGGAAGCCGGGCAGCGCGAACCCATCGACGTACATCATTGCGCCTCGCGAGCGTGGATTCGCGGTAGACACTCCCGGAGCCCGCTCAGTCGAACACCAGCGGCTCGGCCCGCCTCGGCATGAGCAGCAAGGCGCCGGCCATCGCGATCGCCACGAGGACGAGCCCGATGAGGACGTGGTGCGTCGCAGCGAACAGCGCCTGGCGCACGAACTCCACGGTCGCGGAGTGAGCGGTGTCGCCGGACGCGGCCAGCACCTGGCTGGTCGCGTCGACGTCGCTCGGCAGCCGGCCGGCGACAGCCGCCGGTGGGTGCGCGAACCGGTGGGTCAGGGTCGCGTTGGCCACCGCGCCGAGCACGGCGACACCGACAGCGCTCCCGATGGACCGGCAGAACATGTTGGTCGCGGTGACGACACCCCGGCGGTCCCAGCCCACGACGGACTGCACGGCGACGAGCGTGGGGCTCGACGCCAGGCCGAGTCCGGCGCCGATGACGAAGCAGGTAGCGGCGACCTGCCAGACCGAGGACTCGGCCGTCAGCAGCAGCGACAGCAGCGAGCCGAGGACGATGACGGCGCAGCCGATCAGCGCCGTGTTGCGGAAGCCGATGCGCATGTAGAGGCGGCCTGAGAAGGTCGCCGCGATGGGCCAGCCGACGGTCAGCGCCGCTAGCGCCAATCCCGCGACCAGGGGGCCGGTCCCGAGCACGCCTTGGACGTAGGTCGGAACGTACGAGCTCAACCCGATCAGCAGCGCACCGACGGTGAGCGCGACGAGGTTGCCCGTCGTGAGGATGCGCCGGCGGAAGACCCAGAGCGGCAGCACCGGTTCGGCGGCCCGCTGCTCGACCAGCAGGAAGCCGGCGATGGCGGCGATCCCGATGGCGAACACGAATACCGATGTCGCGGAGCCCCAGGCCCACGTGACACCGCCCTCGAGCAACCCGAAGATCAGCAGCGAGCAGCCGGTGGTGAGCAGGGCCGCACCGGTGTAGTCGATGCGATGCCGCCGTCGTACGACCTGCTCTTTGAAGCTCCGGGCGAGGATCACGAACGCCACCGCACCCAGCGGCAGGTTGACGAAGAAGATCCACCGCCAGGAGAGGTACTCCGAGAAGACCCCGCCGAGGGTCGGGCCGATCACGGAGGCGATCCCCCAGACGCTGGCGACGTAGCCCTGAACGCGGGCGCGCTCCTCCACCGTGTAGAGGTCGCCGATGATGGTCATGCTCATCGGCTGGACCGCGCCGGCGCCGATGCCCTGCACCGCGCGCGCAACGATGAGCGTCGGCATGCTCCAGGCGACGCCGCACAGGACCGAGCCGAGCAGGAAGACGGCGATCCCGAAGAACATCACCGGCTTGCGGCCCACGACGTCGGCGTACTTGCCGTAGAGCGGCACCGTCACGGCCTGCGTCAGCAGGTAGATCGAGAACAACCAGGGGAACTGCGCGAAGCCGCCGAGGTCCGACACCACCGACGGAACCGCCGTGGCGATGATCGTGCTGTCCAGCGCGACCAGACCGGTGCAGAGCATGACAGCGCCGAGGATCGGTCCCCGCTCGGACCGAAGCCCGACCGCCCGGCGCTCCGGTGCGGCCGTGCTCGTCACGTGCGGCTCCAGGACTGGCGAAAGGGTGTTGCCTTGCGCAAGAGCGAGCCGCCCTTCTCCATTCCCGGCGAACGGCGCAGTGGTGCGCTACGCCGTTCGCGGCCGGATCTGACTACGGCGGACCATGGCGTACGACGGGGGGTGGGCCGCACTCTGTAGAGGTGCATAACGGACCTACTCGACATGACGCCCGCTGCTGCGGGACCGCCCTGCAAGTCGTCGCCCTGACCCGCGACGACGGCGACCGCGCGCTCGTCGAGCTGGTCCGCTGCAGCGCGTGCGGGCTGAGCACGTGGCGCCTCGACGGCGCCGAGGTCACGAAGGACGTCGCGCTCGGAGCGCTGTCGCGGGTCTTCGCACCCGCTGTTCCGCGACCGGGTGCATCGGTCCGTCGTCCCGGCGCGGGTACTCGCCCGGCCGCCGCCGCCCGCCGTACGCCGACCGCCCTCTCGTCGGCCCCGAGCGCCTCCACCGGCCGGATGGGCACCGCCGTGGCGGCGCCTCGCGAGCTCGCGGACCTGCTCGCCGGCTGGCAGGTCCTCGGCGCCCACTGACTCACGCGTTGAGGCTGGCGGACGTTGAGGCTGGCGGAGCGCGTCAGCCCGTGGAGCGGCGGGTGCGCAGGGCCGTCGCGATGAACAGCCCGAGCAGCACCACCAGCGCGACCGGCACTGCCGGCTGCCGGTAGAACGGGCGGCTGTCGGCAACGGGACGCGTCGACGGGTTCGAGGCAGCGGAGCCGGCCGGCTTCTCGGCCACCGGCGGGGCGGCCGCAGCACCTGGCGCGGCGGGAGCGGCGGCAGAGGTGCCCGAGCTGGACCCGGTACCCGAGCGCGTCGACGCGGCCGAGCCGCTGCCCAGCACGATCCGGTAGACGCCGCGGCCGTACGACGCAGCGACCAGCTCCTTGCTGTTGCGCGGGCTGGCCTGCAGCTGGAACACCGGCGCCGGCGGCAGCCCCTTGCCGAGCACCGAGTAGCTGCCCCCGGCGGTCCCGCCGTCGGCGATGAACACGCCGAGCGCCGTGGCGACCACCAGCTTGCCGCCGATCACCTGCGTGTCGTCGGCCTCGATGTCCGGCAGGTTGCCGGAGATGTCGGTGAACGACGCGCCGGCATTGGTGGACCTGTAGACGTGGCCCTTGCCGATCGCCTTCGTGCTGTCCCCGAGCGAGCCCGGCGGGATCCACTTGCGCCCGTAGCCGCCGAGCGTCACGTAGACCGTCCTGACGTTGCGCGGGTCCACGCGGACCGAGGTGATGTAGCGCTTGGGCAGCCCGGACGCCTTGGCGATGTGCCAGCCGTCGGGCTTGCCCGCTCGCGGGTCCTTGCTGCCACCGACGTTGGTCGCGATGCCGTTCCCGAACGGCACCCCCCCGGTGACGATGTCGCAGTACCCGCAGTAGCCGACGTACGACGCGTCGCCGCGGGTGTCCACGGCGGACAGCGCGTTGCACGGGTCGCTGCCGCCGCAGGTCGCGGCGCCGGTCGGGTCGGTCGACGGGGGGACCCCCGGCTTGGTGCGAGTGCCGAGGTCGAACACGTTGACCCAGGTGCCGCTCGCCGTCGTACGTCCCTTGGTGGTCTCGAAGACCTGCCGGCCCCCGATCACCAGGTGGTTGGCGTCCGTCGGGTCCATGACGAACGGCGTCGAGAACAGCGCGTTCGTGAGACCGGTCGGCGTGATCGTCGTCCAGGACTTGCCACCGTCCTTGGTGACCTTGATGGTCCCGCCGACGTACTCCTCGTACCAGGTGTTGCTGTCATCGGGGTCGATGGCGACGTAGAACCCATCGCCGTCGTACGCCGCGATCTGCTTGCCCTGCGGGGTGATGACGGCCGAGCCGTTGTCCTGCAGGCCCATCACCGTCGTGCCGTCCTTGGCCATCTGCGCGGAGTACGGCAGCAGGGTGTTGAAGCCGTTCTGGACGCCGCGCCCCCACGCGTCGTTGTCGAGCGCGGCGCCCGGCTTGAGCTCCTGCTTGTAGGCGCCGCC
>JAVXVI010000252.1:0-2548 GCA_032230005.1 Actinomycetota bacterium | reverse complement strand
GCTGGGGCGCCGAGCCGTACGACGACCTGATGCGCATCACCGACGCCGCCCTCGAGCGCGACGACCTCGACGCGTCCCGCACTGCAGCGATGGGCGGGTCGTTCGGCGGCTACATGGCCAACTGGGTCGCCGGTCACACCGACCGGTTCCGGGCGATCGTCACGCACGCGAGCCTGTGGTCGCTCGACCAGTTCGGGCCGACGACCGACGTCGCCTACTACTGGGGCCGCGAGATGACGCCGGAGATGGCGCGCGCCAACGACCCGAGCGCGCACGCCGACAACATCACCTCACCGATGCTGGTCATCCACGGGGACAAGGACTACCGCGTCCCGATCGGTGAGGCCTTGCGGCTCTGGTGGGACCTCAACTCGCGGGTCGCCGACCCGGCCGCGTCGCCGCACCGGTTCCTCTACTTCCCGGACGAGAACCACTGGGTCCTCACGCCGCAGCACGCCGGTGTCTGGTACCGCACGGTGCTGTCCTTCCTCGGCCAGCACGTCCTCGGTGAGCCGGAGACGATCGACGACCTGCTGCGTTAGAGCAGATCCCGGACGTGGCCGGTCTCGTTGAGACTCACGACGCCTGAGCGACCGGTGCGCGAGATGGCGATGCGTGAGATGGAGCAGTACGACGGCGCGAACCAGATCGCGCTGGACTGCCCCAGCACGTGGCCGGCGACCGCGTTGACGGTGCCGGAGTGGGTGAAGAGCACGGCGCGTCCGCCCGGGTGCGCAGCGGCGATGCGCTCGACCGCTTCCACGACGCGCGCGCGAAAGGCGACCGGGTCCACGCCCACGCTGTAGAGGTCGCCGGCCAGCAGCGCCAGCCAGCGCGGGTCGCGGCTCGCGCGGAGCTCTTCCACCGGGACGTACGACGGGTCGTCGACGTCGAACTCGGCGATCCCGGGTTCGAGTGTGACGTCCATGCCGAGCGCCGCGGCCATCGGCGTTGCCGTCTCGACTGCCCGCCGGGACGGCGAGGAGTAGAGCGCGTCGATGGCGTCACCGGCCAGCGCCGCGTGGACGCGGGCCGCCTGCTCGAGACCCACCGCAGCCAACCCCGGGTCGGCCGGGCTGCCGTCGGGGGTCGCGTCGATGCGGACGGGCAACGCATGCCGGACAAGGACGATCTCCACGGGACGGCACGGTAGTGGGCGGCTCGGGTCAGGGCAGCAGGAGGCAGCTGTCGCCGAACTCGTGCCACAGGAAGCCGGCCCGCTCGGCCTCGTCGTACGCAGCCCGCACCAGCTCGTCACCCGCAACGGCCGCGAGCAGCGACAGGTGCGACGCACCCGGCGCGTGCCAGCCGGTGACCAGACCCGTGACGACGCGGGCCGGTCGCTCCCGTCCGAGGACGAGATCGGTCCAGCCCTCGGCGGCGACGACCGAGCCGTCCACGTCAGCCACGCTCTCCAGCGCACGCGTCACCGTCGTGCCCACGGCAACGACCCGGCCACCGGTCCGCCGGGTGTGCTCGACCAGCCGGGCCGTGCCCTCCGGCACCTGGAACCACTCAGGCTGCGGCGGCTCGCCGTCCTCCGCCGACGACAGCCCCGTGTGCAGTGTCAGCGGCGCGATCGCAATGCCGCGCGTCACGAGCTCGGTCACGACGGCGTCGGAGAACGGCCGGCCGGCACTCGGCATCTCCGCGCTGCCAGGATGCCGCGCGAACACCGTCTGGTACGCCGACAGGGGCCACTGCTCGCGCACGTACGCATAGGTCACCGGGCGCCCTCGATGTGCCAGCAGCTCGACGACCCCGCCCTCGGTCATGACGTGGGCGCGCCACAGGCGCGGTGTGTGCGGCGAGACGAGGGTGAGACGTGCACCTGTCGGCAGCGACAGGTTGTCGCCTGCCTCCATGTCAGGAACCGGTCCGTACGACGGAGCGGGCGGCCTGACCTCCACGACCCAGTCGCCGTCGTCCAGCTCGGTGGAGAAGTGCACCACCACTGGCCGTCCATCGCGCCGTCTCGCGTCGATCGCGGCCGGCAGCGTCGCGCTGGTGTTGACGACGACGAGGTCTCCCGGCTCGAGCAGCTCCGGCAGGCAACGGAACTCGTGTGAGGCGAGCACTCCCGGCCCAGCCGCCAGCAGCCGCACCTCGTCCCGGGCCAGCCCGCGTGCCTCTGGTGGAACGGTTGCGTCGCGCCGGCTCATGCGGTCACCAGCAGATCGCTTGCGCGGTGCCGGACACCGGGCGGGGTCTCGTCGACCAGTCGTAGCAACGCCGGTACGACGGCCTCCGGGAGCGGCCGGTCGGAGATGTCCTCGCCGGGGAAGGCGGCCTGGTGCATAGCGGTGCGCATGTCGCCGGGGTCGAAGGCGTAGACGTGGACGCCGGGCTCCTCAGCGGCCAACACCGCGGACACCTGCTCCAGGGCTGCTTTCGAGGAGCCGTAGCCACCCCATCCCTCGTAGGGCTCGACCGCAGCGTCGGAGGTGACGTTGACGACGGTGCCGCCGGCCAGCAGGGGCAGCAGGTCCTGGCACAGGGCGAGCGGGGCAAGGACGTTGATCTCGTAGACCCTGCGCAAGACGTCGAG
>JAVXVI010000251.1:0-6907 GCA_032230005.1 Actinomycetota bacterium | reverse complement strand
AGCGGCGGATGCTCGCCGGGCTCTTCGGTGGTGGTCACCCGGTGACCGCTGTCGGCGATCCCTGCCAGGCGATCTACGGCTGGCGTGGGGCGTCCGTGGCCAACCTCGACGGCTTCCCGACCCACTTCCCGCGATCGTCGGGGGAGCCCGCACCGACCTACACGCTGGCCGTCAACCAGCGGTCGGGTGGCCGGCTGCTGACGCTGGCCAACACGGTCGCGTCCGCGCTGCGACTGCGGCATGCCGTCGTCGAGCTGACCGCGCCCCCGGACAAGCAGGACCTCGGCGAGACCGTCGTCGCGCTGCACGCGTCGTGGTTCGACGAGGCCGGCTGGGTGGCCGGGCAGATCAAGGCGCAGGTCGACGCGGGCACGTCGCCGGGTGAGTGCGCAGTGCTCGTGCGGGCGCGCGGCGACTTCGGTGACCTCTACGCCGCGTTGTCGGCGGTCGGGCTGCCGGTCGAGGTCGTCGGCCTCGGTGGGCTGCTCGCGCTTCCCGAGGTCGCCGACGTCGTCGCCACCCTCGAGGTCGTCGACGACCCGACCGCCAACGCCGCGTTGCTGCGACTGCTGACCGGACCGCGGTGGCGGCTCGGCGCGCGCGACCTCGCGCGGCTCGGGGAGCAGTCCAAGCGGCTGCTCAACGTTGACGGACTCGACGACCAGCGTGAGGTCGACGCGCTCGAGGACGCCGTCGCCGGCGTCGACCCGTGCGACGTCGTCGCGCTGTCCGACGGCCTCGACCGCCCCGGCCACGACGGCTGGTCGACCGAAGCTCTGCAACGGGTGACGGCGCTCAACGCCGAGTTGCGGCTGCTGCGGCAGTCGCGCGACGAGCCGTTGCTGGACCTGGTCCACCGCGTCGTCGAGGTCAGCGGCCTCGACGTCGAGCTGGCCGCCTCCCCGGAGGCCGTGCAGGCCCGCCGCCGGGAGACGCTGTCGGCCTTCCTCGACGTGGTCGCCGGCTTCACCGACCTCGACGGCGAGAGCTCGCTGTCGTCGTTCCTCGCCTACCTGTGCGCCGCGGAGGAGCACGAGCGCGGCCTCGATTCGGTGACGCCGTCCGGCAGCGACGCGGTGCAGCTGCTGACCGCGCACAAGAGCAAGGGCCTCGAGTGGGACGTCGTCGCCTGCCCCGACCTGACGTCGAAGGTGTTCCCGTCCAGCACGCTGCGCGAGCGCTGGACGAGCAGCGCCGCCGTACTCCCCGGTCCGCTGCGCGGTGACGCGGATGATCAGCCCGACCTCGGGGCGCTGTCGAAGGACGGACTGAAGGCGTACGACGAGGACTGCCGGGCCCACCTCGAGCGCGAGGAGCGGCGGCTCGGCTACGTCGCCTTCACCCGGGCCCGCCGGCTCCTCATCGGCAGCGGCCACTGGTGGGGTCCGACGCAGAAGAAGCCGCGGGGCCCTTCGCCGTTCCTGCGCGAGCTGCGTGCGCATGCCGACGCGGGGTTCGGCGCCGTCGACGTGTGGACCGAGGAGCCGACCGAGGAGACCAATCCGTCGCTCGAGGTGCCGTCGGTCTACCTGTGGCCGACGGCGTACGACGAAGAGCCCTACCTGCGGCGGCGGGCGGCGGC
The DNA here is from genome assembly GCA_032230005.1 of Actinomycetota bacterium. GTDB lineage: Bacteria > Actinomycetota > Actinomycetes > Mycobacteriales > SCTD01 > RYN-124. The sequence goes on along the minus strand of JAVXVI010000251.1, from coordinate 5,325 downwards.
GGACGCGGTGCTCATCGGCCTCGAGGCACTGGAAGCAGGGCAGTCGTTGCCCGACGTGGCCGGACTGACGCCGTGGGAGCGCGAGCAGCTCGACCGGCTCGACCGAGAGACCGCGTTGCTGCTGGACGAGGAGCGCGTCGCACGCCGCGGCGTGCGGGACGTGCTGCTGCCGTCCACCCTGTCGGCGAGCCAGCTGCTGCGGCTGCAGGCCGACCCGGAGGCGTTCGCGCGCGAGCTTGCTCGGCCGTTGCCGCGACGACCGGTGCTCGCCGCCCGTCGTGGCACCCGCTTCCACGCGTGGGTGGAGACGCTGTTCGCGGAGCGGCCACTGCTCGACCCTGACGAGCTCCCGGGTGCGGAGGACGACGGCATCGCCGACGACGCCGACCTGCTCAAGCTGCAGGAGGCGTTCCTCGCGACGCCCTATGCCGGCCGCCGGCCGCACGCCGTGGAGGCGCCCTTCTCCCTGCCGCTGGCCGGCCGGGTGGTGCGGGGACGCATCGATGCCGTCTACGACCTCGGTGACAGCCGGTGGGAGGTCGTCGACTGGAAGACCGGCAACGAGGCCGCGGATCCCTTGCAGCTCGCGGTCTACCGGCTGGCCTGGGCACGGCTCGCGAAGGTGGCTGTGGACGCCGTTGACGCGGCCTTCCTCTACGTCCGCACCGGCGAGGTGGTCCGGCACGACGACCTCCCCGGCGAGAGCGAGCTGGCCGAGCTGCTGCGGGGGACCGGGGTCGTGGAGATCGAGCCGCTCACGCTGCTCTGAGGCGGCGCCCTACGGTGGCGACATGGAGCTGGCTGGCCGGCGGGTGCTGCTGACGGGTGCATCGCGAGGCATCGGGGCGGCGCTTGCCCGGGAGCTGACCGCGCGCGGCGCGGAGCTCGCGCTCGTCGCGCGTCCCTCTCCGGCGCTCGAGTCCGTTGCGACCGAGGTCGGGGGCGCGGCCTACCCCGCCGACCTCGCTGAGCTCAGCGGCATCCCGGCGCTGGTCGAGCGGGTCGAGGCGGACGGCCCGGTCGACGTGCTGATCAACAACGCGGGTGTGTCGCACGTGGGGTGGTACCTCGACCGCACCACCGAGGAGATCGACGAGATCGTGACGGTCAACCTGCTCGCGCCGATGCACCTGTGCAGAGCGTTGCTGCCGCGGATGGTCGAACGCCGGCGCGGGCACGTCGTCAACATCTCCTCGATGGCAGCTGTCATCGCGCCGCCGGGACTGGCGTCGTACAGCGCCTCGAAGGCAGGTCTGTCGCACTTCACCGCCGGGCTGCGCGCGGACCTGCGCGGCGAGCCGATCAGCTTCACGACCGTGCACCTCGGGTCGGTGTCGACGGACATGGACGACGAGGCCCGCAGCTACGGGCCGCTCCGTGACCTGGCCGGTCGATCCAAGGGGCGCGACATCACGCCGATGCCGGTGTTCGTCGCGGCCGTGCTCGACGCAATCGAGAAGGACAAGGCCGAGGTCAGCGTGCCGAAGGCGATGGCGCCGCTCGCCGGTGCGACCAACCTCTCGCGCCGCATCGGACGGGTCGTCTTCAGCCGCACGGCGGCCAAGGAGCTCCGCCGGGACTAACGCTTCTCCCGGGAGAAGCGCACGTCGAGGGTGCCCTCTGCTTTGAGGGCGCGTACGGCGATGTTGGCGCTCGTCAGCCCGGTCGTGTCGATCCAGTTGCCGGTGCCGGGATCGGTGTGCGCGACGACGACGCGGAAGGTCCCATCGGCCGCGACGTCGATGTCCCTGCCGGTCAGGAACACCGGGTGGTGCAGCCAGTCGCCGGACTCCATGAAGCGGGTCAGCAGCTGGATCGACCAGTAGCGACACGTCGGGGCAGTGCCCTCGATGACGAGCACCTCGTCGTCACCGAGGTCGTCGAACCAGGAGCCGGAGTACTGGATCGCCGGGGTCGGCATCACGCGCACCACGACGGACGCGTCGATGGGCGGGTCAGCCGGTGCGCCGTGGTTGTCGACGTACTCCGATCCGGCCCGGAACACCGCTGTGGTGATGGAGGCCGACAATGCGCTCAGCGTGGTCTCGGCCTCGACGGTGTCGTGCACATAGGTCCCGAGTGCGTCCAGTCGCGCGGCCAGCTGCTGCTCGGTGAGCGGCCCGGGCGGGCCGGTTGAGGGCAACGTCTCGATCGCGTACGTCGCCTCCTGCTCGGTCTCGGGGTCGACGAAGTACTGCCGCACCATCACCTCGCTGGTCTGCGGGTCGAGCGGCATGCCCGACCCGCCGAGCAGCAGCTCGAACGACCCGTCCGGGCCGATGTCCAGCTCGTCGTCGTCGAGGTTTCCCACGATCCGCTTGCCGCCATTCGCGTCCGTCGCGTAGAGGCAGAAGCCGAGGTAGACCGACGTGCCGCGGTTGCCGGCGATCCGGTAGACGTGGTCGGCGTCGATGATGGCGGCGTCGTAGACGGTCCGCGGGTTGTCGCCGTACATCTTCCGGTACGGCGACATCCACCGGGTGAAGGCCGGGTGCTCGGGGTCGCCCTTCTCGACGAGCATCTCGGTGGCGATCGAGAGCACGCGGGTGATGTGCCGGTAGCCCTCGGCGCGTTCTCGCTCGGTGCGCGCGCCGAGGGGTCCGCTGACGATCGCGGCGGTGTTCCGCAGCCTGTCCAGCAGCCGGTCCCAGGCGTCCTCGACCTCAGTCACTGCTGACACCGAACCTCTCCCGGTAGGCCGCGAACGCCGCGTCCACCTCGTCGCGATCGAGGCCGAACTCCTCCAGCGTGTAGCGGTGCGTGCCGTGCTTGTCGCGAGGGTTGTCGGCGAGGTACGCGCGCACGCCGTCGTCGACCTGCGGCGACCGTTCCAGCCCGAAGTGCTCGTAGACCCGGCGCACGGTGCCCACCGGATCGCGCACCGTGTCGTCGTACTGCACGTCCACGACGCGGTCCGGGCCGAGCCGGTCACGCACGGCCATCGTGCGACGCAGGCCCCAGGTCCAGGCCTCGAGCTGCTCGCGGCCGACTGCGTGCTTGTCGACGGAGTCGCTCATGGCGCCGCGGAAGCCGTGCATGAGGCTCGACACGGACGCGAGCACAGCGGTCGGGTTGCGGTGGGTGTGCACCAGCAGCGCGTCGGGGAAGACCTGCAGCAGGGTGTCGAGCCACATCAGATGGCCGGGTGTCTTGAGGATCCAGCGCTCGCCACGGTGCTCCGACTGCAGGTGCTGCAGGAACATCCGCTCGAACTCGTACGCCGGCCGCAGGTCCTGCTCGCGCAGCCAGGCCCAGTAGCTCGGCACCGGGAACGTCGTGGGGAACTCGAACGACGCGAACTGCGGCGCCTGCAGCGCGAGGCACTCCTGCGGCAGCATCGAGCCGAGCGGGTGGATGGCGTCGAGCCCCGGCGCGACCTTGAGGAAGCCGGCGAAGTCCTTGTCCATCGCCGCGATGCGCGCCGGATCGGGGACGCCGGTCGGCGGCGGGAACGGACGCGCCACCTCCCACGACGACGGCGATCGCACCGCGGGGTTGGACGCGAGCATGCCGTAGAGCACGGTCGTGCCGGTGCGTGGGAGGCCGAGGACGAACAGGGGCCGGACGATGGCCTCGTCCGCGACGCTCGCGTTGCGCTTGCGGTGGTCGATCAGCCGGAGCCTGGTCTCCAGGAGGCCGAGGATGCGCTTGCGGGCGGCGATCCGGCCGATGGTCGTCAGCTGCGCCTCACCGTCCAGGGAGCTGACCAGCACATCCAGGCCTTGGCGGAAGTCGTCCGGCCCGAAGTCGGTGAGGCCGGTGCGCTTCGACGCAGCGGCGATCAGTGCTTCTGCGCTCAGCCCGGGGCGTAGGCCGAGCCGACCCACAGCCCCTCCGACGGCGTTGATGGCCCGCACCGCCGGCGGCTTCGGCAGCGTCGTCACGGGGCCCCCCACGTCTTGCGCGACGGACCGCGCCTGTGCGAGAACGTGTTCTACCTGCACGGCCGACCGGACGCAACCGAGGGGCGCTTGATGGCGAGCACGTACGACGTAGCCGGGACGACGGTCACGATGCCGGTCGAGGTCCGGGACGCCTCGGCTGGGACCGCCGTCTTCGACGTGGACGCCGCAGCGGCCGGCGCCTTGCTGCCCGACGCGTTCGAGGTCGTCGCAGCCGGGCCGGGGCGGGCGCACCTCGCGGTCGTCGTCGTGGACTACCGCGACAACGACCTGGGCTCCTACCTCGAGGTCGGGCTGATGCTCTTCGTCCGCCCCCGCGGCGGTGGGGACGATGGGACGTTCATCTTCCGGCTGCCGGTCGACCAGCCCTTCACCTGCGAGGCCGGCCGTCGCATCTGGGGCTTCCCGAAGACCGTCGAGGAGATCGAGCTGGACTACGCGGAGTCCTCAGTCACTGCGACGCTGCAGATGGACGGAGAGCTCGTGCTTCGCCTCACGCTGCCCCGCGATGCCGGTGCAGACGGGGAGATGCCACCGACGCCCATGACGGCGTACACCGTTCTCGACGGCGTGCCGCACGCGACGACCTTCACCCAGGGCGGCACCGGGTTCTCCATGAACGCGGAGGCCACGATCGAGCTCGGCAGCCACCCGATCGCGAAGGAGCTCGCGGGGCTGGGCCTGCCCGCCGCGCCCGCGTTCACCACCTGGACCGAGCACATGCGCGCGACCTTCGAAGCCCCCCAGCCCCTCTGACGCTGGTCGCTAGCTGTGGGCGGCGAGGTGCTCGAGGAGCCACGTGGCCAGCTGCTCCGGCGCCTCCTCCGGGATCCAGTGGCTGACGCCGTGCAGGATCTCGAAGCGGTACGGCGCCGACACGTGAGCTGCCGTTGCGTGCGCGGCCGTCGGGCCCAGCGCACGGTCCTCGTCGGACCACACGTAGAGCGTCGGCACCGTGGTCGCACCGACGTCCTCGATGTCTGACAGCTGCTGCCCGCGGTACCAGTTCAGCCCGGCAGTCAGCACGCCCGGCTCGCGCATCAGCGACTCGTAGACCTCGACGTCGACTGCCCCGTCCATGCGGCCGAAGAGCGTCCGCAGTCCGGTGTCGCCGTTGCCGAGGAGCGTCTCCTCGGCCTTGCCCTCCATCCGGAACAGCTTCATGTACTGCGACCGCTCCCGCTGGTCCTCGTCGGTCCGCAGGGCATCGACGAAGGCCAGCGGATGCGGTACCGAGACCGCGGTCAGCGTCCGGACCCGGTCTGGATGCCGGGCCGCGACCTGCCACGCCACGGCCGCGCCCCAGTCGTGACCGACGACGTCAGCCCGATCTGCACCGAGCGCGTCCAGCATCCCGACGACGTCGCCCACCAGGTGCGGCATCCGGTAGGCGTCGACGCCGACGGGCCGTGCACCGGGGGAG
>JAVXVI010000250.1:0-22704 GCA_032230005.1 Actinomycetota bacterium | reverse complement strand
GCGATCTCGTCGCCGAGCGCGTAGCCGCCACCGAGCCACAGGTTGTCGCCGCTCCAGAAGCTGCCGGGGTCGTAGGCGTTGGGTCGGACGTCGGCCGGCAGCAGCCGCATGGCCTGGTACGTCGTAGCCAGGACCTCCGCGCAGTAGGCCGTCTCGGCGGCCGCCTCGGACCGCTTCGGCACCGGGACCCGCCCACCGAGCCAGCGGGCAGCGAGCCGTGCGGTCGACGGGAACGGGGTGCCGTCGAGTCGCGCGACGGTCTGCAGGATCGCGTCCTCCATCTCCCGCGTCACAGCGGGATGCAGCTGGCGCAGCCAGGCGCGCTGGCCGTACTTGTCCCCCCACACGCGGACCGCGTCCCGCAGGTCGTGCAGCTGCACGCCGCGCTGGTGGTTGCCGGTCCACATGTCGGGCAGCGAGCGACCCAGCTCGGCGTGCCACATCAGCGGCGGCAGGTCGTCCAGCACGACGGTCATGCCGACGTGGTTGACCGGCGCGTTGCTCAGCACCTGGATGGCCCGGTCGGCGGGACTGCGACCGCGGAACACCCAGACGTCGCCGCTGCGGGTGAGGTCGACGGCCTCGTCCAGGGTCAGCACGGGTGCAGCCTAGGGACAGCGGGCGTGACAGCCTGGGCACATGAAGTGGGCCGTGACGTGAAGTGGGCGAAGGTGCTCGGTGTGGCGGGCCTGGTGGGTGTCGCGGCGACGGGCGTCGCGGTGGCGAGGTCGGAGCGGCGACGACGGGCCTACACGCCTGAGGAGATCCGGGCCCGCTTGCAAGAGCGGCACGCAGAAGCATCGAAAGGGCCGTCGGAGCCGGCCGGCTGACTCGGCGGCTGGCTCAGGCAGCCGGATCAGCCGTTGGGCTCGCCGGCGACCTGGACGCGCACGACGGTGCCGTCGCCGGTCGAGCGGATCTGCACGAGGTCGCAGATCTGGTTGACGATCCAGAGGCCTCGGCCGCCGGTGCCGACGTGGCCGGGGTTGACCCGGCCGGCCATGGCGTTGTTCAGCGCGGCGCCGGTGTCGCGGACCTCGCAGACAGCCGCGTCACCGTCCCGCCACATCCGCAGGCTGCCGTTGCCGCCGCCGTGGCGCACGGCGTTGACGATCAGCTCGTCCACCACGAGGACGAGGTCCTCGATCCGCTGCTGGCTGAGGTTGCAGTCCGCGCCGTGCTGGGCGACCCGGCGACGGAAGCCGCGCAGGTCGCGGGGCAGCCGGGTGCCGACGATCGAGATCTCGACCATCGTCGTCGTGGGTTGCGGAAGGGCCGCGCGGAACCGTGCTTCGCGGACGTCGACGGCGGCGTAGAGGTTGCTGGCGGCGCGACTTCCCTGAGACAGCAGGACCGGGTGCGTGCGTCGCGCCTCGTCGACCACGGCAGGGTCGAGCGTCGTCGTGTCGTAGGGGCACAGCAGGGTGAAGGCCGGCGTGTCGTGGAAGGCCTCGTTGAGCAGTGACTCGTGCAGGTGGCACTCGTCGAGCTCGGCGGAGCTGCGGGCCGCCCAGATGGGCTCGCCGATGCCGCGGACCGGACGGCCGTCGACCGGCCGCTCGTCGAGAAAGGCCCGCCAGGCGGGGATGATGCAGGCCGGGTTGCGCCCGATGTCCTCCATCTCGAGGAAGGCCACGTCGGCTGCGCGGTCGCCGAGCGCCTCGCGCAGCAGGTGCACCCGCACCCTGGGGAGCGCGACCAGGACGGGTTCGTCGGCGTCGAGCCCACCGGTGATGAAGGGCACCGTGCCGGCCAGGAAGTCGGCTGATCCGCTGTAGACGAGAGCCTCGTGATCGAAGCCGGGACGCGCGACGTCGGCGCTGACGCTCACCCGGCCGCTCCGTCCCCATGCCCCCGGGTGACAGGCTACATCCCGAACACCGGACGGAAGGGACCTCGATTCCGTGTCACCGAGGTCGATTCGCCCGGTATACAAGGGATTTCGACCAGGATGGGAGGGGCCCGGATGAGCGGTCCCGTGGGCACCGTCGACGCACCTGGGTCTGGTTCCGGTGACCCAGAGCCCCAGGTGATCGAGATCCTGGAACCGCGCGAGGCGACGGTCGGGACGATGACCGTGCAGCGCGCGTTGCCACGCCGTACCCGGCGCACGGTGGGTGCCTGGTGCTTCGTCGACCTGTTCGGACCCGCGTCGGTGACCGAGCAGGGCGGTGTCGACATCGGGCCGCACCCGCACATGGGCCTGCACACCGTCACCTACCTGCTCGACGGGCAGGTGCTGCACCGCGACAGCCTTGGCAGTGAGCAGGTCATCCGCCCCGGCCAGGTCAACCTGATGACGGCCGGGCGCGGGGTGGTGCATGCGGAGGAACCGACCGGTCACTATCGCGGGACGATGCAGGGAGTGCAGCTGTGGGTCGCGCAGCCGGACGCGACGCGCGATGGCGCCGCGGACTTCGCGCACCTCGCCGAGCTGCCGACGGTGTCGATCGGGCCGGCCGAGGCGACGGTGCTGGTCGGGACGATCGGCGGCGCCACCTCACCGGCCCGGCAGGACACGCCGCTGGTGGGGGCGGACCTGCTACTGCCGGCGGGGGAGGTCGAGCTGCCGCTGGACCCGGCCTTCGAGCACGCCCTCGTGGTCCTGACCGGGTTGATCGTCGTGGACGGGCGACCCGTGGAGCGGACGAGGACGGCGTACGTCGGGGTTGGCCGGGCGTCCCTGTCGATCGCGTCCCCAGAGGGCGCGCGGGTCCTGCTGCTGGGCGGCGAGCCGTTCGGCGAGGAGCTGCTGATGTGGTGGAACTTCGTCGGCCGCAGCAGGGACGAGGTCACGGAGGCCAGCCGTCAGTGGGAGGCCGAGGACCCGGAGCGCTTCGGCCCGGTGCAGACGTCGCTTCGTCGGGTGCCTGCTCCTCCCATTCCCTGGCGCTGACGTGAGCACTTACTAGGCTCGGGTCATGCGGTCGTCCGTGCACAACGTGCACCTGTCGGGACGCGCCGGCGCGCAGCCGATCGTGTTCGCGCACGGGTTCGGCTGCGACCAGAACATGTGGCGTTTCGTCGCGCCGCGGTTCGAGGACGACTTCCAGGTCGTGCTGTTCGACCACATCGGTGCCGGCAAGAGCGACAACTCGGCGTACGACGTCCAGCGCCACGCGTCCTTGACGGGCTACGCCGAGGATGTGCTGGGCCTGCTCCATGAGCTCGACCTCCATGACGTCGTCTTCGTGGGTCACTCGGTCTCGGCGATGATCGGGGTCCTCGCCGCGCGGCAGGAGCCTGAGCGGTTCGCGAAGCTGGTTCTGGTCGGCCCCTCGCCGAGGTACATCGACGACGACGGTTACGTCGGCGGCTTCGCCGAGCGCGACATCACCGAGATGCTCGAGTCGCTGGAGAGCAACTACCTCGGCTGGTCGAGCGCAATGGCACCGGTCATCATGGGCAACCCTGACTCGCCGGAGCTGGCGGCCGAGCTGACAGAGAGCTTCTGCCGCGCCGATCCGGACATCGCCCGGCGCTTTGCTCGCGTGACCTTCCTGTCGGACAACCGGGCTGATCTCGCAGCTGTCGAGACGCCGACGCTCGTGCTGCAGTGCAGTCACGACGTGATCGCACCGGTGGAGGTCGGCACCTACGTCCGCGACGCGATGCCGAACGCGTCGATGGTGATGCTGGCGGCGACCGGGCACTGTCCCAACCTCAGCGCACCCGATCAGACTGCCGACGCGATCGCGGCGTTCGTGCGCGCATGAACGGCGGCGAGGAGCTCACCGCTCCCGAGTCGCTCGAGGGCTTCTACGACGCCCTGCTCGAGGACGATGCCGAGCGGCTGTACGAGCACGCGCCGTGCGGATACCTGTCGACCGAGCCCGACGGCATGATCGTGCGCGCCAACCGGACGTTCCTGACCCTGACCGGCTACACGAGACCCGAGCTCATCGGGCGCTACACGTTCGCGCAGCTGCTCACGCCGGGCGGCCAGATCTACCACGAGACGCACTTCGCCCCGATGCTGCGGATGCAGGGGACGGCGCGCGAGATCGCGCTCGACATCGTCTGTGCCGACGGCAGCCGGTTGCCGGTGCTGGTCAGCGCCGTCCTCGAGCGCGAGGCCGACGGGTCACCGCGCGTCGTACGCACTGCGGTGTTCGACGCCCGAGACCGGCGGGAGTACGAGCGGGAGCTCGTGCGCGCCAAGGAGAAGGCGGAGGCGTCAGAGGCGCACGCCCTGTCGCTGGCCCGCACCTTGCAGCGCACGCTGATCCCGCCGACGCCGCCGGTCGTCCCTGGTCTCGACGTCGCCGCCGTCTATCGGCCGGCGGGCACCGGGGAGGAGGTCGGCGGCGACTTCTACGACGTCTTCCAGGTCGGGGCCGACGACTGGGTCGTGTGCATCGGCGACGTGTGCGGGAAGGGGGTCGACGCTGCGGTCGTCACGGCTCTGGTGCGCCACACGATCCGGGCCGCCGCGGTGCGGCTGAGCACTCCCAGCGAGATCCTGCGCGACCTCAACGCAGCACTGCTCCGTTACCGGAGCGACCGCTTCTGCACCGTGGGGATCGTCCGGCTGCGTCGCGACGAAGGCACGTGGACGGCCTCCGTCGGCTCAGGGGGCCACCCGCCGGCGCTGCTGCTGCGCCCGACGGAGCTGCCGCGGCCGCTGGGTTCGGCCGGCTCGCTGCTCGGAGTCCTCGACGAGGTCAGCTTCAGCGACGTCGAGGTCGTCCTCGAGCCGCAGGACACGCTCCTGCTCTACACCGACGGCGTGCCTGAGGCCCGGCGGGAAGGCGGCTTCTACGGCGAGGACCGCCTGCTCGCGGTGGCGCAGGCGAACCGGGGGAGGGCGGCCGGGCTGACCGAGGCGCTGCTCTCCGACGTACTCGCCTTCCAGCACGGCCTGGCCCGCGACGACATCGCGATCGTGGCGGTCCGGGTCCCAGGGAATTAGTTGAGTACGCAATCACTTCTACGGAGTGACCCCCTCGAAGGAGTGATCCCCATGACCGTCCTCGTTCTCACCGGCTCGGCCCGGCAGGACTCGCACACCCGGCGCCTCGGTGCGCAGATCGCGGCCACGTTGCCCGGCGGGGTCCTCGCGCCCCGGCTGACGACGCTGCCGTTCTTCGACCAGGACCTCGAGGCCACGCCGCCCGCGGTCGTCCAGGAGCTGCGGGCCCAGGTGGCCGCTGCCGATCTCGTCGTCTTCGTGACGCCCGAGTACAACGGCACCATCTCCGGCCTGCTCGGCAACGCCATCGACTGGCTGTCCCGCCCGTACGACGGCCAGCCGTCCGTTCTTCGCGGCAAGCCGGTCGTGGCCGCCGCTGCCTCGCCCGGTGGTGTCGGGGGCGTCCGCGCCCTGGTCTCGCTGCGCACCGTCCTCGGCAACACGGGGGCCCAGCTGCTCGACAGCACGCTGTCGGTGCCAGAGGTCCACGTCCGCCTCGAGGACGCCTCGCTGCAGGCCGAGCTGGACGAGCTGGTTGCCTCCTTCAACGCAGAGCCCGCGCTGGCCGCGTGACGGAACCGACGCAGGCCCGGCTGTCCGCCGAGCGCGACGAGGCGGCCGGGACCCTGGCCGCCCTTCGTCGTGACTTCGCGGCGATGGTGGCCGCGTCGGAGGACTCCAACGCCGACGACGAGCACGACCCGGAAGGCGCGACCATCGGCTTCGAGCGAGCGCAGCTCGCGGCGACGATGGAGCTGACGCGGGGGCGGATCGAGGACCTGGACCGGGCGCTCGCTGCGGTGGCCGAGGGCAGCTACGGGCGCTGCGAACGATGCGGGGCGGCGATCGGCGAGGAGCGGCTGGCCGCCCGGCCGGCCGCGCGCACCTGCATCCGCTGCGCCGGCTGAGCTCTACTGCTGCTGCTGCTCTACCTCGGCGCGGCGCTCGGCGCCGGTCTCGCCGGAGTCGTCGATATCAGGGGCCGAGCTGCCGACGCGGTCACCGGGGCGTGACAGCGCTTGCGCGTCGTCTGGGTCGACGTCGTCCTCGTGGGGGCGTGGGTCGCGTTCCATGCGGTAGGGGTTCCCGGCCGACGCCCCGCGAACCACACCCGCGGCCCATCCCCCCCGGCGGTATGTCGAACTGCCGCCAGATGTGGCAGCTTGTCGCGGCGCCGCCAGATGTGGCAGCAGTTCGACATACGCGCGGGCACACCATGGGTGCGTAGACCCGTCGCCCTGGGTCACACTGCCGATCATGCTGCTGACGGAGCTGGACCTGCCGTCGTACGACCACATCGACCCGACCGTCACCGGCGACGCGTTCCACACGGCGCTCGACGAGCTCGCCGCGCAGACCTGGCTGGCAAAGGGATCCATGGGCTACGCCGTGCTCGAGCGGGAGGCCGGCAACGCGGTGCTGCGCGACCGCCGGATGGCCTTCCCCGCGCTCGAGCTGCTCGAGCTGCAGGGCGTCACCGCCGGCCCCATCTGGGACCGCACCGCTGACGGGCTGATGGTGCAGAGCGGCGAGGCGCACAGCCGCTTGCGCCGGCAGCTCGCGCCGGCCTTCACGCCGCGCGCCACCGAGCTGCTCCGGCCGCGGCTGCGCGAGCTGGTCGCCGAGCTCTGGGCGCCGGTCGCCGACACAGGGCACGTCGAGTTCGTGAAGACCGTCGCCGAGCCACTGCCGTCGATGGCGATCGCCGAGCTGCTCGGCGTCCAGGGTGATGCGCCGCTGCTGGCTCGTTGGTCGATCCAGCTGCAGGAGGTCTTCAAGTTCCGGCTCGACGAGGTCGCGGCCGAGGTCGAGGCGGCGTACGACGAGGCGCGGGCGTACGTCTTCGAGAAGCTGGCCGAGCGACGCAAGCAGCCGGGAGACGACCTCATCTCCGTGCTCGCGTCGGGCAGTGACCTCGAGGACGACGAGTACGTCACGCTGATCTGCTCGGTCATCTCCGGCGGCACCGACACGACGGAGGCGCAGCTCGCGCACGGCATGCGGCTGTTCGCGCAGCACCCCGAGCAGTGGGCCCTTCTGGCGGACAAGCCCGAGCTCGCCGAGCAGGCCGTCGAGGAGTGCCTGCGCTACGAGCCCATCACGCCCTTCACGGCGCGCATCGCGACCGAGGACGTGGAGCTGCGTGGCGTGACCGTGCCCAAGGGCACCGTGCTGTTCGTCTGCTCCGCGACTGCCAACCGCGACCCCGCCGTGTTCACCGACGGAGACCGGTTCGACATCACCCGCGAGCCGGCCGCGGTGCTGACCTTCGGCTTCGGCGCGCACTACTGCGTCGGCGCCTACCTCGCTCGCGCCGAGCTGGTCGAGGCGTTCACCTACCTCGCGCCCCGCACGCCGGGACTGCGGCTCGACGGCGAGCCGGTGTTCGGTCAGACCACCGGCATCTACGGGATGGAGTCGCTGCCGCTCGCCTGGGCGGTCGCAAGCCTCCGCTGAACCCGGGTCCCTTCTCGGTCCAGGGCAGGACTAACGACTCTGTAAGCCCGCGTAGGAGCTGTGTCGAATGGGGGAGTCGGCTGCGACTTCCACACCACCCGTGCTGCAGGTCTGCCGGCCTTCGGAGGTCGTCATGCGATTCCAACTGGCTACGGCAGGGCACAGTACGGCCTCCGGGAAAGACACCCGGAGTCACACCGTCAGGCTGCTCGTGTTGCTGGTCGTCGGCGGTCTCGTCGCGTGGATGGCGACGGCGCCGGCGGCCGCCGGGCAGCAACCGACAGGGGCTTCCGCGGTGGTCTCCGCCGCACCGATCAGTGCTACTGACGAGTCGAAGGTGCCGCACTACTTCGGGCCGTATCCGAACTGGGCCAACAGTCCGCAGGTGCTCTCCAACGCGCTGGTCGCCATCACCGGAGGCGGCGGCATGGGTGCCGCTGCAACGGCGGTGGTGGATCCGAAGACGGGCGGCGTCACCGGGTACACCGTGACCGACCCCGGCACCGGCTACACGACCGCTCCGACCGTGAACATCACGTCTCCAGGCGTGACCACCGCGACCGGTGCCGCCGCGACCGCCGTGATCTCCCCTGGTGTTGTCACCAGCATCTCGGTCGCGGAGGCCGGCTTCGGCTTCACGAAGCCGAGCGTCGCGATCACGGGCGGTGGTATCCCCAGTGCCACAGCAACCGCGCAAGTGAGCGGTGGCGTCGATGACCTGAGCATCATCTCCGGCGGATCGCGTTATGCGGTCCAGCCGATCGTGGAGTTCTCACTACCGGATGCGGCGTACTGCAATTCTGTCCCCGCGCCGGCCACCGCCTGCGCGGTCCCGGTCGCGACGGCGACGATGACCGGTGGTGTCGTCGACGGAGTCGCGGTGACGAGCCCTGGCTCGGGTTACACCACCGCACCGACCGTCAAAATCCTCGACGGCGACAAGGCCAACCCGAAAGGCGCGCGCGTTGTGGCCACGATCGGCATCGGCCAGATCGACGTGACCTCCGGCGGCGCGGGCTACGACTCAGTGCCGACGGTGACGATCACTGACAGCATCGCGCCGTTCGACAAGGGCGCCAGTGCAACCGCGACTGTCGCGGTCAAGGGCGCGGTCACCGCCGTCGACGTCACCACACCGGGCTCGGGCTACCTCACCCCGGGGCTGAAGAAGTTCGTCGACACCCTGCCCGGTCTCGGTGCTACGGCCGCGAACAACCTGGGGCAGTACATCCCGGTGGCCGTGTCCGACACCACCACCTACCCCGGCACGGACTACTACGAGATCGCCGTGGTCCAGTACCGGCACCAGTTCAGCTCGCAGCTGCCGGCAACCCTGGTGCGCGGCTACGTCCAGCTCTCCACGGCCGTTGTGCCGGGTGCGCACGTCCAGCTGACCAACGCCAACCTGGACCCGGCGGTCGCGGACACCCCGATCGCCGGCCGCTTCGGCGTGGACAGCCCGCACTACCTCGGCCCGACCATCGTGGCGACGAAGGACAAGCCGGTCCGGATCCTGTTCCGCAACCTGCTCCCGACGGGAGTTGACGGCGACCTGTTCCTGCCGACCGACACCTCGCTGATGGGCTCGGGCTCGGGTCCCGCGATGCGGACCCTGGACGCCAACGGTGTGCCCGTGGACCTGGCCACCGACCAGGGGACGGTCACCGACGGTGTGCGTAACCCCGTCTGCGGCGAGACCCCGAAGCCGACCACCTGCTACTCGGAGAACCGGGCCACCCTGCACCTGCACGGCGGCATCACGCCCTGGATCAGCGACGGCACGCCGCACCAGTGGGTCACTCCCGCGGGTGACGGCACGGCCTACCCGGCGGGCGTCAGCGTGAGCAACGTCCCTGACATGCCCGACCCCGGTCCCGGCGCGGAGACGTTCTTCTACACCAACCAGCAGAGCGCGCGGCTGATGTTCTATCACGACCACTCGTGGGGCATCACCCGGCTGAACGTCTATGCCGGCGAGGCCGCCGGCTACCTGCTCACCGACCCGATGGAGCAGAGCCTGATCTCCCCGACCGGCGCCCTCAACGGGCTCGGCCTGGGCACCCCCCTCATCGTCCAGGACAAGACGTTCGTGCCGAAGAACATCGCCACGACCGATCCGACCTGGGACGCCACGAAGTGGGGCGGCGAGGGCAGCCTGTGGGCACCACACGTCTACATGCCGGCGCAGAACCCCGGCGACCCCTCGGGCATGAGCACGTTCGGACGTTGGATGTACGGCCCGTGGTTCTGGCCGCCGGCGAAGGACGCGAAGTACCCGCCGATCGCCAACCCGTACTACGTCGCGAGCTGTGACCCGAACGTCGAACCGTTCTGCGAGCCGGCCCAGATCCCGTCGACGCCCAACGTCTCGGTAGGCATGGAGGCCTTCAACGACACGCCTGTCGTCAACGGCACGGCCTACCCGACGACCGTCGTGGACCCGAAGGCCTACC
Organism: Actinomycetota bacterium; assembly: GCA_032230005.1. Taxonomy (GTDB): domain Bacteria; phylum Actinomycetota; class Actinomycetes; order Mycobacteriales; family SCTD01; genus RYN-124. Next base: position 12,882 of record JAVXVI010000250.1, on the reverse strand, counting down.
GCTACCGCATCCTCAACGCGGCCAACGACCGCTTCTGGAACCTGCAGTGGTACGTCGCCGATCCCACCACCGGCACGCTCAGCGAGGTCGCCATGAAGCCTGCCGAGCTGGCGGCATCGCAGACCGACCCGAACGTCTTCCCGACGCCCGACCTGACCAAGAGCCCGGCCGGTCCGAGCTGGGTCCAGATCGGCACTGAGGGCGGGTTCCTGCCCGCACCGGTCGTGGTGCCCAACCAGCCCATCACCTGGATCACCGACCCCACGCGGTTCGACTTCGGCAACGTCGACAAGAAGGCACTGCTGCTGGCACCGGCCGAGCGGGCCGACGTCGTCGTCGACTTCTCCCAGTACCGCGGCAAGACCCTGATCCTCTACAACGACGCCCCTGCCGCCTTCCCGGCACGCGTGGCCGGCTATGACTACTCCACGGGTGGTCCGGATCTGACCCCAGCGGGCGCTCCTTCCACGCTTCCTGGCTACGGCCCCAACACCCGCACCATCATGCAGGTCAAGGTCTCGACCGCAACGCCGGCGATCGCCTTCGACCGGCCCAACACCACCGCGGACCGGATGGGTGCACTCGATGCCGCGTTCGCACACCACCTCGACGCGGCCGGCAAGCCCGCCGGAGTGTTCGAAGCCGGGTCCGACCCGATCATCGTCGGCCAGGCTGCGTACAACTCGACTTACGGCTCGGCTTTCACGGGCAGCGGCTACTGCGCCAGCCCAACCGCGTCGGCGAAGTGCGACGGCTTTGCACGGATCCACCAGCAGGGCGGCGACCCGTTCACGTTCGACACCCTGGCCGGACCGAAGCTGTCGATCCCGTTGCAACCGAAAGGCATCCACGACGAGATGAACTCGGCCAACTTCGACGAGTGGGGGCGGATGACCGCCAACATGGGCCTCGAGGCGCCGGGCGCCACGCCGCTGCTGCAGAACATCATCCTGTATCCCTACGTGAACCCCGCGACCGAGACCCTGGACTCGACCGGGCTGCCGAGCAGCCTCGCCGTGACCCCGATCTCCTCAGCGACCGACGGGACACAGATCTGGAAGATCACCCACAACGGGGTGGACACCCACCCGCTCCACTTCCACCTGTACGACGTGCAGGTCCTCAACCGGGTCACCTGGGACAACATCATCATCCCGCCCGACCCGACCGAGCTCGGCTGGAAGGACACCGTCCGGGTCAGCCCGCTCGAGGACACCATCGTCGCCGTGCGCCCGATCGTGCCGACGCTGCCCTTCGGCGTCCCTGACAGCAAGCGCCTGCTGAACCCGTCGTTGCCGCTCGGCGCCAAGGGCTCGGTGAACGGTCCGAACGGGACCGAAGCCGGCTTCAACAACACCGATGCCAACGGCAACCCGGTCACTCCGATCGAGAACATCGTCGCGAACTTCGGCTGGGAGTACGTGTGGCACTGCCACATCCTCAGTCACGAGGAGATGGACATGATGCGGCCGGTGACGGTGCACGTGGTCAGGGCGCTACCTGCTGCCCCCGTCCTGTCGTTCACCGGCGGCAGTCTCGATCTCGCCTGGACCGACGGCACGCCGGTGAGCTACCTCGACCCGGCCACCTGGACGAACCCGGGCACGGCGGAGATCGGCTACCGCATCGAACGGGCCGACGTCACGGCCGGGGCTGCGGGCGCGTACGTGAAGATCGCGGACGTCCCGGCGAACACCACGACGTACACGGACGTCCCGCCCGACCCGGCACTGGCCTACGCCTACCAGGTCACGGCCTTCAACGCCGCCGGCGACTCGCCCTCGTCGAACGTGATGATGACCGTCCCCCGGTTGGCCCAGACGACCGTCGTCGTCAGTGCCACCAACCCGTCACTCGTCGGACAGGACGTGACGTTCACCGCCACGGTCAGTCCGGCACTGGCAACCGGGACACCGACCGGCATGGTCCGCTTCACGGCCAACGGCACGGTCACGACGGTGCCGCTCGATGTCACCGGTGTGGCTTCGTTCACGACCAACGCCCTGCCCGCCGGCACGGACACCGTCACCGTTGACTACGGCGGCGACAGCGTCTTCCTCCCCAGCAGCGCCAAGGTGAGCCAGACAGTCGACAAGAACGCCACCACCAGCGTCGTGGTCAGCAACGTCAACCCGTCGGACTTCGGCGCCAACGTGACCTTCACGACGACGGTCAACTCGTCCACCGTGACGGGGACCGTCCAGTTCAGCATCGACGGAGCCGCCGCCGGTGCCCCAGTGGCTCCCGTCGCCGGACAGGCCACCTACGCCACCAGCGCACTTGCCGTCGGCTCCCACGCGGTCTCGGCGACCTACGGCGGCGACGCGGCCTACCTGGCCAGCACCAGTCCCGCGATCACCCAGACCGTGGGCCCGGCTCGGCGCCTCACCACGACTGTGGTGACGAGCAACCGCGTGCCGTCGTCGAACTTCGGGCAGAGCGTGCAGTTCACGGCCACAGTCCGGCCATTCAGTGGCACGGGCACGCCGAGCGGCACCGCCCAGTTCAACATCGATGGCAGCAACGTCGGTGGTGTCCAGACGCTGAACTCCCAGGGCAGGGCGACGTACTCGACCGCAACCCTCGCGGCCGGTAGTCACACGGTCATCGCCACATACAGCGGCTCGGCGATCTTCGCCGGCGGCGGCAGCGCGACGTTCACCCAGGTCGTCAACCAGCTGAGCACCACGACGGGCCTGACCAGTAGCCGCAACCCGGCGGCCGTCGGCCAGAGCGTGACGTTCACCGCCGTGGTGAATCCCGCGGCGGCCATCGGCACAGTGCAGTTCAGGGTCGACGGCACAGACGCCGGCGCCCCGGTGCCCCTGAGCGCCACGGGTCGCGCGACGCTCGGCATCAGCACGATGGCGGTTGGCACCCACACCGTGACGGCCTTCTACACCGGCAGCGTGGGATTCAGGACCAGCACCAGCAACACGATCAGCCAGCGGATCCGCTAGGCCCGCTGGTCACGTGGTCCGTGGGCTGATCGCGGCCAGCAGCTCTGCCGTCAGTGCAAGCACGTCATCTTCCGGCGCGTCGCGCAAGGCGGGCAGGGCGCCGGCGGCCCGGCCGAGCGCGATCCCGGTGAAGGCAGCCACCGCCAGCTCGGCGCGCAGCGCGGGACGATCGATCCCGGCTGCGGCCAGTCTGGCCCGCAGCGGTGCGACGAGGCGTTCGTCGAGCGCTGTCTGGGCAGCGCCCTGGATGGCCTCGTCGTCGTGCCGTTGCACCGCAGCGCGCAGCACCGGCCCCGGTCCCTGGTTGCCGATCCGGCTCAGCAGGTCCGCCAGCCGCTCGGGGTCCAGCAGGTCGCGCGGCGCGTCATCGGTGTGGAGCGTGGCGAGGTACAGCGCCGCCTTGCTGCCGAAGTAGCGGGCGATGAGCGCCGGGTCGGCGCCGGCCCGCTCGCCGATGTCGCGGGTGGTCGTGCCGTCGAAGCCCCGCTCTGCGAACAGCTCGCTCGCGGCGACGAGCAGCTCGTCACGGGTCCGGCTCGCGTTGCGGGTGCGCATCAGCGCACCGCCCGCTGCCGGGGCGGCTCGTCGTACGGCACGGCATCGGCGATCGTCTCCTCGACCAGGACGCGATCGAAGGTCACCCCGGTCCGCGGCAGCAGGAAGCTGACAACCGCGGTCACGGCGAGCACTCCGCAGCCGAGCAGGGCGACGGACCGGTAGCCGCTGTCCAGCGGCAGGACGCGGCGGTGCGGGGTGTGGGCCGCCAGGATCGTCGCGCTGAGCGCGCTGCCGATCGCCGAGCCGACATAGCGCAGCACCTGGTTGAAGCTCATCGCGCTGCCGGTCTCCTCCGGCGGGACCGAGCGCACGATCAGACCCGGCAGCGCAGCGAACGTGCAGCCGACGCCGAGCCCAGCGACCGCCATCACGACGAACACCTCCCACAGGTGCGCACGTGCGAGCGCGAACGTCAGCGTCGCGACCACGAAGATGGCGCAGCCGGCGGGCAGGACGAGGTCGGGGGAGGTACGACGGGCGATCATCGGTGCCACGCGGCTGGCCGTGATGCTGGCGATCGAGAAGGGCAGCAGCACCAGACCCGCCACGACGACCGACGTACCGAAGCCGTAGCCGGCACTGCGGGGCGTCTGGACGTAGCGGATGACCACGGAGATCAGCAGGTACATCCCCAACCCGCCCAGCAGCCCGGTCACGTCGGCGGTCAGGACGGTGCGGTTGCGCAGCAGCGACAGGTCGATGAGCGGGTGCTCGGTGCGCAGCTCCTGGACGACCCAGCCGGCCAGCAGGGCCAGCGCGAGCAGGCCCGCCCCGAGCAGCTTCGGAGACGTCCAGCCCCAGCTGACCTCCTCGCTCAGGCCCAGTACGAGCGCCGCGAGACCGCCGCCCAGCAGGAGACCGCCCAGGACATCGAGTCGGTGGCCGGCCCGGGGGCTGTTCGGGATCACCCGCCACGCGGCGACCAGGGCGATGCCCGTGACCGCTGCCCCGAACCAGAACGCCGATCGGAAGCCGAAGACCGTCGTGATCAGGCCGGTGATCGGATAACCGAGCCCGACTCCGATGACCGTCGTGACCGACAGCAGGGCGATCGTCGAGCGGCTCCGCTCGCCGGACAGGGAGTCTCGAGCGGTCGCCATCGCGAGCGGGGTCAGCCCCAGGCCCATGCCCATCAGCGCGCGACCGGCCACCAGCCAGGCGAACGACAGCGGCAGCGCGGCGAGCACGCCGCCGACGGTGACGGCGGCGAGCGCTCCGAGGATCACTGCGCGGCGGCGCGGGCCGTCGCCGAGCCGCCCCATCGTCGGCGTCGCAAGGGCGCCGACGAGCAGGGCGATCGTCAGTGACCACTGCGCGCTGGCCAGCGAGACGTGGTCGGCAGCGGCGATGGTCGGGATGAGCGGCGCTCCCAGGCTGCTGACCACGGAGGTCACCATGCAGAGGAAGACGAGGACGGGGACGAGCACGCGGGACTCCTGCCGGGAACGGATGTCTTCAAATGATGACATCCGTCCGTCGCGCGTTGTTCCCTACCTCCCGGCGGGTGCGCGATCGAGCTGGCCGACGAGCTCCGGAAGCAGGTCGCCGAGCCGCCCGTCGACCTTCAGCGCCGCCTGGGCGTCGCCACGGGTAGGTCCGTCGTTGACGATCGCGACCGGGACGCCGAGCTTCGCGGCCCGCAGGACGAACCGGTAGCCGGACATCACCGTCAGGGACGAGCCCAGGACGAGCAGCGAGCCCGCCGCCTCGACCATCGCGAAGGCGCTGTCCACCCGCTCACGGGGCACCGTCTCGCCGAAGAAGACGACGTCCGGCTTGAGCACGCCGCCGCACGGCAGGCAGTCGACGACCCGGAAGCCCTCGAGCGCCTCGTCCGAGAGCTCGACGTCGCCGTCCGGGTTGATCGACGTGGCCTGCGCCCGCCAACCGCGGTTGGCCGCCGTGAGCCGCCCGTCCAGCTGGGTGCGCGCGGTCAGCTCGCCGCAGTCCAGGCAGACGACCCGGTCCAGGCTGCCGTGCAGCTCAAGCACGTCCTGCGCGCCGGCCGCCTGCTGCAGGCCGTCGACGTTCTGCGTGACGATGCCGGCCAGCAGTCCCTGAGCCTCGAGCGCGGCGACAGCGCGGTGCCCGTCGTTGGGGGCTGCCTTGGCGATGAGCCGCCAGCCGACATGGCTGCGCGCCCAGTACCGCCGGCGCGCGGCCAGGCTGCCGGTGAACGTCTGGACCGTCATCGGCGTGGCCCGGCGCGCCGCGCCGGAGGGCCCGCGGTAGTCGGGAATGCCGGACTCCGTCGACAGGCCGGCCCCGCTGAGGACGACGACGTGGCCGTCGCCGATCAGATCGGCCAGTGCTGCCAGCTCGTCCACCCCCTCCATGCTGCCTTACCTGCCTACCTGCGGGTAGCCAACGACCCGTCGTACCGTCGAGCCCATGTCGACCGGTGTGCAGCTCCCCGAGTCCGGCGGCCAGCGCAGCAGCTCCGCGTTCGGCCGCGCCGTCGTCGCCGACGCCTTGCGCGCTGCCGACCCCGCAGCCGCCGAGCAGGTGCTCGCGACGAAGGACTGGCGGTCCGGCTACCTGCCGCCCTTCCGCCGGCTGATCGAGGTCGCCGCACCGTCGTACGACATCGCCCTGACGAGCGCGCGCGACGGCCTCGCTTCGCTGCACGAGCGGATGCGGTACGACGGCGCCGCCGGCGAGGTCGCGCTGCTCGACGCGTTCGACGGCGGCCGCGGGTTCGATGCCGTCGAGGTCAAGGGCGAGGGCGACCGGGAGACGGAGTTCTCGCTGCCCTATCGCGGCGAGCGGCTGCGCGGCGATGCTTTGCAGCGGCAGCTGGACCGGTGGGTCGACGCGGGCACCATCGAGCCGTCCTGTGCCGAGGCCGTCCGGCTCGTCGTCGCCAACCCCGACTGGCTCGACCTCTCCGACCGGACCGTCATCGTCCTCGGCGCCGGTGCGGAGATGGGTCCGCTGCAGTCACTGCTGCGGTGGGGCGGCAACGTCGTGGGCATCGACCTGCCGCGCGCCGACCTGTGGTCGCGCGTCCTGGGGGTTGCCCGGACGGGTGCTGGACGCCTCACGGTGCCCGTGCGCACAGGCAGCAGGGGTGACCTGGAGCAGACGGCCGGTGCCGACCTCATCACGGACCTGCCGCAGATCGCATCGTGGCTGCGCGAGCTCGACGGGCCGCTGCTGCTCGGCAACTACGTCTACGCCGACGGCGTCACGAACGTGCGGGTCTCGGCCGGGGTCGATGCGTTGACCGTGCACCTGCTCGAGACCCGTGACGACGTCGCGCTGTCGTTCCTCGCGACGCCCACGGATGTCTTCGCCGTACCGCCGGAGGTCGTGGAGCAGGCCCGCTCGGGTCACGGCCGGCGCAGTGCCCTGAAGGCCATGCGGGTGCCACTGCGGGCCGTGAGCGGCGGGCGGCTGCTGGTCCCCAACTACCCGGAGGGCTCGGCGGTCTGCGACAGCTTGGTGCCGCAGCAGGGTCCCAACTACGCCCTGGCCAAGCGCCTCCAGCGCTGGCGCGCGGCCGTGGCACGTGACGAGGGCGTGCAGGTGTCGCTCAACGTCGCGCCGCCGACCAGGACCCGGTCGGTGGTGAAGAACCGGCTGCTCGCCACCGCCTACACCGGCGCGAGGCGCTTCGGAGTCGAGGTGTTCGAGCCGGCGACCAGCAACGTCCTGATGGCCGCGCTGCTCGCGCACGACCTGCGGACATCGCCAGGCCGGGTGCACCCGTTTGCGGCGGAGGCGCAGTCAGCGGCGCACGGCGGCCTGTGGCGCCAGCCGTACTCACCGCGGTCCGTTCTCGGTCTCGCGGTGCTCGTCGGGGTGGGCGGCTCGCGGACCTGAGACCCGCGCTAGTGGGTACGGCGCTTGCTGGTCGTCACGCGGTTCAGCAGCGTCGAGACCAGGGAGATCACCAGCGCCGCGACAAACGCGCTGAAGAAGCCGCCTACGTCGAACTTGCTGCTGAGACCGGCCGTGATCGCGACCAGGATGCCGTTCACGACGAGGGCGAAGACCCCCAGCGTCAGCAGGGTGAACGGCAGCGCAAGCAGGCGCAGGAACGGGCCGATGATCGCGTTGACGAGCCCGAACAGCAGGGCGACCCACAGCAGGGTGAGGAACCCACCGTGGATGTTGACCCCAGGCACGATCGCCGCTGCAGCACCGACAGCGACGGTGAGGACGGCCCACCGGATCAGCACCTTCTTCAGCATGGCGACAGCATGGCAGGAGTTGGCCCCGGCCTGTCGAAGATCGTCGGGTGAGTCGCCCCCGACGTACCCTCGTCCCTTCGTGACTCCAGAACAGATCCGGGCGCTCGTTCTCGCGCACACGCGGCTCACCCGGCCGCCGGTCGTCCCCGAGGTCGAGCTGCACCTCGTCGACGACATCGTCGAGCTGTGGGAGCACACCGGCAAGGACCTGCCGCCACCGTTCTGGTCCATCGGCTGGCTCGGCGGGCAGGCGCTCGCCCGTTACGTCCTCGACCATCCCGAGGAGGTCGTCGGGAAAGGCGTGCTCGACCTCGGCTCCGGAAGCGGCCTGGTGGGCATCGCCGCGATGAAGGCTGGTGCTGCATCGGTGCTCGCCACCGACATCGACCCGCTCTGCGCGGTGGTCGTCCCGATGAACGCCGCCGTCAACGACGTGGTGATCGAGGTGACCGTCACCGACCTGCTGGGCGGCGACCCGCCCGACGTCGACGTCATCCTGGCCGGCGACGTCTGGTACGAGCGAGACCTCGCCCGCCAGGTCATGCGCTGGTTCGACCTGAGCCCCGCGCGAGTGCTCCTGGGAGACCCCGGGCGGGCCTACCTGCCGCTGGAGGGATGGACCGAGCTCGCGTCGTACGACGTCCCCACCACGCGCGACCTCGAGGGCGTCGAGTCACGCCGGGTGCGGGTGTTCAGCCCAGCACCTCAGTGATCGTGACGTTGCCGTACTGGTTGAGCATGTGCTCGGTGGCATCGAGCCGGTGTGCCTCGCAGGCCACCATCGAGATGACGTCGGGCGGTACGGCGGCGGCGTCGCGGACGCAGGACAGCTCCCACACCGACAGCTCGCCGCAGTCACCGCAGACGTGATGGCTCACCTCAGCATCTCCTCCAACCGGTCCAGGAACGGCAGCTGCGCGGGCAGCATCTTCCCGCGCGCGACCGGCACAGCGAACCACTCGATCCGGTCGATCTCGGGGAAGCTCTGCAGCTGACCGGACCGCGGCGGCCAGACCATCTCGAACAGCCCGGGCGCGAACGCGGCCAGGTCGACGTCACCCTCGATCGCCCAGGCAGTGACCAGCTTGCCGCCCTTCTGCCGGATGTCACCGAGCGGGCGAGGCGGCCCGGCAGGGACTGGCAGGCCGAGCTCCTCGGCGAACTCGCGGTAGGCCGCCTCGCGGAGCTCCTCGCCCGGCTCGATCAGCCCCTTCGGGATGCCCCAGACGTCCTTGCTGGCATGCAGCGGACCGCCCGGATGGGCGAGCAGCACCTGCAGGTCGGGGGAGTGCCGCCAGAGCAGGATGCCCGCGCTGTGCAGCGGCATCAGTCCAGCGGCGAGTCGGTCTGCACGACGAGGAGGTCGGTCGGTGCGTTGTGCACGGCGGGGATCGTGCCGAGCCGGCCGGCCTGGAAGTCCTCGAACGCCTGGCGCACCTCAGCCTCGGTGTTCATGACGAACGGCCCGGCCCAGGCGACCGGCTCCCGGATCGGGCGGCCGCCGAGCAGCAGGATCTCCATCGTCGGGCTGCCCTCCTGCGAGCCGGGGTCGGCGGCGACGGTCAGGGCATCGCCGCCGCCGAGGACCGCGAGCTGGCCGGTGCGGATCGGGCTGGCATCAGGGCCCACGGTGCCGCGGCCGTTGAGGACGTAGACCAGGCAGTTGTGGGTGGGCTCCCACGGCAGGTCCATCCGGCCGCCCGTACTGAGGCTGGCATGCACCATCGTCATCGGCGTGTAGGTCGAGCCCGGACCCTGGTTGCCGCCGAGGTCGCCGGCGATGAGCCGCAGCAGCGCGCTGCCGTCGTCGGTGGTGAGCAGCCGCACCTGGTCGCCGGAGAGGTCCTGGTAGCGCGGGTCGACCCACTTCTGCGCACCCGGCAGGTTGACCCACAGCTGCAGGCCGTGGAAGCGGCCGCCGGCCGCGACGACCTCTTCCGGCGGGGTCTCGATGTGCAGGATCCCCTGGCCGGCCGTCATCCACTGCGTGTCGCCGTCACTGATCAGCCCGCCGCCGCCGAGCGAGTCGTTGTGCCGGAGCGCGCCATCCATCATGTAGGTGACGGTCTCGAAGCCCCGGTGCGGGTGCCACGGCGTGCCCTTCGGCTCGCCGGGGCCGTAGTCGATCTCGCCGATCTGGTCGAGGTGGATGAACGGGTCGAGCTCGCCCAGGTCCACGCCGGCGAAGGCGCGGCGGACCGGGAAGCCCTCGCCCTCGAGTCCGTGCGGTGCGGTCGTGATCGAGCGGACGGGTCGCTGTTGCGCCTCCGGACCCGTGGTCACGCGGGGCAGGGTGGTGACGTCGTCCACGGTGATGGCAGGCATGCCTGCTGCGTACCCCTGAAGTGGTCAGGTACGCAAGGTCTTGTCGCCGGTGGCGAGGTCGACGACGGCGAGCGCCAGCGTCGCGACGGTGAACGCGGTGATGACCCACAGGCCGTGCCGGAAGGCGAGTGCCCAGTCGCCGTGGCTGGTGCGCACCGTGCCGTAGAAGACGCTGCCGGTCGCGGCGATCCCGGCCGCCGTACCGATCCGTTGGCCGGTCTGGAGCACTCCGCCGGCGATGCCGGCGCGTCGTACCGGCACCTCGTTGAGCGTCAGCGTGACGTTGGGTGTGATGACGAACCCGCTGCCGATGCCACCGATCAGGAACGGCAGTGCGACGGCCCAGCCGACGTTCGGGCCGGGGACGGCGTGCGCGGCGAAGTAGGTGCTGACGAAGGAGACGACGACGAGTGCAAGGCCGAGTACGACGAGCTTGCGGCCGTAGCGGGTGACGATCCGTCCGCCGATAGCGGCCGCTGCAGCAGCCCCGAAGGCGAACGGGGTCGCGGCCGCGCCAGCGCGCAGGGCGCTGTAGTGCAGACCGATCTGGAGGTATTGCGTGTAGATGAAGAACAGTCCGGTGAACCCGGCGAAGAACAGCAGACCGACGCTGGCGCCGAGGCCGTAGCCGCGCTCGCGGAACAGCGCGAGGTCGACGACCGGGTCGCTGCGCTTGGCGTAGCTGACCTCCCAGGCCAGCCAGGCGACACCGAGGATCGCGGCGGCAGGGAAGAGCAGCAGCCGCGCCGAGCTGTGCCACTGCTCCTGCTCGATGAGCGGCAGCAGGATGCAGGTCACGAAGCCGCCGAGCAGCAGGACGCCGACGGGGTCCAGTGACTCGCGACGGCCGGTGGACCGCACGTAGGGGATCAGCCGGAAGGCGAGGAACAGGGCCAGGATCCCGACCGGCAGGTTGACGAAGAAGACGAAGCGCCAGCCCTTGTCGGCGCCGAACACCTGGATGATCAGGCCGCCGAGCAGGGGGCCGACGGCGGTGGAGATGCCGATGGAGGCACCGAGCAGGCCGAACGCCTTGGCACGCTCGCGGCCGCGGAACAGCTGCTGGATCAGGCCGCTGACCTGCGGCGTCAGGATGCCGCCGGCTGCGCCCTGCAGCAGCCGGGCCGCGATGAGCGTGCCGTCGTTGGGCGCGACGCCACAGGCGAGGCTGGCGAGGGTGAAGAGCCCAAGGCCCCACATGAAGGCAGGTCGCCGGCCGCGAGCGTCGCCAATCCGCCCGGCCGGGACCAGCAGGAGGCCGAAGGTGAGGGCGTAACCGGACACGATCCACTGCAACGAGCTCTCGCCGGCGTGCAGGCCGGTGGCGATGCTGGGGAGTGCGACGTTGACGATGCTGACGTCCAGCAGCGACATGAAGCCGGCCACCAGGCAGACGCTGAGCGCCTTCCACCGCATCGGGTCCGGCTCGTAGTCCGCATCGGGGCTGTGCGGGGCTGCGGCGCTCGTGGTCATGACCTACAGCCTGACCGATGGGCCAGGTGCTCGCTCGTCGGGGTGCGTGGCTAGGGGCGCGCGGCCTCCTGCCGGCGTACGGCCTCGACGAGGTCACCGAGGGCCAGCGTCACGTCGGCGATGTGCAGCCCCCACGTCGGGCCGAGCGTGTCCTGGAACGCCGGCACGGAGCTGCCGGGGACGGTGGCGACGTTGAGCCAGGTGGCGCCGGCGGCGGTCTTGCAGCCGATGCGGAGCTGGCCGGGATAGGCGACGAAGCCGGTCCCGGGCAGCGGCTGCGGTCCCGAGGTGACCCGGTCCGCCGGGACGTAGGCGTGCGCCAGGCCGGACCCGCCGGCCAGCTGCGACGGGTCGGTGCACAGGACCGACTGGCCCGGCGCCTTCGTGCGGCCGAACAGCGCGAGCGCCGGGGGAGTGGTGGCGAACGAGCTGTAGGCGATCACGCATCCGCGCTGCCCGGCGGTGCGGCAGGCCGGGATGGCCGAGAAGCTGCCGCCGACGTCCTTGCCCGTGGCGACCGAGACGTTTCCGCCGACGAGGATGGCGCTGAGCAGCCGGGCGCGTACGGCGGCGTTGTGATCGATCTCTGCCTTGATGAGCCGCGTGAGCAGCATGGCGCCTTGCGAGTGCCCGATCAGCACGACCGGACGTCCGTTGTTGTCGTGCGCGAGGTAGTCCTGCCACGCGGCCCTGACATCGCCGTACGCCAGGTCCTGGAGCTTCTGGTCGAAGTAGTGGCCGGTCAGGAGGGCGCGGACCGTCACCTGCCGGTAGGCGGGGACGAAGACGCGGCAGACCGAGGAGAACAGCGCAGCCTGTGCGTGCACCGCGTCGACGACCTCCGGCGCGCTGGCCCTGGGGGCGTTGTCGGCCGGAGCGCTGGAGACGGTCGGGTAGACGTAGAAGCAGTCGGCCGGGGGATTCGAGGCGGGTCTCTGGGTGGTCTTGGTCGTGGTGCCGCCCTTGCCTACGACGGTGGCGTCGAGGTTGTCCGTGCACGGCGCGCTCGGCGCACCGGGCCGGCAGATCCAGACGGTGCCTGATGCTGACGGCGGGGCGCCGGTGGCGGCGACCGACGGTGCGGGCGACGCCGACGGTGGGGTCGACGAGCGGGTCGCGGTCGTCGACGTGGAGGAGCAGGCCGCGGTCAGTGCAGCGGTCAGGACAGCCGCCAGGGCAGGGACGGCGAAGCGGTGGTGCATCCCGCCAGCCAACCATCGACGGTCCTCGGCGACCTAGGCTGGACGGACGATGACCACCGCCGACCTCCGGGAGCGCCTGGACGGCGTGATGCTGCGTGACCGGCAGCGGATCGAGCGGCGGCTGGCTGGCCGGCCGGACCTGGCCAGGTTGTCCCGCGAGGTCGACAA
>JAVXVI010000249.1:0-2559 GCA_032230005.1 Actinomycetota bacterium | reverse complement strand
GCCGCGAGCCGCGCCGCATCGGCGGACGGGATGGTGACGGAGAAGCCGCGGATCGCCGTCGTGTAGGTGAAGCCGACGGCGCCGCCGTACCGCTGCACCAGGGTGTCGACGACGGGGGACACCGCACCCGTGCCGGGCGCGAGCTGGACGACGTACGACGAGCCCTCACCGGCGGAGGCCGGGGCGGCGGGCAGGAGGGCGGCAGCCGGTGCGACGAGCACGGCTCCGGTCAGCAGGGCGAGGATGCGGTTTCGCACGGTGGCGGGCTCCTGTGAGGGGCAAACGGGCACGCGGATGCGCGCCTCTCCCCGACCAACGAAAGGCCCCGGGGATCCTCGCGGCCGGTCCGCAGAACTGTCGTGCAGGCCACATCGGCCGCGATCCGGGCAGGACATCGGCGCTCCGCAGCGAACCTCCCGGTCCATGTCCCCCAGTCGTTTCGCACGTCCCCTGCTCACAGCCGCCCTCGCGGCCAGCGTGCTCGTCCCGCTGCAGACCGCCGGCGCACGCACCGCTCCCGCTCCTGCCGGCACCGATGCCGTCGTCGTGGCAGTCATCGACAGCGGCATCTCGCCGTACCACTGGGACTTCCTCGCGTCGAAGATGCCGCAGGCGACGAACACCGATCCGGCCGACGACCTGCCTCTCAACACCCCGCCCGACAAGTGGCTCAAGGGCTTCCCGTCGCCGAAGACGTTCTCCAGCTTCACCGGGCTGAAGCTCTCGCTGCCCGACAACGACGAGACGGCGAGCCTGCCCGCACTGCGCAAGAAGGACGATGCGCAGTGGAAGAAGATCAAGAGCAGCGGACCGGACTCCCTGAACTACTACTGGTTCCCGGGCACGAAGGTCATCGGCGGCATCTCCTTCGACTACGAGGAGAAGCTCGCCTCAGCCATCGACCAGAACCCGGCGGAGGGCTACACCTACGAGCCGGTCTACGGCACCGGTCACGGCAACGGCACGTCCAGCGTCTCGGTCGGCAACATCCACGGGACCTGCCCGGAGTGCCTCATCGTGCACATCACCGCGGGCGACACGACGGCGACGGAGCGCGCGCTGGCCTGGGCCGAGAGCCAGCCGTGGATCGACGTCGTCAGCAACTCCTACGGCCTGCAGACGGTTCCGCGCGGCGAGGTACGCGACGGCTTGTACGGCGGACCGGTGGAGCAGCAGAAGAAGGCGAGCGAGCGCGGCCAGACGATCGTGTTCTCGGCCGGCAACGGCATCGAGAACGGCTTCGTCGCCCCCTTCTCGACCCTGACGTCCTCGGTGAAGGGGCCGGACTGGGTGGTCACCGTCGGCGCAACCGCACCCACCGGCAAGGCGCAGTACACCGGGAGCGGCAAGCCGGTCGACGTCTCGGGGATCGGCGAGAGCTACCCGAGCGCCTACAACGCGACGACGCCAAGCGGAGGCGCCCGCTTCAGTGGGACGTCCAACGCGGCACCGACCGTCGCCGGCACCTATGCGCGCGGTCTCTACCTCGCCCGACACGCGATGGCCGGCCCGAGCCGGGTGCAGAGCGGCGGCGTGATCAGCAGCGGAGCGTTCACCTGCGGACGGGCCCGTCGGACCTGCGAGCTGGGCGACGGCAAGCTCACCGCGGTGGAGCTGCGTGATCGGCTCTTCAAGGGCGCGGTCAGCAGCGGTGGCGGCAGCAACGTCGGCGGACTCGCGCCGGCGCCGCGCATCGCGGACGAGCACTACGCCGCCGAGGGCTATGGCACGTACTACGCCCGGCTGAAGCAGGACGACTCGCTGTGGCTGGCGGAGTTCGACAAGTTCTACGGACCGCTCGCCGGCACCCTGGCCGCGCTGAAGCGACCGGCCGACGAGGAGGCGTGGTTCGTCGTCGACTCCTGGTGCCGCCAGCACATCTTCGGCTCCTGGTCGGGCGGCTACTACAAGGACGGCAAGACCACGCTCCCCGCGCCGGACCCCGCGGCTGCTCCGACGCGCACCGCGCTGCAGGTGGGCTGCAACGGACTGACGAAGCTGCCGTCGACGCCGCGTCCCTGATCTGTCAGGTCCGCACCAGAGACGAGGTCGACAGCTCGCGCACGCTGGCATGCCCGGACAGGCCGAGCTGCAGGTCGAGGTCGGCGAGGAACGTGCGCAGCACGTGCCGCACCCCCTCCTCACCGCCGAGCGCGAGTCCGTAGACATACGGTCGGGCCAGCAGCACGGCCGCGGCGCCGAGCGCGAGTGCCTTCACCGCATCCGCGCCCGTACGCACGCCGCTGTCGAAGAGCACCGGAAGATCTCCCGCCCCTTCGACGACGCCGGGCAGCGCGTCGAGCGAGCCGACGGCACCGTCGACCTGGCGGCCGCCGTGGTTGCTGCAGATGATCCCGGCCGCACCGACGTCGACGGCGCGACGCGCGTCGTCCGGGTGCTGCACGCCCTTGATGACGATCGGCAGCGAGGTCTGCTCACGCAGCCACGCGATGTCGTCCCACGTCAGCTCCGGGTTGGCGAACTGCCCCGACCAGTAGAGAACGGCGGCGCCGAGGTCCTCCTCCGGCGTCTTCTCCAGCTGCGAGCGGAACACCGGGT
>JAVXVI010000248.1:0-6488 GCA_032230005.1 Actinomycetota bacterium | reverse complement strand
CGCTGACCTGCCTGTCCCTGCCGGCAGAGCACACGTCCGACCTGCTGCAGCTCGCGCATGAGGTCCGCATGAAGTGGTGCGGTCCCGAGGTCGAGGTCGAGGGCATCGTGAGTGTCAAGACCGGCGGGTGCCCGGAGGACTGCCACTTCTGCTCGCAGTCCGGGTTGTTCCCCTCGCCGGTTCGCGCCGCCTGGCTGGACATCCCATCCCTGGTCAAGGCAGCCGTCGAGACCGCCGAGACGGGGGCGACGGAGTTCTGCATCGTCGCCGCCGTACGCGCCCCCGACGACAAGCTGATGGCCCAGGTCAAGGCCGGCATCTCTGCGATCCGCGAGGTCGTCGAGATCAACATCGCCTGCTCGCTCGGCATGCTGACCCAGCAGCAGGTGGACGAGCTCGTCGCCATGGGTGTCCACCGCTACAACCACAACCTGGAGACCGCCCGGTCCTACTTCCCGAACGTGGTCAGCACCCACACCTGGGAGGAGCGGCACGAGACCCTGCGCATGGTCCGTGACGCCGGCATGGAGGTCTGCTGCGGCGGCATCCTCGGCATGGGCGAGACCCTCGAGCAGCGAGCGGAGTTCGCCGCGGAGCTCGCCACGATCGACCCGCACGAAGTGCCGCTGAACTTCCTCAACCCCCGTCCCGGAACGCCTTTCGGTGACCTTCCGGTGATGCCCGCGGAGGAGGCGCTCAAGGCGATCGCGGTCTTCCGGCTGGCCCTGCCGCGCACCGTCCTGCGGTTCGCCGGCGGCCGCGAAATCACCCTCGGCGAGCTGACTCGCGACGGGATGCTGGGCGGCATCAACGCTGTCATCGTCGGCAACTACCTGACGACGCTCGGTCGTCCGGCGACCGAGGATCTCCAGATGCTGACCGACCTGTCGATGCCGGTGAAGGCACTCGCGCAGACGCTGTGAGCCACCAGGGACCGTTGTGACCGGACACCCGCCCCCGCTGTCGTGGCTGGCGGCCGCTGCCGCCGAGCGCGATGAGGCCGGGCTGCATCGCGTCCTGATGGCTCGACCGGCCGGGGCCGATGCGATGCTCGACCTCGCGGGCAACGACTACCTCGGGTTGGCGAGGCACCCCGACGTCGTCGAAGCAGCGGTCACCGCGCTCCGCGAGTACGGCGCCGGATCGACCGGGTCGCGACTCGTGACGGGGACTACCCAGCTGCACGCCGAGCTGGAGCACGCACTCGCGGCGTTCTGCGGCGCACCGTCGGCGCTGGTCTTCAGCTCCGGCTACCTCGCCAACCTCGCCGCCGTGACAGCCTTGAGCGGCCCGGGCAGCCTCATCGTCAGCTCCGCCGGCAATCACGCCTCGCTGGTCGACGCCTGCCGGCTGTCCAGGGCGCGGGTCGTGGTCGTGCCTGACGACGACGTCGATGCCGTACGACGTGCGCTGTCGATGCGGTCGGAGGCGCGCGCCATCGTCGTCACTGACGCTGTCTTCAGCGTCACCGGACGCCTGGCCCCGCTGGCCGAGTTGCATGCAGCGGCCCGGGACAAAGGCGCAGCGCTGGTGGTGGACGAGGCGCATGCGGTCGGTGTCGTCGGTGACGAGGGTCGCGGCGCCGCTGTGGCCGCGGGGATCTCGTCGTACGACGATGTCGTCCGCACGATGACGCTGTCCAAGTCGCTCGGCAGCCAGGGCGGTGCTGTCGTCGCGTCGGCGGCGGTGCGCGCGCACCTCATCGACACGGCCCGACCGTTCGTCTTCGACACGGGACTCGCCCCCGCCGCTGTGGGGGCTGCCCTCGCTGCCCTCGGATTGGTCACGCGGGCGCGGATCGCGGCGCTGCGTGACAACGCCGCCGCTCTCGCCCACCGGCTCGACCTGCCCGCGCCACAGTCCGCGGTGCTGGCGTTGCGCATCGGTGACCCGCACGCGGCATCGGCAGCGCGCGACGTCTGCGCCTCGAGTGGCGTGCGGGTCGGCTGCTTCCGGCCACCCTCGGTGCCGCCCGGCGAGTCGTGCCTGCGACTCACCGTGCGCGCTGACCTGACATCGGCCGACGTGGCGCGTGCCGCCGAAGCCGTGCTCGCTGCCGCACGGGTCGGGGTGTGACGGGCCTCCTCGTCACCGGCACCGGCACGGGCGTCGGCAAGACGACGATCGCCGCCGCGGTGGCCTGCCTTGCCGTGGGTCGTGGTGACCGCGTGATCGTGGTCAAGCCGGCGCAGACCGGTGAGCCCGACGGCGGTGGCGGGGACGTGGCAGAGATCCTTCGCCGGGCGCCGCAGGCCCGCGGGGTGGAGCTGGTGCGCTATCCAGATCCTCTGTCGCCGGCCGCCGCGGCGCGGCGCTCCGCCCGGCCGCCGCTGACGCGGGCAGCGTGCGTCGATGCCGTCGTCGCCGCCCTTGGCGAGGCAGAGCTGGTCCTGGTGGAGGGCGCGGGCGGCCTCCTTGTGCACTACGACGACAACGGCTTCACCATCGCCGACGTCGCCGTGGCGCTGAAGCTCCCGGTGCTGCTCGTGACCGCCCCGGGCCTGGGCACCCTCAACAGCACCGCGCTGACGCTGGAGGCCATGGACCGCCGGTCTCTCGACCTGGCCGGGCTCGTCATAGGGGCGTGGCCGACAACGCCGGATCTCGCGGAGCGAAGCAACGTCGCTGATCTCGAGGCCCTGGCTGGGCAGCCCTTGGCGGGGGCCATGGAGGCCGGTGCTGCCGGGTTCAGTGACGCGGCCTTCGGCGCAGCTGCGCGGCACGGTCTGTCGCCGGCGCTCGGCGGCGCCTTCGACGCGTCCACCTTCCGTCGGGCAGCCGCGGCGTGACCGACCTGATCGCCCGCGACCGGGCGCACGTCTGGCACCCGTATGCGTCGGTCACCACCGACTCGCCGCTGTTCGAGGTCGTGGCCGCCCGCGGATCGCGCCTCACCCTGGCCGACGGCCGGGAGCTGGTCGACGGCATGTCCTCGTGGTGGGCAGCCATTCACGGCTACGGCCATCCTGAGCTCGACGCCGCCGTACACGCGCAGGTCGATCGCTTCGCGCATGTCATGTTCGGCGGACTCACGCATGCCCCCGCCGTCGAGCTGGCCGAGCTGCTCGTCGACATCACGCCGCCGGATCTCACGAAGGTCTTCTTCGCCGACTCGGGCAGCGTCGCCGTCGAGGTGGCGATCAAGATGGCGCTGCAGTACTGGCAGGGTCGCGGCCAGCCCCAGCGCCATCTGCTGCTCACCGTCCGCGGCGGCTACCACGGGGACACGGCCGGCGCGATGTCCGTCTGCGACCCGGTGACGGGGATGCACCGGCTGTTCAAGGACTACGTCTCGCAGCAGCTGTTCGTCGACCGGCCCCGGCCGGCCTTCGACGCCCCCGTGCTTCCCGCAGACCTCGACGAGGTCAGGGCGTTGCTGAGCAGTCGTGGCGCCGAGGTCGCCGCGCTGGTCGTCGAGCCCGTGGTCCAGGGCGCCGGCGGCATGTGGTTCTACGCGCCGGACTACCTGCGGCAGCTGGTCGAGCTCTGCAGGGAGCACGGCGTGCTGGTGCTCTTCGACGAGATCGCCACCGGCTTCGGCCGGACCGGGCGGCTGTTCGCCTGGGAGCACGCCGGAGTCGTGCCCGACATCATGTGCGTGGGCAAGGCGCTGACCGGCGGCTACCTCACGCTCGGCGCGACACTCTGCACGCAGGAGGTCGCGGACGGCGTCTGCGCGCCACCCGGCAACGCCCTCATGCACGGCCCGACGTTCATGGCCAACCCGCTGGCCTGCTCCGTCGCGCTGGCCAGCGTGCGGTTGCTGATCACGGGGCCGTGGCAGAGCCGGGTGCAGTCGATCGAGGCGGCTCTGCGCGAGCAGCTCGCACCCTGCCGAGAGCTGCCGGGGGTGGTGGACGTGCGCGTCCTCGGTGCCATCGGAGTCGTGGAGCTGCGCGACCCTGTCGACCTCGCAGCCATGCAGCCCCGCCTCGTCGACGAGGGTGCCTGGGTGCGGCCGTTCGGGCGGCTCGTCTACACGATGCCGCCCTATGTCATCGAGCCCGAGGAGCTGCGCGTCGTGACCCGGGCGATCACCACCGTGCTGTCGACCTAGGCTCGCTGGCATGCTCGTCCTCGGCCTCGACACCTCGACGCCGGCTGTGTCCGTGGCGCTGGTGGACGGCGACCGGGTGCTGGCCGAGCAGGTCGTGGTCGATGCCCGGCGGCACGGCGAGCTGCTCGCTCAGGGCATCCGCAACGCCCTCACCGATGCGGGCGTCGGCCGCGGTGACCTCGAGGCCATCGCGGTCGGGCTCGGCCCCGGGCCCTTCACGGGCCTGCGCGTCGGCGTCGTGACGGCGGCCACGTTGTCGGATGCCCTCGGGATCCCTGCCTACGGCACCTGCTCTCTCGACGGGCTGGGAGCCGGGCGCCGGGCGGCCGTGACCGATGCCCGGCGACGCGAGGTCTACTGGGCGACGTACGACGAAGCCGGCTCGCGAACGCACGGCCCTGAGGTCTCGAAGCCGGCGGAGGCCGTCGCTGCCCTCCACGGCCTGCCGGTCGTCGGGGCTGGCGCGCTGCAGTACGCAGACGTGTTCGCCGGTCTCGACGTTCACCCCGAGCCGCGCTACCCGTCCGCCGTACGCATCGTGCAGGTCGTCGCGCCCCTTCTCGGGACCCCTCCCGAGCCGTTGGTCCCGATGTACCTGCGCCGCCCTGACGCCGAGCAGCCCGGCCTGCCGAAGCGGGTGACGGCCTGATGGAGCTGACCCGGATGCGGTGGTGGCACATCGACGAGGTGCTGCCGCTCGAGCAACAGCTGTTCACCGACGACCGGTGGACGCCGCGCACCTACTGGTCCGAGCTGGGGCAGCTCGACACCCGCCACTACCTCGTCGCCGTCGAGGATGCTGCCGTGGTCGGCTACGCCGGGCTCTGCGACTACCCCGACGAGGCCTTCGTGCAGACCCTCGCGGTCGCCGGCGACGTGCAGGGACGCGGCGTGGGCAGTGCACTGCTGACCGCGCTGCTGGACGAGGCCGGGCGCCGGCGCCAGTCGCGCGTCTCGCTCGAGGTGCGCGCCGACAACGCCAGGGCCATCGGGCTCTATGAGCGCTTCGGCTTCCGGCGCGCGGGTGTCCGCCGTCGCTACTACCAGCCGAGCGGGACCGACGCCCTCGTCATGGTGCGGACATGACGGACGCACCACTGGTGCTGGGCATCGAGACGTCCTGCGACGAGACGGGCATCGGCATCGTCCGTGGCATCACGCTCCTCGCCGACGCGGTCGCCTCCTCGGTCGACGCGCATGCGCGCTTCGGTGGCGTGGTGCCGGAGGTCGCGAGCAGAGCGCACCTCGAGGCGATGGTGCCGACGGTGCACCGCGCGTTGGAGACGGCAGGGGTGAGCCTCGCCGATCTCGACGCGGTTGCCGTCACGAGCGGACCCGGGCTGGCCGGCGCCCTGCTGGTCGGCGTCGCCGCCGCCAAGGCCTACGCCCTCGCCCTCGACGTCCCCCTCTACGGCGTCAACCACCTCGCCGCCCACGTCGCCGTCGACGTCCTCGAGCACGGCCCGCTGCCCGAGCCCTGCATCGCGATGCTCGTCTCCGGCGGCCACTCCTCGGTGCTGCTCGTCGACGACGTCACGCAGACGATGCAGCCGCTCGGTCAGACCGTCGACGACGCCGCAGGCGAGGCCTTCGACAAGGTCGCCCGCCTTCTCGGGCTGGGCTTCCCCGGTGGCCCGGTCGTGGACCGGCTTGCTCGTGAGGGCGATCCGAAGGCGATCGCGTTCCCGCGCGGCAAGACCCAGGGGACGTACGACGTGTCCTTCAGCGGCCTGAAGACGGCCGTCGCCCGGTGGGTCGAGGCGCAGGACGGCGACATCCCGGTCGCCGATGTCTGCGCCTCCTTCCAGGAGTCCGTCGTGGACGTCCTGACCAGCAAGGCGGTCGCCGCCTGCAAGGCGCACGGCGTGGATCACCTGCTGATCGGCGGCGGGGTCGCGGCCAACTCGCGGCTGCGCGCGCTTGCCCAGGAGCGGTGCGATGCGGCCGGCATCCGCCTGCGGGTGCCGCGGCCTGGGCTCTGCACCGACAACGGCGCCATGGTGGCGGCGCTCGGCTCGCGGCTGGTGGCTGCCGGCGTCGCCCCGAGTCCGCTGGACCTGCCGGCCGACAGCTCGATGCCGGTCACAGAGGTCCGCAACGCGTGATCGGGTTCCTGCTGCTGGTCGTGGCGACGGTGCTGCTCGTGGTCGGCGCGGAGCTGTTCGTCGAGAACGCCGCGGCCGCGTCCAAGCGCCTCGGCATCACGGTCCTCGCCATCGGCCTGCTGCTGGCCGGCGCCGAGCCGGAGGAGCTGCTCACCGGGGTGCTGGCCAGCTCCTCGGGACATCCGGGTCTGGCTGCCGGCGACGCGCTCGGCGCCAACGTCACGATGCTCACGGTGACGCTCGGGCTCGCAGCGCTGCTGCGGCCGGTCCCGGTCGGGCGGCGCGTCCGGCTCTACGCGGTCCTGTCGTCCGTCGCCGGCGTCCTG
>JAVXVI010000247.1:0-5377 GCA_032230005.1 Actinomycetota bacterium | reverse complement strand
CAGCACCGGCAGCACGGTCTCGGGGGCGGCCGGGCGGGCCAGGAACCAGCCCTGGCCGTACTGCACGCCCAGGTCCATCAGGGTGACGAGCTCGCCGGCCTCCTCGATCCCCTCGGCAATGACCAGGGCGCCCACCCGCGAGCAGAAGGCCAGCATCGCCTCGACCAGCGCCTGCTTGGACGGGTCGACATCGACGTGCCGCGTGATCGAGATGTCCAGCTTGACCACGTCCGGGGCCAGCTGGAGGACGTGCCGCAGGCTCGAGTGCCCGGCCCCGAAGTCGTCGATGCCGATGCGCAGGCCGGCATCGCGCAGACCGGACAGGGCCGACAGCAGCGCCGGGTAGTCGCGCACGGGCTCGTGCTCGGTGATCTCGACGAGGAGGCGACCGGGCGAGGCGTCGTGCAGCAGCTCGATCACGTCGGGACGCAGCAGCGCGCCCGGCGAGAGGTTGACGCTGAGCACGAGGTGCTCGGGCAGCCGGTCGAGGACGTCCAGAGCCCCGCAGAGCGCCACCGTCTCGAGAGCCGGACCCCAGCCGGCGATCAGGGCGGTGCGGAACCACGCCGCCGGTCCCGGCTGGGGGTGGCCGGGAAAGCGGGCCAGCGCCTCCAGCCCCCAGACGTTGCCGGTCCCGAGGTCGGTGACGGGCTGCAGGTGCATCCGGAGGCTGTCGGCATCGGCCAGGACCTCGAGCAGGTCGCTCTTGTCCGGGCTCGTGGCCACGACAGGACCCGAGTCGTCCCTCGTCGTCGTCATGGTCATGACCGCGGGCTCCCGTGGGCGGCGTCCTCTCTGAGCCCCAACGTGCGAGTCCCGCTCGGGTGACGGCCGGACCCGGACTTTTTGATCAGCCTTACGCTGGATCAGGTGAGCACTCCGACGATTGCGGCGAACGACCCCTGCTGGTGCGGCAGCGGCCGTCGTTACAAGCGCTGCCATCGCATCGCGGACGTCGACCCCGAGCGGGCCGCTGCCGACGAGGCCCGCCGGCTTGCCGAGGAGGCCGAGGCGGAGAAGTACGTCCGGCCGGGCCGCCTGTCCCCGCCGCGGGCCGTCCCGGAGCACATCGCCCGGCCGCCGTACGCGCTCGACAAGCACGGCCGGCCACGCGACCGCGACTCAGCCCGGCCGAAGGACGCCGAGACCATCGAGCTCATGCGGGCGGCCGGCCGCGCCGCAGCGGAGGTCCTGGCCGCCGTCGGAGCCGCGGTTCGGCCGGGCATCACCACGGACGACCTCGACGCGATCGCGCACGAGGAGTGCATCAAGCGCGGTGGCTACCCGTCGCCGCTGGGCTACAACGGGTTCCCGAAGTCGCTCTGCACCTCGATCAACGAGGTCATCTGCCACGGGATCCCGGACTCGACCGTCCTGAAGGACGGCGACATCGTCAACTGCGACGTGACCATCTACCTGGGCGGGGTCCACGGGGACACCAACGCGACGTTCCTGGTCGGTGACGTCGACCCGGAGTCACGCCGGCTGGTGGAGGTCACCCGCGAGTGCCTCGACGTCGGCATCGCCGCGGTGCGGCCGGGGCAGCGCCTTCGGGACATCGGCCGGGCCATCCAGGAGCACGCCGAGGGCAACGGGCTCGGCGTGGTCAGGGCCTTCGTCGGCCACGGGATCGGCCGGTCGTTCCACAGCGATCCGCAGGTCTACCACTACGACAACCCCGCGGCCCGGATGGTGCTGGAGCCGGGAATGACGTTCACCATCGAGCCGATGATCACCCTCGGCGACTGGCACCACGAGATGTGGGACGACGGCTGGACGGCGGTCACGGCGGACCGGTCACGCACCGCTCAGTTCGAGCACACTCTCGTGGTGACCGAGACCGGCGCCGAGATCCTCACCAAGGCCTAGTTCGGCGTACGACGGCAGCGAGCGTCAGCAGGACAAGCCCGGCCAAAGCCGCGAGGGGCAGGCCGCCGGTGGCGGGGAGCTGACCGGCCGGCTTCGCGGGCGCGGCGACCACCGCAGCTCGGGGCTTCGCCGCGAAGGTGATCACCTGGACCCAGGAGCCGCGGTCCTCGTACGGCATGGTCCGGGACGGGCCGATCACGCCGGTGAGCGAGTCGATCGTGGAGCGCGGGTGCCGGTCCCGCCACTTCGCGGGGTCCGCGCCGTAGTCCTTGGTCAGCGACGCGATCGTCCGGTCGAGCGCGGCCAGCGCGACAGTCCGCACCGTGCGGCCGTGCAGGTAGCTGCGCGAGAGCGTCAGCGAGCTGTCCGCCGGCGCGAGGTTGCGCAGCACGAGGTTGTCCGCGGGTGTCCCGTCGAACACGTGGCCACCGCGGTTGTCGGCGGCGACGACGACATCGTGCGGCAGGTCGGCAAGGACGACGTCGCGCAGGTCGTCCATCCAGCGCCGGAAGACCGTCGGGCCCGGGCCGTCCGTGACGGTCTCGTCGTCGTACGACGTGGAGCTCGTCCCTGCACCCGCGCCGTAGGACCGGCCGTTCCACGAGCGGACCAGCGCGATCGCCGCCTTCTCGGTGGCCGTGCTGCCACCCGCACCGACGAGGAGCGGCTGGAACTCGTGCCAACGGTGGTCGGTGGTCCCGATGCGGAACTCCGTCGCACGCAGCGCCGCCGGCGTGATCCTCGGCTGCGCTGCCAGGGCGAGCTGGATCGTGCGCACCCTGACGGCGAGGCCCGCTGAACGACTGCTGGCCGGATCCAGGTAGTCGTCGGCCCAGCCCTGGGCCGGCTTGTTGTTCCAGTTGGCGAGGTAGCCGACGGCGGGATCAACCGAGTGCGGCAGCAGGTCGAACGGCAGCGGCCCGCGGTTGTCGAACTCACCCGTGCCCGGCGCCGGGAAGCGGGTGTCCCAGTTCGGGCTCCGCTTGGGGTAGAGCCCGGGGTGCCAGTAGCCGATGTGACCGTCGGCGCCGGCGTACATCACGTTCTCGTTCCAGGTCATCTGCCGGACGCCCGCCACGAACTCGGCGAGGTTGGTCGCGCGGTCCCACTGCAGGATGCCGTTGATGTTCTCGAGCTCGTGGTGGTACATCGCGTAGTCGACCGACCGCGCCTTGCTGCCGTCCTTGCTGTAGGCGACAACCGGCCCGTGGACCGTGCGGCAGACCTCGGCGTCCTGCGAGAAGACCGCCGGACCAGCCGGGACGCCTTGCACGGCCGCGCGGTACTTCACCGTCTCGGTGCGGCAGTCGGCCGGCACCCAAGCGCCGTTGTGGAAGTACTCGAGCTTTCCGGCGGTACGACGGGTGGTCTCGATGAAGCTGTCGATCGTCTTCGAGTAGCCGGTGGTCATGCCCCAGGCGATCTTCGTTCCGTAGCCGATCGCGACGGTCGGCACGCCGGGGACGGTCACGCCGCGGGCGTTGTAGCCGCCGCCGTGGACCTCCTGCTCGTAGAGCTCGGTCGGGAACGTGTAGCCGAGCTGCGGGCCGTTGACGAGCATGGGGGCGCCGGTCGAGGTGCGCTTGCCGCTGATGGTGAAGACGTAGGAGCCGCCGTGCAGGTTGGCCCGGAACGCGTTGAGGCTGTCGACCATCCGCTGCAGGCTGGATCGGACCGCTGTCGGGAGACCGGCCGGCGTGGCCGGCACCGGAGCGGCGCCCGTGCCCGGGCCGGTGGCCAGCTCGGGCGGGAGGTTCAGGGCGTAGGCAGCGCTCTTGCGGTAGACGGCGTCTCGCTGGGCCGCGGGCACGGGGTCGTTGTTGGCGAAGCGGCCCTCGCTGGGCGGCACGGTGACGCTGGCCTTCTGGTCGCGCTGCCAGCGGATGTCGTTGAACGCCTTCAGCCCGGGCTCGGCGCCCAGCGACTTCTGCAGGGTGCGCAGGAGCTCGACCTCGCGGAACTCCTCGCCGCCGCTGGCGGCGACGAAGCGGGTGAGCAGCACGCCCGACGCGAGCGTGTCCTTGAGGGTCCAGTCCTGCGGCACCGTGGTGAGCAGGGCGTACTCCGCCGGGAGCTCCGACGGCGTCGCCTTCACGTACTGGATGTAGGCATTGAGTCCGGCGACGTAGGCCTTCAGCACGTTCTGGCTCTCGGCCGGAAGCGCGGCGAACATCGCGTCGTAGTCGGCGTCGCTGTAGGTCAGCGTGCGGGTCTGGATGTCGGCGGGTACGCCGGACGGACCGACCAGCTCGGCGTAGGTCCCCTCTGCCACGTGTCGCACGCCGTCGGCGAGGAAAAGCCGGTCCTCCCCCGCCGCATAGCCCGCGCCGTACCAGGTCGCGAAGGACGAGTCCCCGTAGATCGCTGGAGTCCCGAAGGCATCCCGGTAGATGCGGGTGCCGGCGGCGGGGCTGTCCGGCGTGCCCGCCGCCTTCTGGAACCGGCCGTCCTTGTAGCGGCCGTCCCAGTACATGACGCGCTGGTCCTCGGTGTGCGGGCCGTAGTCGCCGGTCAGCTCGCCCTGGGCCTGGCCGGCGACCGTGACCCGGCCGTTCTCGCCAGGAGGCAGCGCGGTGCCGATCGTCATCGGCTGCGATGGCGGGGCGTCGGCGGCGTGTGCCGGTGCTGCTGACGCGAGCAGCGCCAACCCGAGCAGCGCCGCCAGGGAACGCCTCAGTGCTTCGCCCGCGAGACAGTGGTGCGCAGCAACGGGGTGCCGCCGACCTGCCGGACAATGAGGCCCTTGTCGAGCCGGTCCTTCGTCGTACAGCCACGCACCTTCAGGCACCCGTCTGCCACCGCGACGACGACCCGGCCCGTGTTGAGGTCGATGTCCATGTCGATGAAGTCGAGCAGGTTGCGGGTCGGGGAGCTGACGCCGACCGGCAGCGTGGTGCCGCTGGAGGTGCCCAGGCAGGCAACGGTGCCGTCGGTGCAGACCGGCCCGACCTGCACGGGGCTCTTCGGCGTCGCGTTGTACGTCTTCCAGGTCTTGCCGCGGTCGTAGGTGTGCGCGAGGTACAGACGCCAGGTGCCGTCGAACTTTACCGCGTTGGCGTCGCCCTCCGTGGTGGAGCCGAGGAAGCCGACCACCGCGCGCTCGCCCTCACCGGCGACGACGACGGGGAAGCGTGCCACCTTGATGCCGAGGTCGGCCCCGAGCGGGATGTCCGCGCCCCAGGACTTGCCCTTGTCCTTGCTGATGTCGACGTGGATGCGCCCGCTCGGCCCGCCGTCGTTGCTGCCGTAGGCGAAGTAGACGGTGCCGTCCTTGGCCGCGGCGATCGACGGGTGGCCGGCGTCGCTGCTCGGCGTGCTGTTGGGAATCGGGCTGAAGCGCCAGTTGACCGCGTTGTCCTCGCTGACGAAGACGCCCTGGTGCTTGCCGCAGCCGTCCGGCGGGAGGTAGAGCGTGCCCTTCGGGTCGGTCTTGAGGTGGCCGAACAGCTCGCTGCAGTCGCTGTCCTCGCTCGTGTAGACCGGCGTCGCGGGCAGGAAGGTGAGCCCG
>JAVXVI010000246.1:0-6182 GCA_032230005.1 Actinomycetota bacterium | reverse complement strand
GGTTCCCGGATGGTCGAAGTCGACCGGGTGCTCTAGCGGGCGGCGTCTGATCTCGGCGAGCGCGACGCCCGACTCGCCGACCTGTCGCACGCCGCGGCCGCGAAGCCGACCCTTGAGGAGCCGGTCGCTGACGAGGCAGAGCCGGTCCGCGCCGCCCCCTCTGTTAGCCCGGCCGCGATCACCAATGTCGGTGCCGTCTCCGAGCCGCTCGTCCCGGCCATGCCGCACGATTCCGCGGAAGCACTCGATTCCTTCGACGAGCCGGCTGAGCCAGACCTGGTCCTTGCCGCCGAGCCCACGTCGGTAGAGCCCGAGGAGCCCACCGAGCCCGAGGTGCAGTCGGAGGCCGAGGAGCCGACCGAGCCCGCGGCCGAGGAGCCGGTGGCCTCGCTGCTGGCCGACTCGGAAGAGTCCGGCCCCGTCGTACCGATCGAGCCGCCGCTCGACAGCCCGCCACCGCCACCAGCGGAGCCCGATGAGTCGCCCGTGGAGCCGCCAACCGGCCCGCCGGTCGAGGTCGCCGTCGTACGTCTCGAAACCGCCCCGCTCCCGGCCGATGTGACCCTCGACGAGCCACCGACTGGCGACGAGGACAACCCGCCCCGAGACTGAGGCGCGTGCCCGCTCTCGCGCTCTTCGTCGACCTCGACGCGTCCCCCGAGGACACCTGGGCGGCTGCGATCGACTGGGCCACCCAGGGCGACTGGATGCTCGGCACCGCGGTCACCCCGACCCATCAGAACGGTCAGGGCGTCGGGGGCCGGCTCGAGGCGTTCAGCGGCATCGGCCGCGTCGGCTTCCTCGACACCATGGAGATCACCCTCTGGCAGCCGCCGCGCGCCTGCCACGTCGTCCACACCGGCCGCGTCGTCAAGGGCACCGGCGCGTTCGAGGTCGAGCCGCGGGGCGACGGCCGCAGCCGGTTCCACTGGCGCGAGGACCTCGACCTTCCGCTCGGCCTGCTCGGCCGCATCGGCTGGGTGCTGGTCAGACCCCTTTTCGCGTACGGCGTCCAGCTCAGCCTCAACCGCTTCGCCCGCCACGTCGTCGCCCGCGCCCACCGATGACAGCGCTTCCCTGATCAACGAACCGGGGAGTCAGGCTCTGGACGGCCGAACCGTGGAACTTGATGGGGGAAGCGCGGAACTCGAGGCCGCGGAGGCTCAGCGGCCGGTGAAGACCGGGGGAGTCTTGGCCAGGAACGACGCCACCGCGTCCGCGTGGTCCTCGGTCGCCCCGGCCCGCGTCTGCAGCTCGTCCTCCTTGGCCAGCGTCTCCAGCAGGGACGCATCCGCGCCGTACAGCAGCGACTCCTTGATCGCCGCGTAGGCCGCCGTCGGCCCCGCCGCGAGCCGCGCCGCCAGCTCCGACGCCACCACCAGCACCTGCTCAGGGGCGACGCAGAGGTTCAGGATGCCCATCTCGAGCGCCTGCTCGGCCGTGAACGGCTCAGCGAGCATCAGCAGGGCCCCAGCCCGCCCAGAGCCGACCAGGCGCGGCAGCGTCCACGACAGCCCCGAATCAGCCGTCAGCCCGATCCCGGCGAACGCGGTCGTGTAGCGCGACCCCGCCGCCCCGATCCGGAAGTCGCACGCGCAGGCCAGCCCGAGCCCAGCCCCCGCTGCCGTCCCGTTGATCGCCGCGATCACCGGCTTCGGCATCGTCACCAGCTGCGAGATGATCGGGTTGTAGTGCTCCTTCACCGTCGACAGCGGCGCCGGGTCGCCGGAGGTGAGCAGCGCCGCGTGCTCGCGCAGGTCCTGCCCGACGCAGAAGGCCCGCCCGCTCCCCGTCAGCACGACCGCGCGCACGGCCTCGTCAGCACCCACCGCCGTGATGGCTGCGAGCAGCGCCTCCTTGGCCTCCACGGTCAAGGCGTTCATGCCGTCCGGACGGTTCAGCGTGACGACGGCGACAGCGCCGGAGACCTCGACGAGCACGGTGTCGGACACGGGCAGCTCCTCCTGGACGATCAGCTGATCAGGCAGTCGTCGACGAACCGACGAGCCGCAGGCAGCAGCCTGTCAGCCTCCTGGTCGAACCACGCAGCCGCCTTCGTCCCCGGCCAGTCCGCCGGCAGCAGCGCCGGCGGCAGTCCTGGGTCGATGAACAGGAACTTGCGCCAGTCGTGCACCAGCATCGACCGCGCTGCAAACGCACCCTCGTCCGTGGACGCGTCGATCTCGGAGAGCAGTACGGCGGCCTCATCGAGAAAGCGGGTGTAGGCCCTGGCCAACCCGTCGAGGTCCCACGCCCTCGCGATCAGGGCCTGCGAGTCGCCGTCGTGGGTGGCCGTGAACCGCTCGGCCCGCGCGGACGCGTCGGCGAGGGTCGCGTCGAGCTCCGGGGCCGGTCGCGGCGAGATCCACGTCGACCCACCGATCGCGCCGTAACCCAGGAACTGCAGCTGCGCGTGCAGCCGCTCCCGGTCACTGCGCCCCGTCGGCGGCGCGACGACGAGCAGGTGCCAGCTGCCGTTCCACTCGTGATGGGAAGTGCGGTAGATGCGCTCGGCGGCCTCGTCGAGTCGCCGCACGGCCCGCGGCGTGAGCGCGTATCCCGGCCCGGCCGGCAGGCGTACCGCGGTCAGCCAACCCTGCCGGACCATCCGCGACACCGCCGTACGCACCGCCGGTGCCTGCACGCCCAACGGCGCCATCAGCTTGACGAGTGCAGCGACGGGGACCTGCCCGCGGAAGCTGTCCTCGCGGGCGCGCAGGTGGTCGCCGTACAGGTCGAACAACGCCGACCGCGCGTCCACCGCCCCACCTCCTCGAGAGCCGTGGGCAGACCCTCCCACGCGGAGCCGGGCGGGCGCTGCCCCCCTCGGTTTCCCTGCCGGGCCCGTCATGCACGAGAATGGACAGAACGCGTGCGGACGACCGCACCAGTAGTCGATGGAGGTTGGTCGATGGCGGCCATGAAGCCGCGGACAGGCGACGGTCCGCTCGAAGTCACCAAGGAGGGTCGCGGCATCGTCATGCGCGTCCCACTGGAAGGTGGCGGGCGCCTCGTCGTCGAGCTCAACGCGCAAGAGGTCAGTGACCTCGCCGATGCGCTGAAGGCCGTCCTCTCCTGACCGGCAAGCCCCGGGCGGCGTTCCCTGCCGCGCCCCTTCCCACGATCACTCTCGCGACTGCGGTCCCTGACGCGGCTGTTCTCGCCGTGCCCACGGCCGCGTCCGAGGACGTGGTGCGAGTGCTCGGGGCATCGCCCGTCGACCTCGACGGGTTGCTGAAGCGCGAGAAGGCCAAGGGGGAAGCCGGCGAGATCGTCGCAAGCCCGCAGCCCGAGGGCCTGCTGGAACGCGTGCTCGCGGTGGGCACCGGTGACGGCTCGCCGGTGGCGCTGCGCAAGGCCGGGGCTGCGGTTGCCCGGCGGGCGAAGGGCGCGGCCTCGCTGGCCGTGGACCTGCGAGGTCTGTCCCTCACCGACGACGGGCTCCGGGCCTTCGCCGAGGGTGCGCTCCTCGCGTCGTACGGCTTCACCCGCAAGCAGAAGTCCGAACCGCGCGCTTTGCAGAAGATCACCCTGATCGTCAGCAATACCAAGGCTTTGCAGCCCGCGCTCGACCGTGCGGTCGCGATCGCGCGGGCCACGGCTGCGGCCCGCGACCTCGTCAACACCCCGTCACTCGACAAGACGCCGCAGTGGCTCGCCGATGCAGCCGGGACGCTGCTTCGCGGGCTGACGGTCCGGGTCCGTGACGAGAAGGAGCTGGCCAAGCAGGGCTTCGGCGGCATCGTCGCGGTCGGCATGGGCTCGACGCGGCCACCTCGACTCATCGAGGCTGTGTACGACGGGGGCGGACGCCGTCACGTCGTACTCGTCGGCAAGGGCATCACCTTCGACACCGGCGGTCTGTCGCTCAAGCCCAACGACGGCATGCTCGCGATGAAGACCGACATGGGTGGTGGTGCGGCCGTGCTCGGTGCGTTGCGGGCTGTCGCCGATCTCAAGCTGCCGATTCGCGTGACGGCCCTGGTTGCCGCCGCGGAGAACATGCCGAGCGGCAGTGCGCAGCGGCCCGGTGACGTGATTCGGCAGTACGGCGGCACGACCGTCGAGGTGCTCAACACCGACGCCGAGGGGCGCCTGGTGCTGGCCGACGCGATCGCCTACGCGGACCTCGATCTGAAGGCCGACGTCATCGTCGACATCGCGACGCTGACCGGTGCGATGCCGGTCGCACTCGGCAAGAAGACGGCCGGCTTCTTCAGCAACGACGACGCGCTGGCAGCGCAGCTGATGGCCGCTGCGGACGCCAGCGGTGAGAAGGCCTGGCGGATGCCGCTGGTGGCCGACTACCGGGTCGCGCTGGACTCGCCGACCGCTGACCTGCGCAACATCGGTCAGCCCAAGCTCAAGCTCGGCGGTGGGTCGATCACGGCTGCGCTGTTCCTGCAGGAGTTCGCCGGCGGCCGGCCGTGGGCGCACCTGGACATCGCGGGGACCGGTCGCGCCGATGGTGAGGACGACGAGATCACCAAGGGCGGGACCGGGTACGGCGTGCGGCTGCTCACCCGTTGGCTGGAGGCGCTCTCGGTGTCCTCGAAGCGTCGGGCGGCCTAGGTGTACGGGCTGACGATCCGCTGGTCGCTGACTCATGCGGCGGCGGGGGTCAGTGAGGCCCTGCGCGCCTACGTGCGGGACGAGTCGGTCGAGCGGTTCACCGGGATGCCGGGGCTGCACTACAAGACGTGGCAGATCGTCGACGGCGGCTTCTTCGCAGGGGTCTACGTGTGGGCGACGGAGACGGCGAGGACTGACTTCCTGGAGGGCTTCCGGTCCTCACCGTCGAAGGTGACGCAGCTGGTCGGCCACGACCCCGACGTCGTGCAGGAGTGGGACGTCGCCGGCATCGCCGTCGGCGCAGAGGGCTTCCCCGCCTAATCCAGCCCACCCCTGGCCCGTCTCATCAACGGGATCGCGCGGCAGTCGGCCAGAGAGCAGTAACCCCGGCCGCGTATGTCGAACTGCTGCCGGACACGGCACTGGTGGATGCCCTGATGCCACATGTGGCGGCAGTTCGACACGCTGCCAGCCACACACCTGCCGCCGTTCACGCCCGCTGCCGAGCCACGCCAGGCGCGTATATCGAACTGGGCAACATTCTGCGCACCCGCGGCGATGCGGCAGCATCCTGCGGCAGTCCGACTTACGCAGGCGGCCTTTCCTGTCGCGCCGTATATCGAACTGGCCTCACGTCCTGGACCAGGCGGCGCGACGGGCCAACATGCTGGGCCAGTCCGACATACGCACGGACAGACACCCGCCGCGAGGTTGTTGGCGGTCGCTGGGCGGTGACCGCCTGGTGGCAGCCGGGTCAGGCGAGGGTGGCGGCGAGGAGGCCGGGGCCGACGGGTATCACCGCGGCGGACAGGCGCTCCTCGTCGCGGACGAGCTTGGCGAGCTCGCGCATGCTCACCGTCTCGCTGTCGCGCGCCGTCGACTCGGCGACCTTGCCGCCGGCCAGCGCCCCTGCGAACACCACCATCCCGCGCGGCCGCAGCAGCGTGAGAGCGGCGGCGAGGTAGTCCGGGTTCTCCGACCGCGCCGCGTCGCAGAAGACCAGGTCGTACGCCGCCTCGGACAACCGCGGCAGCACCTCGAGAGCGCGCCCCTGGATCAGCCGTACCCGGCCGCTGGCCACGCCGGCGTCCGCGAGCGACTGCTTCGCCAGCCGCTGGTGCTCCCCGTCCGAGTCCACGCTGGTCAGCACCCCGTCCGGTGTGAGCCCGCGCAGCAGCCACAGGGTCGACACGCCGGCCCCGGTGCCCAGCTCCACCGCCGTACGCGCCCCCAGAGCGGTGGCCAGCAGCTTGAGCACCGCTCCGGTAGCCGGATCCACCGATCCGACGCCGATCTCGGCCGCGCGGGACCGGGCCGCGACCAGCGCCTCGTCCTCCGGCTGCCACTCGGCGATCCACGTGCTGACGTCGGGGGAGGCGCTCTCGATCACGCTCCCGACCCTAGACCGGGGAACGCCCCGCCTGCGGGAGGCGTTCATCCGGACAGACAGACATCTCACAGGTAACGGGATCGCGCGCACCGAGGAGGCAGGGCACCATGGGACCGAGCGGCGGGCTTGCTGTGCGCGTCGCGCTACCCGTGGGAGGTGTCGTGACCGAGGTGCCCTGGACTCCACCGTCCTGGGACGAGGTCGTGCGCACCCACTCGGC
>JAVXVI010000245.1:0-11852 GCA_032230005.1 Actinomycetota bacterium | reverse complement strand
CTGTCCGAGGCGGACCCCGATCTCGCGGAGCGTGTCGAGCTGCTCCTGCGTCTCCACTCCCTCGGCCAGGACCGTCGTGCCGACCTGCGCGGCGAAGGCGGTCACGGCCCGCACCAGCGCCTGCTGGCGCCGGTCGACGTCGACGTCCCTGGTGAGGCTCAGGTCCAGCTTGATCACGTCCGGCTGCAGCATCAGGACGTGACGGAGGCTGGCGAACCCGGCGCCGGTGTCGTCGACGGCGATCCGGGCTCCAGCGGCCCGCAGGTCGCCGATCAGCCGGCGTACCAAGGGGTAGTCGGCGACCGCCTCGTGCTCGGTGATCTCCACGACGACCCGGTGCAGGTCGGCGGCGTGCAGCAGCCGGAGGACCTCGGGATCGCTCAGGGCCGCCGGCGAGATGTTGACCGCCAGGAACTGGTCGGCAGGGAGCCCAGGCAGCAGCGCGAGGGCGGCGCCGAGGGTCAGCCGCTCCAGCTCAGCTCCCATCCCGTGCTTGCTGGCGGCCTTGAACCAGCGGTCGGTGGGGACCCTGCCGCCGAACCGGGACAGAGCCTCGCTGCCGACCGTGTTGCCGGTCGGCAGCTCGATCACCGGTTGCAGCGCGACACGGACTGCGGCGGCGTCGAGGATCGCGCGCACCTCGCCGCTGCCGGGCAGGCCCTCGTCGTCCTCGGGGGTGATCGACCGGCCCTCGAGCAGCCGCGACCCGCGCCGCAGTGCCTTGACCTCGGCCTCGAGCTGTCGCCACCTCCGGCTCTGCCGGCCGTAGCCGGCAGCGGTCCGTACCCCGATCCCGAGAGCCGGCACGAGCAGCGCAACGTCTTCCCCGTCGAGCCCAGCCCACCAGAGGCCGTCGAGGCGGTGCTGCGCCGCGCCGCGCAGCAGGGCGGCGACAGCGGCGACGGCCAGCCCCGCCCCGACCCAGCGCCTCGAGACCGGCCCCGGTCGTAGGCACCGTGCGGCCGCCGCGGCCGCGACGACGCCGACCGCGATCCATGCCGCCCGGGTGCCTGAGGTCAGCTGCTGCCCCTTCAGCAGGTCGGGACTCGATCCGACGACCGCCGCGGCGCCGGCGGCGATCGCGAGCGCCGGCAGCAGGAGCAGCAGCAGGCCGCGGCGCGCGAGCGGCGAGGTGAGGACGCAGACCGGCACGGCGAGCGCCGTCACGAGCGACAGGCCCTCGACGAGGTCGACGTCCGACCGGCCACCGGCCCTGGCCAGCAGCAGCAGGTAGACCAGGCCGAAGCCACCGGCCAGCCAGGTGAGCTCCCGGTTGCCGGAGACCATCGCCTGCACGATCAGGGCGAACGCCGCGATGACGGCCGCGCAGCCCGCGACGGCGCGGGACACCGCGAGCAGGAACGCGGTGTCGTGCGGCCCACCCCAGACCGGCGCCAGCGGCACGAACACCGCTACCGCGACGGCGGCGACGAGCAGCGACGTCGCGAGCCCGCCGACCCATGTCTCCGGCGGCTGCGGCGGGAGTGCCCAGGCAGGACGGCGCACCTTCGTCGTCGCAGCCACCCGTTCACCCTCTCGTCTCGGACCAGTGCCTGGCACCTGCCACGCCGCGTCGACCCGGATCAGCCGCCTCTGACGACTACCGTGTGTGCGTGACGCCCCGCTCGGTCTGCCCCGCCAGGCGCGGATGACCCTCTACCGCGACGAGGGCGTCGTACTGCGCACGCAGAAGCTCGGCGAGGCCGACCGGATCATCACGATCCTTACCCGGCGCAACGGCCGGGTGCGCGCCGTGGCCAAGGGCGTCCGACGGACCCGCTCGAAGTTCGGCGCCACCGTCGAGCCCTTCAGCCACGTCGACCTGCAGCTCTACGTCGGCCGCTCCCTCGACATCGTCAACCAGGCCGAGAGCCTGATGTCGTACGGCGACGCCCTCGTCGCCGACTACCCGCGCTACACCGCCGGCACTGCCGTCCTCGAGACAGCCGAGCGGCTGACCGCTGAGGAGAAGGAGCCCGCGCTGCGGCTGTTCCTGCTCGTCGTCGGTGCGCTGCGTGCGCTCGTCGAGGGCGAGAAGGACCCGTCGCTGGTGCTCGACGCGTTCCTGCTGCGCGCCATGTCCGTGGCGGGCTACGCGCCCGCACTCGAGGAGTGCGCCGGGTGCGGCGCCCCCGGTCCGCACCGCGCCTTCTCCGTTCCCGCCGGTGGCACGGTGTGCGCCACCTGCCGGCCTCCCGGTGCGGCCTCACCGTCCCCAGCCGCGCTCGCGCTGCTGCGTGACCTGCTCACGGGGGAGTGGGCTGCGGCCGGCCTGTCGGAGGACCGCACTCGACGCGAGGGCAGCGGCCTGGTGGCGGCGCACCTGCAGTGGCACCTCGAACGCGGCCTGCGGTCGCTGCCACTGGTCGAGCGGGCATGACCGGACGAGCATGAGACGTCGTACGACGGCCGTCCGCACCGCCGTACGACCACCCACGCCGCACCCCTCCGGCGCGACGCCGCCCGACATCCCTGCCGACCAGGTGCCGCGTCACGTCGCGATCGTCATGGACGGCAACGGGCGGTGGGCCAAGGACCGCGACCTGCCGCGCACCCGTGGGCACGAAGAGGGCGAGTCGTCGCTGTTCGACGTGGTCGAGGGTGCCATCGAGCTGGGCGTGAAGTGGGTCTCGGCGTACGCCTTCTCCACGGAGAACTGGAAGCGCTCGCCGGACGAGGTGCGCTTCCTCATGGGCTTCAACCGGGACGTGATCCGTCGCCGTCGCGACGAGATGCACGAGCTCGGTGTGCGGGTGCGCTGGGCCGGTCGTCGCCCGAAGCTCTGGCGGTCGGTCCTCGCCGAGCTGGAGGCGGCCGAGGAGCTGACCCGCGACAACGACGTGCTGACGCTGACGATGTGCGTCAACTACGGCGGGCGCGCCGAGATCGCGGATGCGGCGCGGGCGCTGGCCCTCGACGTCGCAGCCGGCCACGTCGACCCGGCGCGGGTCGACGAGAGAGTGCTGGCGCGTTATCTCGACGAGCCCGAGATGCCCGACGTCGACCTGTTCCTCCGCACTTCCGGGGAGCAGCGGACGAGCAACTTCCTGCTGTGGCAGTCGGCCTACGCGGAGCTGGTGTTCCTCGACGTCCTCTGGCCGGATGTGGACCGCCGCGACCTCTGGCGGGCGGTCGAGATCTACGCCGCTCGGGACCGCCGCTACGGCAGCGCGACGTGAGGCTGAACGACGTCGCATAACGTGCAGACGGGAAGGAGCCCATCCATGGCCATCGCCACCGTCAACCCGGCTACCGGGGAGACCCTGAAGACGTTCGACGCCCTGACCGCCGACGAGCTGACCAGTCGCATCGCTCGCGCGTCTGCTGCCTTTGCGTCGTACCGCCTCACGACCTTCGAGCAGCGGGCCGCCTGGATGCGCGCGGCCGCCGACCTCCTCGACAAGGACATCGAGCAGCTCGCTGCGCTGATGACGACCGAGATGGGCAAGACGCTCGCCGCGGCGAAGGCAGAGGTCGCCAAGTGCGCGGCGGGCTGCCGCTTCTACGCCGACCACGCTGCGCGCTTCCTGGCCGACGAGCCGCTCGAGGATCCCTCCGCCGTGAAGGCGGTGGAGGCCTATGCGTGCTACCAGCCCATGGGCCCGGTGCTGGCGGTGATGCCCTGGAACTTCCCGCTGTGGCAGGCGATGCGCTTTGCCGCACCCGCGTTGATGGCCGGCAACGTCGGGCTGCTCAAGCACGCGTCCAACGTGCCGCAGACCGCGCTGTACATGGAGGAGCTGTTCCGCAAGGCGGGCTTCCCTGCTGACGTGTTCCAGACGCTTCTCGTGGGTTCGGACATGGTCGAGCAGATCCTCACTGACGACCGCGTGGTCGCCGCGACGCTGACCGGCAGCACCCCTGCGGGTCGCTCGGTCGCGGCCCTCGGCGGGGACCGGATGAAGAAGACCGTGCAGGAGCTCGGTGGCAGCGACCCGTTCTTCGTGATGCCGTCGGCCGACCTCGAGAAGTCGGCCGACGTGGCCGTGACCGCGCGGGTGCAGAACAACGGGCAGAGCTGCATCGCGGCCAAGCGCTTCCTCGTGCACGAGCAGGTCGCGCAGCAGTGGACGGCGCTGTTCGTCGAGAAGATGTCGGCGCTGGTGGTCGGCGATCCGATGGACGAGAAGACCAACATCGGCCCGCTCGCGACCGAGAGCGGCGTGACGGACCTCGAGCACCTGGTCAAGGACGCGGTCGACAAGGGAGCCGCGGTGCTCTGCGGCGGCAAGCGCATCGACGGTCGTGGCTGGTACTACCCACCGACGGTGGTCACGGATGTGACCGACGACATGGAGCTCTGGACCGAGGAGGCGTTCGGGCCGGTTGCGCTGGTTCGCACGTTCGCTGACCTCGACGAGGCGGTCCGGCTCGCCAACGACACGCAGTTCGGGCTGGGCTCCAACTTCTGGACCGATGACGAGGCGGAGCAGGCGCGGTTCATCCGCGACGCCGAGGCCGGGATGGTCTTCGTCAACGGGATGACGGCGTCGTACCCCGAGCTGCCGTTCGGCGGCCTGAAGAACAGCGGCTACGGGCGTGAGCTCTCGGCGCAGGGCATAAGGGAGTTCTGCAACGTCAAGTCCGTGTGGCGCGGACAGGGCAGCAAGAGCCTCACCGAGTAGTCGTCGGGGATCGGCCTGAACTAGTGCCGTCGAGCGAGATGCAGGACAGGTACCGCCGTTGGTTCCACACGGCGTCCGTCCGCGCGTACCGTCGACTCAGCTCAAGCAGCGGGCGTCACGCTTGTGCTCCTGAGGAGCTGACATGACCGAGGTTGACGTCACGATCGAGCTCCAGACCGACGGCGCGAGCGCGCGCATCCGGTGCGGCTCCTGTGGGGCGGAGCAGCTGCTGTGGGCGACCAATGAGGCGATGGCCCAGGGCGCCGCGACGGCCTTCACTGACGAGCACACGCACTGCTCCGACGAGGTCTGGGCCGCCCTGCGTGACGCGCAGCGGTTCAGCGAGCCGAGCGGCTGACGGCCCGACGTCGGTAGCCGACCAGCCCGAGCAGCAGCGCAGCAGCGGCCAGCGCCAGCGGCCCTGACGAGAACTCCGGCACGTCCGCGCCCGGCCCGGTCGCCTGATCGCAGCCGAACGGCGACAGCCCTGACTGCGAGACCGACGGAGGGTGCGCTGCGCTCTCGGCGCCCCAGGTCGCTGCGGTGCTGCTCATGTCGAGGTGCAGCAGGCCGCCGGGGTGCAGCGCCGTGCCGCTGATCCAGGTGGCGCTCAGGTCACGGCCGTCGAGAGCGGCGGCGGTGATGTAAGGCGACTGCGCGGACGCAGCGGGCGCATCGATCACGAAGGGCGCCCTCCCGCCGAGGTCGATCTCGGCCCGCGGAAACAGCGGGCTGCCGACCACGAACATCGGCGCACCTGCCGCGGGTGGGTAGATCCCGAGCGCCGACCAGACGTACCACCCGGCCATCGACCCGAGGTCGTCGTTGCCGGGCAGCCCGTAGGGGGTGTCGTTGAACAGCGAGCGCTCGCTGGCGATGACAGCCTGGCCCGTCGAAGGGCGATCGCTCCAGTCATAGGCGTACGGCGCCTCGAGGTCGTGCTCGTTGCCGGGGACGTACTGGTCGCCGTAGTAACTGGTGCCGAACGCGGTCTCCGCCGACTGCACCTGAGGCACGACCGGGGTGCCGGGGACACCGGTCGATGCCGGTACGCCGAAGAAGTGGTCCAGGCGGCTGGCGTAGCCGTAGCCGTCCTTGTCGTACGCCGCCTGCAACCCACCCATGTCGTGCGGAGCGAGCCAGAGGTACTGCCAGCCCGTGCCCTCGCGGTAGCCGGTACCGGACTGCGGGTCGTAGCCCGCCGGCCAGCTGCCGTCAGCAGCGCGTGGTTGCAGGAAGCCGTCGTGGTAGAGGTTGTGCCACGCCTGTGACCGCGCCACCAGTGCTGTCGCGTCGGCGGTGTGGCCGAGCCGCTGAGCCATCAGTGCCAGGGCGAAGTCGGCGTCGGCGTTCTCCAGCGTGCCGGCTGCGTCGCCGGCCAACCAGCCACGCGCGAGGTCCCGCTTGTCGAACGCGAGCGAGCGCGCCTGCTGGTAGAGCCTCTCGGGATCGTCTGCGATCCCGCGGCAGACCGCCTCTGCGAGGGTGCCGATGGCTGGGTCGCCGTTCATGTAGTCGGGGTGCGCGGAGTGGAACGACCACTTCGGCAGCTGGCCGCTCTGCGTGGCGTAGGCGGACAGTGACGCGACCATGTCTCGGTAGCGGTCCGGGACGAGCGTGGCCAGCAAGGCGTTCTCGCCGCGGATGGTGTCCCAGAGCGAGAAGTTCTCGTAGTGCGGCCGAGTGCTCGTGTGTACGCCGTCCGGCCCGCGGTAGCGCCCGTCGACGTCGCTGTCGACGTCCGGGTTGAGGAACGCGCGGTAGAGCGAGGTGTAGAACGTGCGCCGGTCGACGTCGGAGCCACCGCCGATACGGATCCGCGACAGCTCGTGCCGCCAGGCCGCCCGCGCTGCCGTCTGCGCGCCCGTGATGCCGTACGACGGGAGCTCGGCGTCGAGGTTGCTGCGCGCGCCCTGCAGGTCGACGAGGGAAACACCGACGGCCATCGTCACCTGTTGCCCGGCCGGGAAGGACAGCAGGGCGCCGGCCCCGTGGCCGGCGGCGGTCGTCGCGGCTGACACGGACGACCCCACGAAGGTCTGCGCCACGGTCGCCGGCTGCGAGAACCGCGCGGAGAAGAAGGCGGTGTAGTCCCCGCCTCGCCAGTGCACGAGTGATGAGCCCTCGAGTCGGTCTGGCGCCGTGACGCTGACCGTCGAGTCGTTGACGCCGGCCGCGTTGCGCCCGACGTCGGCGAGGACTGTCACGGCGGTGCCCGGCGCCGGCGTGTACTGCTGCAGCCCACCGTGCGGGGTTGCCGCCAGCGACACCGACACGCCATTGCCGAGGACGACGTCGTAGCTGCCGGCCGCTGCGTGCTCGTCGGCATGGGTGAAGGGCACTGCAAAACGGGTGGGGTCCGACGGGTCGGGCACGGGGGTGGTGACGGGGAGGAAGGGAAGGTCGGCGGCGATCGCCACGCCGGCTGCGTTGATGTGCAGCATCGAGAACCCGCGGATCGCCGCGTCCTCGTACTTGTAGCCGGTGTAGGCCAGCGGGTTCATGGTGTCGGGGGAGACCTGGGTCATCCCGAACGGCGTCGCCGCGCCGGGCACGGTGAAGCCGTCGCCGCCGCTGCCCACGAGCGGGTCGACGTACACGGTGGGGTCGTCGACCAGGGCCGGGGATGCGGCGAGCGAGGGCGACGCCCCCGCGAGCAGGAGGCAGCCGGCGGTCACCGAGCACAGCAGCAGGCGCACCCGCGAGGAGTTCGCCGTCGGGGTCCTCTTCCCTGCTGCGGGGTCAGCGGCAGGCGCGACAGGTGCCGAACACCTCGACCGTGTGGGTGACGTCGCGGAACCCGTGCTTCCTGGCCACCTGCTCGGCCCAGGTCTCGACCGCGGGTCCGGTCACCTCCACCGTCGTACCGCAGGATCGGCAGACGAGGTGGTGGTGGTGGGACTCGGCGACGCAGCGCCGGTAGACGGCCTCGCCGTCGGCGGTCCGCAGGACGTCGACCTCGCCGGCATCGGCGAGCGCCTGCAGGTGGCGGTAGACGGTGGTCAGGCCGACGCTGACGCCGGCGTGCCGCATGGCGTCGTGCAGCGCCTGGGCGCTCTGGAACCCCTCAGCCGCGTCGAGCGCGCGGGTCACCTCGCCCCGTTGCCGCGTCATCGCGAGGGCCTGAGCTGGCCGACGAGTGCTGCGACGAGGAAGCCGCCGAGGGCGAGCACGACGGTGCTTGCTCCCGGCGCCACGTCGGCGTAGAAGGCCACGATCAGTCCGCCGACGCTGGCGACGACGCCGCCCACGCAGGCACCGATCTGGGTGGCGCGGAACGACGTGGTGAGCTGCTGGACAGCTGCCACCGGGACGACCATGAGAGCGCTGACGAGCAGCAGCCCGACCACGCGCATCGCCACGGTCACGGTGACCGCCGCGGTGACGGCGACCAGGATGTTGAGGAAACGCACCGGCAACCCGGAGACCCGTGCGACCTCCTCGTCGGAGCAGACCGCGAACAGCTCGCGGCCGAAGACCACCACGACACCGATGACCGCGATGCAGAGCCCGACGATGACGACCAGGTCACCAGCGCGGACGCTGGACAGCGAGCCGAACAGGTAGCTGACCAGGGTCGCGCTCGAGCCGCCGGGTGACAGGCCGATCAGCAGCACACCGCCCGCGATGCCGCCGTAGAACAGCAGGGCGAGGGCGACATCACCCGTCGTCTGGCCGCGCTCCCGGATGAGCTCGATCGTCACAGCGCCCGCGATCGAGACCACGATCGCGGTGAGGACCGGAGCGGTCCCGAGCAGGAACCCGAGGGCGACCCCGGTCAGCGCGATGTGACCGATGCCGTCGCCCATCAGCGCAAGTCGCCGCTGGACGAGGAAGGTGCCGATCGCCGGTGCGGCTGCCCCGACGAGGACAGCGGCCAGCAGGGCCCGGCGCATGAAGTCGAAGGCGAGGAAGCTCATCGCTCGAACGTCCTCGGCTCGAGCATCGGCGGGAGCTCCGGCGATGCGCTCTCGTGCGCGTGCATGTGCACGTGGTCGGCGTGCGCGTGATGCCCCTCCGGCTCCGGCGGGGGGCCGTCGGACAGGACGCGCCCGCCGCCCATGACGACGGCGCGGTGGATGAGCTCCGCGAGCGGACCCAGCTCGTGCGCGACGAGAACGACGCTGCCGCCCATGCGGGACAGGTGCCCGAGCGCGCCGGCCAGCGTGTCCTGGCTGTCGGCGTCGACGCCTGCCGTGGGCTCGTCGAGGACGAGGACCTCGGGCTCACCGGCGAGTGCCCTGGCGATGAGCACCCGCTGCTGCTGGCCGCCGGAGAGGGTGGCGACCGCGTCGCCGGCGCGATGCGTCAGACCGACGTCCTCGAGAGCGTGGTCGATCGCGCCCTGGTCCTGCCGCGACAACGGGCGAAGGCGACGAGCTCGTCCGGTCCGCCCGGAGGCGACGACCTCGCGGACCGTCGACGGCACGCCCCCACCGACGGCGAGTCGCTGTGGGACGTAGCCGAGCCGAGGCCAGTCACGGAACCGCGCCAACGGGGTGCCGAACACCTCGAGTGAGCCGCCGGACAGTGGCACCAGGCCGACCAGGGCACGCACCAGCGTCGTCTTACCGGAGCCGTTGGCCCCGAGCACCGCGACGAACTCACCGGGCTCCACGCGGAAGCTGACGTCGTGCAGGATCTCCCGGCCGCCGAGGGTCACGCAGCCGTGGCGCAGGTCGAAGACACTCATGAGCACCCCAGTGCGTCGTGCAGTGCCGCTGCGTTGCGGCGCATGACCGACAGGTAGTCGTCGCCCCGCTTCACGCCCTCGACGGGGTCGAGCACGGCGGTGCGCGCCCCGACCTCGCTGGCGACCGTCTGCGCGAGCTTGGGGTCGACCAGCGACTCGAAGAAGATGGTCGTCACGTGGGACTTCTTGGCGAACCGCGCGACCTCAGCGAGCCGCCCCGGACTTGGCTCGCCGTCCGGGGAGAGGCCGGCGATGCCTACCTGGTGCAGGCCGTAGCGGCGGGCGAGGTAGGCGAACGCGGTGTGCGAGGTGACGATGTCCTTGCGGACGCAACCCTGAAGGGACCGGCGGAGCGTCGCGTCCAGGTCGGCGAGCGCGGCGTCGGTCGTCGCAGCACGGGATCGGTACGACGCGGCGTGCGCCGGGTCGCGCGCGACCAGCTTTGCCTCGACCGCGTCGACGATCGCCCGCATCCGGGTCGGGTCGAGCCAGACATGCGGGTCGACACCCGTCGCCGTGGCCTCCGTCAGTGCGCTGTCCGGCGGCTTCACGTCCACGGCAGCTGTCAGATCGAGGAGAGCCTCGTGCGGTGCCTCGCTGGTCGCCCGGTCGACGGCGGCCTGGAAGCCGTGCAGGTAGACCACCACGCCGGCCGACTGGAACGCACCGACCTGACGCGGCGACAGCTCGATGTCATGGGGCTCGGCACCGCTCTTGACGAGGTCGGTCACCGCGACGTCAGGGCCGCCGACCTGCTGGGCCGCCCAGGCGAACGGGTACGCAGCCGCCAGGACAGCGGTGCGTCCTCCTGTGCCCGCGCCCGCTGTGCAGGCGCTGGCAAGGACGGCAACGACGCTGAGAACGGCAGGGAAGCGCATGCACCCAGCCTGATCGAAATGACAATCATTGTCAAACGAGCCGAGTGACTCCTGCGACCACGACCAGCGTGATGGTCGCCGCCCGGACTGCCCTCGCCTGGCCGACCAGCACCGGCCAGGACAGGTAGGTCAACCAGGCCAGGAAGACGAGCAGCACTGCGAGGCAGGCGACGCCGAGTGCCGGCGGCAGGGCGAAGCCGCCGATCAAGAGGAGCAGCGAGGCGAGGGGAACAGCCAGCCGGGGCTGCCTGCTCAGGACGACCAGGACGGGGGCGCTGCGCTTCTCGACAGCAAGGCGTACGGACATGGCCACTAGCGTTGCACCCGTGCTGGTCGTGACGCGGTTCGAGGTGTCCGAGACCGAGGCGGCGGACTTCCTGCCGCGCGCCCGGGCGGCCCTGGCCGCGTTCGCGGCTCGGGACGGCTACCTGCGCGGGCGCATCGGCCGCGCTGCCGACGACCCGACAGCCTGGGTCATGACCACGGAGTGGATCGGGGTCGGCGCCTACCGGCGGAGCCTGTCGTCGTACGACGTGAAGGTCGTCGCCGCCCCGTTGCTGTCGCTCGGTCGGGACGAGCCCAGCGCCTTCGAGATCCTCGTCAGCGACGACGGCGAGGTGCGCCCGAGCGACCGTGCCGACTCGACCTAGAGGGACTGAAGAACGCTGACCAGCGTGTCGCCGTCCTGGTAGCTGATGCCCAGTGTCGACACGTGCGACCAGCGCAGGATGCCGGCCGGGTCGACCACGAAGATGGAGCGCTTGGTGTGCCCGAGCGGGGCGTTCACGCTGTACGCCTTGATGGCG
Source organism: Actinomycetota bacterium (assembly GCA_032230005.1). GTDB lineage: Bacteria > Actinomycetota > Actinomycetes > Mycobacteriales > SCTD01 > RYN-124. Next base: position 850 of record JAVXVI010000245.1, on the reverse strand, counting down.
ACGCGATCGGGGTCGGCCAGGAGCGGGAAGGTCAACGCGCGCTTCGCGGCGAACTTCTCGTGACTGTCCAGGCCCTGCGGCGAGATCCCCCAGACCTGGGCCCGCAGGTCGGTGAGCCGGGCCAGGTCGTCCTGGTAGGAGCACAGCTGCCTCGTGCAGACCATGGTGTCATCGCCCGGGTAGAACGCGAGCACCAGCGAGGACCCCTTGGCCTCGCTGAGCGCGAAGCTCCGTCGTACACCCGCCTCGACACCGGGCAATGTGAAGTCAGGCGCGGGTTCTCCGATGGCAGGCGGCATGAGGCCAGTGTCACTCACCCGATAGGTTGGGAGATCACCGCCGACCGCCAGCCGGACTGGAGCTCTTCTCTTGGCCAGCAAGCCCGCCGACCGCATGGACACCATCGTCAGCCTCGCCAAGCGGCGCGGGCTGGTCTTCCCCTCCTCCGAGATCTACGGCGGCCTCCGGGCCTCGTGGGACTACGGGCCCCTCGGCGTCGAGCTGAAGAACAACGTCAAGCGCCAGTGGTGGAAGTACATGGTGCAGGGGCGTGACGACGTCGTCGGCCTCGACTCCTGCGTGATCCTGGCTCGCGAGGTCTGGGAGACCAGCGGGCACGTGCAGGCGTTCGTGGACCCGCTCGTCGAGTGCACCTCCTGCCACAAGCGCTACCGCGCGGACCACCTGGAGGAGGCGGCCGGCAAGGAGCTCAAGGACATCGCCTGCCCCAACTGCGGCAACCGCGGCACGTGGACCGAGCCGAAGATGTTCAACGGCCTGCTCAAGACCCACCTCGGCCCGGTGGAGGACGAGAGCGGCCTTGCCTACCTGCGACCCGAGACGGCGCAGG
>JAVXVI010000244.1:0-4994 GCA_032230005.1 Actinomycetota bacterium | reverse complement strand
CGACGACGCCCAGCAGCACCGACAGGTGGACGCGCGCGGCAGGACTCACCTTGTCGCCGGCCGTCTGCAGGCGCAGACCGCCGAACAGGTAGTGCGTCGCCGCCGCTGCCAGCAGCGCCAGGATGACCGCGGTCAGCACGAAGCCCAGCAGGAACCGCTGGAACGGGTAGACCATCGCGAAGTAGCTGATGTCCTTGTGGAACTGCGCGTCCGTCTGCCCGAACGACGTTGCGTTGCGCCACAGCAGCCAGACCTGCCAGCGGCTCGCAGCTGACAGTCCGGCGAACAGCCCGAACACACCACTGGACAGCAGCAGCACGGGGAGCAGATAGGGCTCCACCGCGACCCGGTAGCGCTCGAGGTTCTGCTGCTCGAGCGACATCGGCCGGAACGGCGGCCGCACCCGGTAGGCGATGGCGATGTTGGCGCCGACGAGGACCGCCATGAGCAGGCCGAAGACGACGAACAGCAGGATCTTCGTCCGCAGGACCGTGACGAAGACCTTGGAGTAGTCGACCTCGCGGAACCACAGCAGGTCGGTGTAGAGCGACACCGCGACCCCGCCGAGGATGAGCACGACCGCGGCGATCACGAGGACCGGGACCAGCAGGCGGGGACGGGCAGGCAGCCCCACGCCGGGGTTGCGGACAGCCACGCTTCTCACTTCCGTCGGTCGGGACTCTCTGGCTGAACAAACTCAACCACAGCGGCACGAAGTTCCCCCTTGCAACAATGGCCCTATGTCTGCACCGCTGTTCCACGTCGTCGGGGAGGTCGAGGGGCACGTCGCCGAGGCCGGCTGGGACCAGCCGCCCGCGCTGTTCGCGCTCGTAGACACCGAGGAGCTCCTCCGGGCGGAGCCGCAACTGGCCAAGACGATGGGACTGATCGCCGCGATCCCCGGCTCACTGACACCCATCGCGCAGGAACCACTCGCGGACGTCCCCCTCGACGAGGCGCTGTCCGGGATCATCTTCGGCACAGAGGTGCTCGGCGTGGTGCTCGCCCACGAGGTCCTCGTGCTGCCGCCCGAGGCGGAGGCGGCGCTGACCGACGAGGACCCGCTGGACTACGCCGCCACCCACCCGGCCCGACGGGAGGTCCGCATGGTCGTGGGCGTCGCGCGCGACGGCTCGCGCGAGTGCGTCCTGCGGCTCCGGGGTGAAGACGGCGCGGCGGACGAGCTGCTCAGCGGGCCCGACCTCGCGCCGGCGCTGGCCGACGCTTTGCTCGCGACGCTCGACTGACCCTCGCCGCCGGCGGCTCGTCGCTGACGGGCAGGTCAAGTGCGAACTCCGAGCCCTTGCCCACCGTCGACGTGAACGACAGCGGGAAGCCGGCGTCCTCGGCCAGCCGGCGCACGAAGGAAAGGCCCAGACCGAGTCCACCGACCCGCCGCGTCGCCGACCCGTCGACCTGCTCGAAGGACGTGAACAGCGTCCGCTGATCGGCCTCCGCGATCCCCGGACCGGCGTCCCGCACGCCCACTCGCACCGTGTCCTCGAGCCGGGTCGCGGTCAGCGTGATCGCGGTCCCGGGCGGCGTGTGCTTCACGGCGTTGTCGATCAGCTCGTCGAGCGCCTTGCCGACCCAGATGGGATCGACCATCACCGATGGCAGTCCGCCCGCGACCCGCCGCTTCAGGTCGTCCGCCCTGCCAGGAGCCTTCGCCTTCCACGTCGCGAGCCGGCCGTCGACGAGCTCCCGGACCGGCACCGAGCGCGGTGTGACGGTGACCCGGCCGGCCTCGATGGCTGCGACGTCGACGAGCAGGTCGACGACCCGTCCCATCCGCAGGCTCTCGTCACGGATCGTCGTCGCGAACATCGTCACCTTGTCCGCGTCGACATTCGGCTTGGCGACCAGGATCTCGGCATAGCCGCGGATCGGCGTCAGCGGCGTACGCAGCTCATGACTCACGTTGGACAGGAACTCGGTCTTCATCCGCTCGACCTCGCGCTCCCGCGTCGTGTCGCGCAGCACCAGCACGACACCGTCACCACTGTCGAGCGGCGCAAGGGAGACCCGCACCGGCACGGTCTCCTCGACATCGGCACGGTGCACCTCCCCCGCCGCGTCGAACAGGCGGAGCGTCGGTACGGCGAGAGCAGCTCCGGCCCCGTCGCGCACGTCGACGACGCTGCCCAGAGGGCGCCCCAGCGCGTCGGCCTCGCGCTCCAGTCCGACCATGGCGAGCGCCGCGGAGTTGATGCTGGTCACGCGTCCGTGCGCATCGGTGGCCACGAGACCGTCGGACATCGACGCGAGCACGGTCTGCAGCCGCGATGCCGTGGAGCGCAGGTCTCCGGTGAGGCGGGCCAGCGAGCCGGTCATCGTGTCGAAGGTCCGCGACAGCGTCCCGACCTCGTCCGCGTTGGCGACGCCCGCCGTCGCCGACAGGTCACCGGCGGACACGCGTGCAGCCGCCGCGGTCAGCCGTCGTACCGGGTCGACGGTTCGTCGGCCCAGCAGCAGCGCCAGCCCACCGACGAGGCCGGTCGCCAGCAGTGCAGTGAGGAACAGCGACTGCAGAGCAGAGCGCTGCGCCGCCAGTGACACCTTGGCCGTGCGGGACACCGCCATGACACCCAGCGGCAGGTCGCCGTTGCTGTTGACCGGCTCGAAGCGGACCGTCGGTCGCGACCCGTCCGCCGGGACTGTCACACCGTCCGAGTCGAGCCCCCGCGAGACGCCGGTCTCATCGGCGATGACCTGCAGCGTCCGGCGCTGGTTCGACGACAGGTTGCTCGCGACGACCTGGCCGTCGACGAGGAAGGACAGCCCGTAGCTGTCGAGGCCGCGGCTCTCGGCGAGGTCGACGTCGTTGTCGGCGTAGGTGTCGTCGAGCCGTACGCCGTAGACCAGGAACGACGCCGCCTTGGCGGGCTGATCCGGCATGCCCGCGATCACGGCGAGCTCGGGGGGCGAGCCCAACAGCCGCACCTTCGCGGTCGGTACGACGTTGAGCTGCACCACTGCTGAGAACAGCGCGCGCACCTCTGGTGCGCGCGCCAACCCCAGCAGCTCGGACGGCGAGAGCTTGGGACGCCCACCGAGGCCCTGCACGCGGCCGTCCCTGGTGACCCTCGCGACGAAGTCGTGGATCCCGGCAGGGGCGATCGTGGCCAGCGTGCTGTCGCACGCCACCACGCTGGTGCAGGTGCCGTTGGCGATCTTGGCCACGACCTGCGCCGACTCGGCGACCCTCGTCAACCCGTCCTCACGCTGCGCCGCGCCCTCGAGCACGAGGGAGTTCGACTGCGTCTGGTACGACGACACGACGTTGGTGCCGACGACGCCGACGGCCGCGGCCGCCATGGCGAGCACCCCGGCCAGGATCGCGGCAACGACCTTGCCCAGCAGGCTCGTGCGCGTCAGCAGGACGAGTGCAACGAGCAGCGCGGCCGCGGCCCCGGCTCGCGCCGACACGACGGTCAGCGAGCCGTTGCTCGAGTCATCGGCCAGGGGAGCCGCGAAGGCGGCGGCAGCCGCGAGGACCAGTCCGATGCCGAGCAGCACCCCTGACACATCGCGCCGGACCCGGATCGCAGCCAGCGCGGCGGCCAGCGTGCAGAAGCCGGCGAGCAACGCGGGCCCGGGGGCCGACGCGAGGGGGACGACGATGCCGCCGAGTGCAGCTGCCGGAAGGCTGCGGTCCACCCGCTCACTGAGCGCACCGGAGTAGAGACCGGCGGCGAGCAGCAGCGCGCCGGCGGCTCGCGCGACGGCGAGGTCGTCAGAGCCGGGCACGCCGAACCGCAGTGCAGTGCGCACCTCGACGGCGGCGAGCACGAGTGCACCGAGGACGACAAGTGATGCAGCGACCCGGCCGCGGCGAAGGGCCACGGCAGCACCGGCGAGAGCGCAGAAGGCAGCGACGAGCAGCAGCTGCACCGCACCGAGGAGCGCGAACGGGACGCCGGGCTCCATGGGGGGAGTCTAGGAGCGCGGCAGTCCTATGCCGCGCTCTTCGTGCACGGCGTGGTGGCGGCTCCCGTGTCGAGGTTGTGCAGCTCGGACAGCGCGCTCTTCAACGACGACACCTTCACGAGCTTCAGCCCGGCGGGCGGTGAGGACAGCGCCTCCTTGCAGTTGGCCGCCGGGACCAGGAAGACGGTCGCGCCCTTGCGGCGCGCGCCGATGAGCTTCTGCTGGATCCCGCCGATCGGCCCCACGACGCCGTCGTCGTCGATCGTGCCGGTGCCGGCGATGAAGCGACCGTCGGTGAGCGAGCCCGGTTGGAGCTTGTCCACGATCCCGAGCGCGAACATCAACCCGGCGCTCGGCCCACCGATGTCGCCGAGGCTGATCGTCACCTGGAACGGGTAGTCCGTGCGCTCGCGCGTCTCCACGCCGATGATCGGGCGGACCGTGCCGTCCTTGTCCTTCGTCGACGTCGTGCCCACGGTGACGTCCAGGGTCTTCTTGGCGCGCACCAGGGTGAGCCGCACCGGCTGGCCGGGCTGGCGGGTCCCGATCAACGCCCGCAGGCTCTTGGCGTCGGTGACCTTCTGGCCGTCGACCGCGACGAACTCGTCACCGGCCTGGACCTGGCCGTCCGCCGGGGAGCCCTTGGTCACCTTGTCGACCAGGACGTGGACGGTGCCCTTGACGCCGAGGTAGCGCAATGCGGCGGTGGTGGCACTGGTCTGGGACGCCTTGAAGTCCGCGGCATCCTGCTGCCTGACCTGCTGGTCGCTCTCGTTCGGCGGGTAGATGACGTCGCGCGGCACCACGGCCAGGTCGTGCCGGAACCACCCGCGCAGGGCCTGGGCCAGCGTGAGCCGGGTGACCACGCTGATCGTGGTCATGTTGAGGTGCCCGTTGTCGGAGTACGTCGGGTGTCCGCTGACGGAGATGACGGCCTTGCCGCTGTCGTCGGCGCCGAGCGTGTTGAACGTCGGCCCGGGAGCGAGGGCGACGTAGGGAACGCGCGCAACGGCAACGACGAGCGTCATGGCCAAAGCCAGGACGCTGGCGAGCAGCAGGGTCAG
>JAVXVI010000243.1:0-4869 GCA_032230005.1 Actinomycetota bacterium | reverse complement strand
AGGCGTTGAGCGGCTGGACGGCGACCAACAAGGCGACGCGGACGCCGAAGCTGCCGCGGATCCCGGCCGGCCCGGCGCTGCTCGTCGACCGGCCGGGAGCGGTGCAGACGACGTTGCGGATGGCCGGACCGGCGCCGTCACGCAACGCCTCGGACTACGCCGCGCTCAGCCTGGCCAACATGGTCTTCGGCGGCTACTTCTCCTCGCGCTGGGTCGCCAACATCCGCGAGGACAAGGGCTACACGTATGGGCCGCACAGCGTCTTCGAGCACCCGCCGGCCGGCTCGCGGCTGATGCTGAGCGCCGACGTGGCCACCCCGGTCACTGCGCCGTCGATCCTCGAGACGGTCTACGAGCTCGGGCGGATCGCGACCCTGCCGGTGAAGCAGGAGGAGCTCGACCAGGCACGTCGCTACGCGATCGGTTCGCTCCAGCTGGGCACCGCGTCGCAGGGTGGGATGGCGTCGATGCTGTCGATGCTCGCCGGTGCGGATCTCGACGTGGAGTACCTGCGGGAGTTCCCGGCCCAGCTGCAGGCGGTGACGACCGACGACGTGCTCGCCGCTGCTGCGACGTGGATGAGCCCTAGCCGCCTGACGACCGTCCTCGTCGGCGATGCCGCGGTCATCACCGACTCGGTGAGCACGCTGCTCGAGGTCGAGAAGGCGTGACCCAGCGGCGGCCGCCGGCGCTGTCGCGCGGCACCGTCGACCGCGACTCGGCGCTGCGCGAGGACGACGCTGCGCTGGACAAGGCATGGAGCGACGCCAAGGTGCTGGTCGTGGACGACGGGCGCGCGCTCGTCATCGATGACGGTCCGTCCTTGGTCCTCATCGACGCAGCCGATGCGCCGGACGGCGACCGGCTCTACCTCGGGCGCGACGGAAGCACGTCGTACTTCGCGGTCGCCGCTCCGCTGCCGCGCAAGCTCGGGGCTCGGCCGCAGGGTCTGCGCGAGGTGGGTGCTCTGCTCGACGACCGCGACGCCGGGCTGCTCGTGCACGCCGTCGGCCTCGCCAACTGGCACGCCACGCACACCCACTGCCCGCGGTGCGGCGCGCCGACTGCTTCGACGAAGGGAGGGTCGGTACGACGGTGCAGCGCGGACGGGACGGAGCACTTCCCGCGGACGGACCCGGCGGTCATCATGCTGGTCACCGATGGCGGCGATCGCTGCGTGCTGGGTCGTCAGCCGATCTGGCCGGCAGGTCGCTACTCGACGTTGGCCGGCTTCGTCGAGCCCGGCGAGAGCGCTGAGCAGGCCGTCGTCCGCGAGGTCTTCGAGGAGACCGGCCTTCGGGTACGCGACGTCACGTGCAGGGGCACTCAGCCGTGGCCGTTCCCAGCCAGCCTGATGCTGGGCTACCGCGCGGTCTGCGACGCCGACGCGCAGCCGCACCCGCGCGACGGCGAGCTCGAGGACGCGCGCTGGTTCAGCAAGGACGAGCTGCGGTCGGGCACTGCGCTGCTGCCGACGCCGGTGTCCATCGCGTGGCACCTGATCACCGACTGGCTCGAGGACGACTGAACTGCTCCGCACCGGGGCACAAGATCGCCGTGGGGGACACCGAGCTGGTCGCGCAGCGGGCCAAGAACAGCGACGCCGTCGAGTGGCTGGCCCGCCTCGGGCTCGTGTCCCGCGGCATCGTCTGGCTGGTCGTCGGGCTGCTCGCCGTCCAGGTGGCGCGCGGCGGCAACGCAAAGGCTGACAAGAACGGCGCCTTGCGCACGATCGAGGACAAGCCGTTCGGCCACCTGCTCCTCGTCGTACTCGTTATCGGCTTCTTCGGCTACGCCGCCTGGCGGCTGCTCGAAGGAGCGGTGGGTCACCGCGACGAGGAGGAGGGGCGCAAGCGCTGGACCAAGCGCGGGACGTCGCTGTTCCGCGGTGCCGTCTACCTCGGGCTTGCGATCAGCACCCTGAAGTTCCTGACCAACGGTGGCGGGAGCGACAAGACGCAGCCGCTCACGGCGCGGGTCATGAAGGCGACGGGGGGTCGTGAGCTCGTCTTCCTCGTCGGTGCGGGCGTGTTTGTCGGTGGCGTCGCGATGGCGGTGCGGGCGTTCCGGCAGAAGTTCGAGGACAACCTCAACACGGGGCAGATGTCCGGCGGGCTGCTGTCCGCGGCGAAGGTGGTCGGCACCGCTGGGCTCGCCAGCCGGGGCTTCGTGTTCGCCCTCGTCGGTGGGTTCCTCGTCGATGCCGCCGTTCGCTTCAACCCCGACAAGGCCAAGGGCCTGGACGCGAGCTTGAAGACGGTGGCGCACCAGCCGTTCGGACGTGTCGTGCTGTTCGTCGCGGCCGTGGGGCTGCTCGCCTTCGCCGTGTGGTCCTTCGTCGAGGCGCGCTACCGCAAGATCTAGGGTCCTTACCCGTGACCTGGGACCCGGAGCTGGCGGAGCTGGCGCATCGCAAGGAGCTGGCCGAGCGGCTGGGCGGCGCGGAGCGGGTGGCGCGCCAGCACAGCACCGGCCGGCTCACCGTGCGCGAGCGTATCGACCGGCTGCTCGACGCCGGCAGCTGGCGCGAGGCGGGGACGCTGGCCGGCACGGCGACCTATGAGGAGGGCGCCCTCGCTGACGTCGTGCCGGCCAACAGCGTCACGGGAAGTGGCCGTCTTGACGGCCGCCGCGTCGTTGTCGCCGGTGACGACTTCACCATCCGCGGCGGCGCTGCTGACGCCGGCATCTGGGCCAAGCAGGTGGATGCCGAACGCCGCGCGTTGTCCGAGCGGGTGCCGATGATCCGCCTCCTCGACGGCACCGGGGGCGGGGGCAGCGTCAAGTCGCTGGAGGACTTCGGCCGGACCTACGTGCCGTTCAACCCCGGCTGGGACGCGATGGTCGCGCTGCTGCAGACGGTCCCTGTCGTGACGGCAGCACTCGGCCCGGTCGCCGGGCTCGGTGCGGTCCGCCTGGTCACCAGCCACGTGTCGGTGATGGTGCGCGAGCTGTCCCAGGTCTTCGTCGCAGGGCCGGCGGTGGTGGATGCGGGCATGGGCGAGACCGTGGACAAGGAGTCGCTCGGGGGATGGCGGCTGGCTGCGCGGGCGGGGACGGTCGACCTCGTCGCGGACACAGAGGACGAGGCCTTCGCGTTCATCAGGCGCGTGCTGTCGTATCTCCCGCAGCACAGCGGGCTGCTCCCGCCGGTCGCCGCCGCGGCTGATCCGGCCGACCGGCGCGACGAGGGACTGCGGTCACTCGTTCCGCGAGAGCGGAGGTCGCCGTACGACGTCCGTGCTCTTCTTTCGTCGGTCTTCGATCGCGAGTCGGTCCTGGAGCTCGGCCGGTTGCACGCGCCGGCCACGGTGACGGCGCTGGCGCGACTCGGTGGCCGGCCGGTCGCGGTGCTCGCCAGTGACCCGAAGGTCTACGGCGGCGGGATGACCGCTGCAGGTGCCGACAAGCAGGCCCGCTTCGTCGACCTCGCCGGGACGTTCCGGCTGCCGGTGGTGCACCTGGTCGACCAGCCGGGCTTCGTCATCGGGTCGTCGTCGGAGGCCGCGGGTGTGGTGCGCCACGGAGCGCGTGCGCTGGCAGCGGTCGAGCAGTCGCAGGTGCCGTGGGCGTCGGTCCTGGTGCGTCGGTGCTTCGGGGTCGCCGGTGCCGGCCATCGGCCGATGGGGCGCTGGTCGTATCGGATCGCGTGGCCGTCAGGCGACTGGGGATCGCTGCCGGTCGAGGGCGGGCTCGAGGTGGCCTTCAAGCGAGCGCTGGCCGAGAGCCCGGATGCTGCGTCGCTGAAGGCGGAGATCGCCGAGCGGCTGGAGGCGGTGCGGTCGCCGTTCCGTACGGCGGAGTCTTTCCTCGTCGAGGAGATCGTGGACCCGGCCGACACCCGGCCGTTGCTGTGCGAGTGGGCGGAGCAGGCGTATGCCTCGCTCGCCGAAGTGGCGCCGATCCGCAACGCGCGGCCGTAGCGCGAACCTGCCGAAACGCGAACGGCTTCCCAAACCTGAGGAACGCCGTCACGCTGCGGGCGTGGACGAAGCCGATCGCCACCTGCGCAATGTCACCTACCGGCTCTTCGTCGAGCTGGGCAGGGCACCGTCCGCCGCTGAGACGGCAAGCGAGGTTGCCGGTTCGGCCGAGTCTGTGGTGCTGGGCTGGCGCCGGCTGCATGAGGCACACGCGCTGGTCCTGAACCGGGCCACCGACGAGATCCGGATGGCTAATCCGTTCTCTGCAGTGCCAACGGCCTTTCGGGTGCAGACGCTGGATCGGTGGTGGTACGCCAACTGCGCGTGGGATGCGTTCGGTGTGTGCGCGGCGCTCCACGCGGACGGGGACATCGTCACGTCATGCCCAGACTGCGGGGAGCAACTGACGGTCGAGGTGAGAAACCGCCAGCCATGGCCGACTGAGCTGCTCTTTCACTGCCTGGTGCCGGCCGCGCACTGGTGGGACGACATCGTCTTCACCTGAAGCACGATGAACCTCTTCCGGTCGGAAGAGCACATCGCGAACTGGCTGGGGACTCGCCAGCCAGGTGCGACGACATCCATCACGGTGCTCAGCGCGCTGGCCAATGCCTGGTGGAGTGACCGCCTGGCTGAGGACTGGCGTCCTCATGCCCGTCAGGACAACCAGGCGATCCTTGACGTACTCGGGCTGACCGGACCGTTCTGGCAGCTCTGAACTCGGCCGCAGCCGACTGAGCTCAGTCCCCGATGTCGGAGCAGGGGAACGGCTCGGTCGGGTCGGGCCAGTCGTGCCAGGTGGTGGGGTCGTCGATGAGCGTCCAGAGGTCTTCTGTGGTGTGCCGGGCCTCGGACTCGTCGGGGTCGGTCTCGGCGTAGCAGCGTTCCTCGTCTGCGTCGGCCGGAGAGAACGGGTCGGGCGGTGGCAACGGCGGGACTGGCCGGA
>JAVXVI010000242.1:0-10524 GCA_032230005.1 Actinomycetota bacterium | reverse complement strand
CAAGGCGGCCTACCTGTTTGCCAACGTCGGCAGCTACGAGGTCAGCGGCGCCGACGCCCGCAAGGGGAGGTTCCCGACGACGTCGCTGCGCACCGTCGGCAACATCTCGCGGACGTCGGGCGGCAGCTTCAGCTTCGACGTGGCCGACCTGCTCGGGGACGTGACGACCACGACGACGTACGACGTCATCAGCAGCAGTCCTCTGCCGGCGGGTGTCGCACCGGGCTTGTACGTGCGGCAGGTCAAGAGCGTCCGCGGCACCAGCAGCTCTGTCTTCGCTCCGTCACCTGAGCTCCAGCTGGCTGCCTTCCCGCTCGTGCGCGGCGCGAGCATCACGAGCTCGGGGGTCGATCCGCAGTCGGCGACCTCGATGCAGTTCACCTCGACCGTCACCGGCAAGGCGCGCGTCGACGCCTGCGGCACGCCGCTCGACTCCTGGGTGCTCGACCTCACGGCGGGCAAGGTCCTCAGCCCCACGCAGAACCTCGACTTCACGGCGACGTACGACGTGGGCACCCAGTACGGCGGGCTGATCCTGCGCGACCGAGCAGTCTTCACGGGCACCGACAACGGCGACGGAGTAAGTCGCAACAACACCGCGAGCATCACGACGACGCCGAAGGTCCCATGAGGCCGCGCGTGCTCTCTGCCGCGCTGCTGCTCGCGACGGCGTGCACCGGTGCGACAGCCGGGTCGTTCCGCTCGCCCGCGGGGGGCGCCCATCCCGGCGGGACGCTGACCGTCGGCATCACCCCTCCGGGGTCGGTCGACCCGGGCAACGACTACGAGCCGAGCGGCGACCTCGTCATCAGGACGATGTGCGATGCCCTTCTGACGACCGACCCGCGCGACGGCCGGCTGCGCCCCGGGCTGGCCGAGTCCTGGGTCGTGACGGACAACGGCGCGAAGGTCGTCCTCCGACTCCGCAAGGGCCTGCGCTTCTCCGACGGCACCCCCCTGACCGGCTCGGACGTGGCATACACGCTGTCACGCGTCGCCGCTGCCGACTTCGCGAGCTCCGCCGCCGACAAGCTCCGCCTCATCGACGGGTTCGCTCAGGTGCACGGCGACGTGGAGACCAGCGACGACACGGCCCGGCGCCGGTTGTCCGGGGTGCGTTCCGCGGACAAGCGATCGGTCGAGATCTCGCTGACCCATCCGTACGCCGACTTCGTGCGCGTCCTCGCCACCCGCCTCACCGCACCTGTCTCGCGGCGAGCAGCAGAGGCCGACCCCGAGGCGTTCGCCCGGCAACCGGTGTGCGCAGGGCCGTACCGGCTGGCCGCCCCCTTCGCGCCGGGAGCGACGACCGTGCGACTCGTCCGCAGCAAGGCCTACACCCCTGCTGACAGCGGGCTGACGCTCGGCGGCACAGGCTATGCGGACGAGGTGCGGTTCCGGATCTACCCGACGGACACGGCGGCGACTGCTGCGGCGGCGCGTGGCGACGTGGACGTAGCGCCGGCAGCCGCGCAGGACCCGAAGCAAACCGCAGCCGGACCCGGGCCCGAGATCGAGTACGTCGGACTGCCCACGACGACGCCTCCGTTCGACCGCACGGCGGTACGCCGGGCACTCGCGCTCGCGCTGTCGCGCACCGAGCTGGTCCGCCGGGTCTTCCCCCGCACCCGGGAGCCCGCAACAGGCTTCCTGCCGCCGACCACGGGCGCGGCCCACAGCTGCGAGGCCCTTCCCCCGGACGGTGACGCGGGCGCGGCGGGGCGGGCTCTTGCGGCCGCCGGTGTCGACCTGCGCGGCCTACGCGTGCCCTTGCTGTTCAACGACGAGCTGCGCAACCGGGCGCTCGCCACGGAGGTCGCGCGGCAGTGGCGCGAGGCGGTCGGCCTCGTGGCAGTGCCGACGCCGATGACCTACTCGGCTTTCCTCGCGCAAGGACGCGGGACCCGTGGCTTCGCGGCACCCTTCCGCTTCAGCTGGGCTGCCGATGATGTGGACGGCTACCTCACGCCGCTGTTCACGGCGGGCGCTGTCGGACAGGACAACCTGTCGCGGTTCTCCGACCCGACAGTCGACGAGGCACTGACGCGACGGGCGTGGCGCGCGATCGACCCGAATGACCGCGCACTGGCCTACCGGCGCATCGCCGGCCTGCTGTGCGCCGACATGCCGATGATCCCGCTGACCACGCGGCTGCACCGCTACACGATCGCCGCCTCGGTCGGCTCGGCCGCTGGTCGCTTCGTTGACGGATCGACCGGTCAGCCGCTGCTGCGTGAGATGTACCTGCGCTAGGGCTTCTTGTACGCCGCCACGATCTCGTTCGCCGCCCGGTAGCCGCTCTCGACCGCTCCGTTGAGGTAGCCCTGGAAGTCGACAGAGGTGTGCTCTCCGGCGAAGTGGCAGGCGCCGCTGACCTCGCGCTCAGCGCCGACGAAGGAGGTGTAGGCGCCGACCTTCCAGTACGAGTAGGAGCCCAGCGTCCACGGGTTGCCGGCCCAGTAGTCGATGTAGGCCTTGCCGTTCCAGCGCTGCGTGATGCCTGGCAGAACCGGCTCGATCTGGCCGAGGAACTTCTGCGCCCGCTGGGCAGGTGTCCCGTTCTGGGCTGCGAAGGAGGCGCCGATCGTGCCGCCGGTGTAGTTGACCAGGATGCCCTGGGTGCCGGCCTGGGCGCGGCTGACCTCCCAGGTGTTCTGGTAGCCGGTGTCGGCGTAGGTCTCGCCGTTGCAGCCCTGGTCGTACCAGCTGCGCCGGTCGAACTGCAGGTGCAGCTTCGAGTTCGTCCCCATCGCCGAGCTCTTGATGGCGAGCTGCTTCACGGTGTTGAAGCCGGCCTTCGACCAGTCGACCTGACGAAGCAGGGTGAACGGCAGGGCGAGCACGACCCGATCTGCCGTCGTCGCCTTGCCGGTGCTCCAGGTGAGCTTGTAGGTCCCGTCCGCGTTCCGCGCCAGGGCGGTCAGGGCGGTGCCCGTCGTGATCTTGCCCGCGAGGGCGGCGACGAGTCCGTCGACGATGAGGTCGTTGCCGCCCTTGACGTGCGACTTCTCGTTGGACGGGCCGAAGATGCGCATCTGACCCTGCCCGGAGTAGCCGAGCAGGTACAGCATGTTCAGCGACGACTGCGCCGTGCACTCCGCGCCGTACTCGATGTTGTATGCGACGTCGAGCAGCTGCCCGAGCGGCGACCCGTGCCCGCCGGGCACGTAGCTGTCGATCCAGCTCGCGATGCTCATGTGGTCGAGTTCCCAGCCGCGCTGGGTGTAGCTGTTGTAGAGCGTCGGGTAGCTGGCCGCCGAGACGTCGGAGTGGATCTGCTGCCAGATGCCCTTGAGGTCGTTCGTCGCCTGCGTGTAGGTGTAGGGCTTGCCGAAGAAGTAGTTGGTGCTCTCGCTGCCGTTCGGCTCCGCAGCCAGCAGGTTGTCCAGGGTGAGGCCGAGCTCCTGGGCCAGCTGGCGGATCTGGGTGTGGTTCTGGTCGATGAGCTCGCCGCCGTGCTCGCTGACCTGACCGGCGTCGAACTCACCGGAGTTGTACGACCAGCAGCGACCGCCCAGGCGGGTCGAGGCCTCGTAGACCTGCGCGCTGTAGCCGGCCTTCTTGAGCTGGTACGCCGCCGACAAGCCGGCCAGGCCCGCACCCACGACGGCGATGCGCGGCGCGGTGGCGGCGTTGGCCGCCGGCCGCCAGTCGCCGAGCGCGGTGGCTCCGACCGCGGCAACCGCGACGGTCCCACTGCGCCGCAGGAAGTCGCGGCGCGAGGTGTCGACAGCGGCCACCGAGCCACCCTGCATCTCGCGGTCCGCTTGCTGCCAGGCAGCGCTGACAAGTCCGGCCAACGGTGTCCGTGGCATGGCGTCCTCTCGCGACGATCGAAGCCTCTCGTGTCGCGGCACGGTAGACCTCCTGTCCGGCGGTGTCAGGACTTCGACGCACGAGCCGGGCAGGCCATCGGCCGCGGACTAGTCGATTCGCATCCCGGCGCGCCGCTGCGGCTAGTTCCCTCCCTCGCAGGGCTGTGACTCGATCATGTCCCGAGCCTCGGACCGCACGCCTGAGCAGGCGTGGCGGGGAGGCGGTGCGCTCACTGACCGGACCACCACGAATCCCCCACTGTTGCCATACCGGTTGGAACGGGCGACGGAGATGGTGATCACCAGGAAGCGGGTCATCGAGTCTCATGGGGGGTGGAAGTGCCAAGGAAGACGCGCAGCGTCCTCGTCGTCGACGACAGCGAAGTAGCACGAGCGGTCGTCGTCCACATGCTGCGCAAGGACCCGAAGTTCCGGGTGCGGGCCACCGCCCACGACGGCCTCGAGGCGATCGACCTGGCCGACGAGGAATGTCCTGATCTGATCGTGCTCGACCAGGACATGCCAGGGCCGAAGGGCCTCGACGTGATCCCACGACTGCGCGAGCTCTGCCCGTTGGCACGGATCGTCCTGTGGACCAACGACCTGAGCGCCGAGGCCCTCGTCGCACCGGCCGGCGGCGACGGGTTCATCAGCAAGGCGGAGCCGCTCGAGCGGCTCATGGACTGGCTGCACGCGGCGTGAGCTGGCCATGACCGACGAGCAGCAGCGCCCGATGAGCGTCCACCTCAACGATCACGTGGCGACCATCGAGTGCGGTGGCTGCGGGGCCGCATCGACCTTCGCCACCACCGACCGCGCCGTCCTCCTCGAGAGCGTCCGGGGCTTCCTGCGCGACCACGACACGTGCCGGCCGGTCGCCGACGCCAGGCTCACGGTCGAACTCGGGCCTTGACGGTCGAGCAGTCGAGCAAGATGGGCGGATGGTCGACGTTGCGGCGCTGCTGGCGCAGCTCGGCGTGAGCGATCTGACCGAGCTTCGTTCGGGCCTGCACGCTCTCGCCGACGCTGTGTCGATCCGGCAACCCGTCGCGCAGGTCGTGGACTCCGTCCTGCAGCTCGACGGTCGCAGCCTCGCGTTGCGGACCTACCGCGACGGCGGAGCCGGCCGGCCGCTGCTGATGTGGTTCCACGGTGGCGGCTACGTCTCGGGCAACCTCGACGACATCGATCCCACCTGCCGGCAGCTCGCCGTGCGCGCCGGGGTCGATGTCGTCTCCGTGGCCTACCGCCTCGCGCCCGAGCACCGCTTCCCAGCCGCGCTGCAGGACTGCGTCGAGACCGCCGAGCGGCTGCGGCCGGATGCCGTCGGCGGCGACAGCGCGGGTGGCGGGCTCGCGGCGGCGGTGGCCCAGCAAGTGCCCGGCCTGCGCGCCCAGCTCCTGCTGTGCCCGTGGCTCGATGCAACGCTCGGGCTGCCTTCCGTGCGGGCGAACAGCACAGACGTGGGGCTCAACGAGACAGCGCTGCGCGCGTTCGCCGAGCTCTACACCGACGACGCCTCCGACCCTGGGGCATCACCGCTGCACACCCATGACCTGTCGAGTGCACCACCCGCTGTCATCGTGACCGCTGAGCTCGACCCGCTGCGCGACGACGGCGAGCGCTACGCCGACCGGTTGCACGCGGCCGGCATCTCCGCCGCCGTACGGCGATGGGACGGTGAGGTCCACGGCTTCCCAGGGATGACGGCCCTGTCGCCGGTCGCCGGCCAGGCTCTGCAGTGGTCCGCCGACCGGCTCCGCGAGCTCCTCGACCCCGGCGACGCCGCCGGCTGACCCGCGTGCGAGCCTCGGACGCGAGGATCGACGACGGAGGCGGACATGGGACAGCTCGACGGCCGGATCGCGCTGGTGACAGGAGCCTCCTCGGGTATCGGTGAGGCGACTGCACTGGCGCTTGCCGCCGAGGGCGCCGCCGTCGCGATCGCGGCCCGCCGTACCGATCGGCTGGCCGAGCTGCAGGCCCGGCTGGAGAAGGAGGACGCCCGCGTCATCTCCCTCGAGCTCGACGTCACCGACGAGACGGCGTGCCGTCGAGCGGTGCAGAGGACCCAGGACGAGCTCGGCGGCCTGGACATCCTCATCAACAACGCCGGCGTCATGCTGCTCGGCCCGATCCGCGACGCGGACACCGAGGACTGGCGGCGGATGATCAACACCAACGTGCTCGGCCTGATGTACATGACGCACGCGGCACTGCCGCGGATGGTGGACGAGGGTCGCGGCGACATCGTCAACGTCTCCTCCGTGGCCGGCCGGGTCGCCCGGCTCGGCTCGGGTGCCTACAACGCCAGCAAGTGGGCGGTCAACGCGTTCTCCGAGTCGCTGCGGCAGGAGGTCACGACGAAGGGGGTGCGCATCGCGCTCATCGAGCCCGGCGCGGTGGCCACCGAGCTCACCGACCACATCACGCACGAGCAGACCAAGGCCGCCATCAAGGGCTCGATCGCGCAGATGCGCCCGCTGCAGTCCGAGGACATCGCGCGGGCGATCGTCTACACCGTCAGCTCGCCGCCCCACGTCGCTGTCAACGAGATCCTCATCCGACCGGCGGACCAGGAGCGCTGACCACGGCGTAGGGGGTCACCGGCTCGGCGATGCCGCGCAAGACCTGCGGCTCCCGCTCGGTCGCGGTGTGCTCCAGGCCGAGCAGAGGTACGACGGAAGGCGCGGCCAGCACCTCGCCCGGCGCGGCGATCGCGACGAGCCGCGACGCGAGGTTGACCGGCGGACCGAAGTAGTCGCCGTCCTGGGCTAGGACGTCGCCGTAGGCGATGCCGGCCCGCACCTGCAGGTCGGCCTCAGCCGCCTTGGGATGGTCGACCAGCGCGCAGGCGATCGTGGCCAGCATCGGCGAGGTCGGCGCGACGTACATGACCGCGTCGCCGAGGAACTTGACCACCCGGCCCCCGAGATCGTGCACGGTGTCGGTCGTGACGTCCTCGAAGGTCGCCAGCAGCTTCGACAGCATCTGCATCGGCATCGCCGATGACAGCGCCGTGAAGCCGGACAGGTCGGCAAAGCCGACACCGCAGCGGACCGCGTCCGGTGTCGGAGCGACCAGCTCGAAGTGCCGGCGGGCCGCCTCGATGTGATGGCGGTGCACGGCGTCGAGCACCACGCCGATCTGCGGGACCAGGGAGGTCACGGCCGCGAAGGACTTGGCAACGGACGCCTCGCTGCCGATCTGACCGAGGTCGATCGAGGTCATGCCGACCCGCATCGCGGCCGACTCCGCCTCGGCCAGCCGCGCCGCCCCGGAACCGAGCACGCGGGCGAGAGCCGTCGCGGCGTCCTCACCGAGCAGGTCGCGGACGAGCAGCCACGTCTTCAGGACCTCGAGGTCCTGCTCCCCCAGCACTGGCTCGACGGGAGCCGGCAGGCCGAACGCCCGCCACGCCCGCGACACACTCGGGCCGTCCACGCCGAGCAGTGCGGCCGCCTGCGGGCCGTCGTAGCGCGGCCGCCACGGCCGGATGATGCGATCACCCGAGAGCGCGAACAGCCGCCCCCGGCGATCGGCCTCGAGCATCTCCTCGAGCTCGCAGCCCTGCTCGGCGAGGAACGTCAGCAGCTCGAGCCGGTCCGATGCCGTCGGCGACGACGGGTCGTAGAGACCGGCCTCCTGCCAGGCATCGACGTCCATGCCGGCATCCTGGCAGTCAGCAGCCGAGGACGGCGAGCGTGCTCCCGGCTCGGGCCTTGCGGACGTGCACCTGAGCCGGGATCCGCTGCTTCAGCTCGGCCACGTGACTGACGAGCCCCACGATCCGGCCGCCTTCGCGCAGGCCGTCGAGGACGTCCATGACCTCGTCGAGGGTCTCCTCGTCTAGGGTGCCGAAGCCCTCGTCCACGAACAGCGCCTCGATGCGCGCACCCCCCGCCTCAGCGGTGACGACGTCGGTGAGCCCGAGCGCCAGCGCGAGGCTTGCCAGGAACGTCTCGCCCCCGGACAGCGTGCTCGTCTCCCGGTCCTGGCCCGTCCAGGTGTCGCGGGCCAGCAGCCCGAGACCCGAGCGCGCACCGCCCCTGGCGGTGCCGTCGGTGTGCACGAGGCTGTAGCGGCCCTGGGTCATTCGCAGCAGCCGGTTGCTGGCGGCGGCGGCTACCTCTTCCAGGCGGGCGGCGAGGACGAACGACGACAGGCTCATCTTCAGCGCGTTGGCGCCGGCGCCCGTGCAGAGGTCGGCCAGTGCCCGAACCCGCCTGGCCTCGTCGAGCACCGGGCCAAGGTCGGCCAGCAGGCCGGTCAGGGCAGGGACCAGATCGTCGAGTGCGGTGGCGCGCGACTGTGCCTGGGCCGTGACGGCGGTCGCCTCGTCGAAGGCGGCGTCGGCCTCGGCGAGCACCGCAGCTGTGCCGTCGATGTCGGCCGGTGGATCCAGCGCCACAGCGAGGTCGGGTGACGTCAGCGCCGCCGTCGTCGCGGCCCGCTCGTCGTCGAAAGCACGCAACGTCTCGTCCGTGTGCGTGCGCCATGCGTCCGCGCGGGCAGCGGAAGCGGCGTCATCGGGCGACGAGAAACGGCATCGGGTAGCCGCCTCCGTCGCGGCCCGGACAGCTGACGCGTGCTCCTGCTCGGCACGGACCAGATCCGCCTCGGCGCTGACGGCACGCTCCGCTGCATCGACCACAGCCACGGCGGCCCGGATTGCTGCATCGAGGTCGTCGGCGCCCTGGAGCTCCACTGCCAGCCGCTCTGCATTCCGCCCCGCGCGCAGGGCCGCCTCGCCGGCCCGTCGCTCCGCTTCCTCGACGGTGACGGCAAGGGCAGACCGCTGCTGCTCGAGGCCCAGCTGCTCCGCGTCGAGCTGATCCAGGTCCGCCTCGCGCCGAGCGACCGACGCCGCGAGCGGTTCGGCAGTGGAGACCTCGTGCACGAGCACGGCGAGCTCAGCCTCGATGTCGGCAGCCGTCGCGCCGGCCAATCGCTGCCCGAGCGCCTCGCGCTCCGCTTCGGCCGCGGCCAGGCGCGCCCCGAGCTCCTCGACCTCGCGCTGCGCCATCTCCGCCGCTGCGCGTGCGCTGTCCTCGTCGTCGCGGGTGACACGCTCTCCGCGCACCTCGCAGGGGTCCGGGTGGAACAGGGATCCGCAGACCGCGCACGGGTCGCCGTCGACGAGCATCGATGCCAGCTCGGACCGGATGTCCTCCAGTCGTGCCTCGCGGACGTCAGCCGCCTTGTCCCGGAGAGACAGCGCCTTCTCCCGCGCCAGCAGGATCTCCTCGCGCAGCTGCCCGGCCACAGCCGTCGTGGCTGCCAGCGCCGTCGCGTCGGCGGCCGCCGCGTGCAGGGCATCCCCACGGGCGAGCAGCGCCGGCAGCCGGACCGCAGCGAGCCGGGCTCCCTCGACCGAGGCGAGCAGCTCAAGGCGACGGCCTGGTACAGCAGCCAGGCGAGCAGCCACGTCGACGAGCCCGGCGGTCGCGCGGGCCGCCTCGGCGCGCGCCTGTCCCGCGGACAGGTCCTCGCGCGCGATGGCATCGGCCAGCTCGCGCAGCCCCTCCAGCAGCCCGGTGCGCTCCCGGCCGGCCGACGCTGCCGCCATGAGCGCTGCGACGTCCGCGTCGGCAGCGACAGCTACGGCCGGCAGCGCTGCTCTTGCGAGTGCGCGAGCCGAGACTGCTGCCGCCACCTCATCGGCGCGCGCCTCGACCTGGCTCAGCAGGACGACCACCTCAGCGGCGCGACGGGCGGCGTCTGACTCCTCGCGCAGCTGGGTGATCTCGGGCTCGCGGGCGATCAGTCCTGCCTCGACGGCGAGCAGCTCGCGGCGGCGGCGTTGCACCGTTGCCAGCCGGGTTGCCGCCTCGGCGGCGGCCCTCGCCTCGGCCCGGCAAGCCCCCAGCGCAGTGGTGCGCTCCGCACTGCAGCGCAAGCTCGCCGATGCCCGCTGCCGCAGCTCCTGTGCCCACTCCGGCGACACCTCCTCCGGCTCGTCCACACCGGCGGCCTGCGCGACGCGGGCGGTCGCCAGCGCCACCTGTGACCGGACGTCATCGACGGCCCGCGAGGTCGCCATCCGGCGGCCGACGAGCCAGTCCTCGACCGACCGGAACAGGCCGGTGTCGAAGAGCTTCTCCAGCAGCTGCGCCCGCGCCGTGGAGTCGGCGCGCAGGAACTTCGCGAACTCCCCCTGCGGCAGCAGCACGACCTGGAAGAACTGCTCCGCCGACATGCCGACGAGATCGAGGATCTCGTCACCGGCCTCGCGGTGCGCCGTCGACAGCGTCGTCCAGGCACCACCCACTTGCTCCTCGAGCAGGACCTTCGCCTTCTGCGTCGTCGTGCCGCTGCCGCTCTTCTTCGGCCGGTCGTACTCCGGCGACCTGGTGATCCGCACCCGCCGGCCGCCCAGCGTCGCCTCGAGCTGCACCTCGGTCTGCGTCTCCGGTGCGGCGTGGTCGGACCGGAGCCGCTTGGCGTCGTTGCGGACACCGGGCACCCGCCCGTAGAGCGCGAATCCCATGGCGTCGAGCAGCGTCGTCTTGCCCGCACCGGTGTCGCCGTGGAGGAGGAACAGCCCTGCCTCGGACAGCGCGTCGAGGTCGACCTCCACGGTCCCGGCGAACGGACCGAACGCCGTCAACCGCAGGTGGTGCGGGCGCATCAGGCGGCACCGCTCAGCCGGGTGCCCTCGATCGCGGACGTCAGCAGGGACAGCTCGTTGTCGTCCGGTGGAGTGCGG
>JAVXVI010000241.1:0-5223 GCA_032230005.1 Actinomycetota bacterium | reverse complement strand
CCATGCGCCAGCTCCTCGAGAGCGGCGCGCACTTCGGGCACCAGACCAAGCGCTGGAACCCGAAGATGAAGCGCTTCATCTTCACCGAGCGCAACGGCATCTACATCATCGACCTGACGCAGACGCTGGGCTACATCGACCGCGCCTACGACTTCGTCAAGGAGACCGTGTCGCACGGCGGCACGATCATGTTCGTCGGCACCAAGCGCCAGGCGCAGGAGTCGATCGTCGAGCAGGCCACCCGGGTCGGGATGCCCTACGTCACCGAGCGCTGGCTCGGCGGCATGCTCACCAACTTCCAGACCGTCTACAAGCGGCTGCAGCGCCTCAAGGAGCTCGAGCTCATCGAGTCGACCGGTGGCCAGACCGTGCTGACGAAGAAGGAAGCCCTCGTGCTCTCGCGCGAGCGCATCAAGCTGCAGCGCACCCTCGGCGGCGTCCGCGACATGACCCGCACCCCGAGCGCGGTGTGGATCGTCGACACCAACAAGGAGCACCTGGCCGTCAACGAGGCCCGCAAGCTCGGCATCCCGGTCGTCGCGATCCTCGACACCAACTGCGACCCGGACGTCGTCGACTACAAGATCCCCGGCAACGACGACGCGATCCGCAGCATCCAGGTGCTGACCCGCGTCATCGCCGACGCTGTGGCCGAGGGCCTGATGGCCCGCGCGGGCGCCAGCGCGTCCGCCGATGACAAGCCCGAGCCCGGTCAGCTCGGTGGCGACGAGCCGCTGCCCGAGTGGGAGCAGGAGCTCCTGACCGGGGGTGCTGCTTCCGCCGCGGGCGTCGACACCGCCGCCGTCGAGGGCGCGGGCGCTGCAGAGGCCCCAGCCGTCGAGGCCGCACCGGCTGTCGAGGCCGCACCGGCCGCTGCCGACCAGGCCTGATCCCAGACCCACGAGACGAGAAGAGACATGGCTTCAGTAACCGCCGCGGACATCAAGAAGCTCCGCGAGTCGACCGGCGCCGGGATGACCGACTGCAAGAACGCGCTCGTCGAGGCTGACGGCGACTACGACAAGGCCGTTGAGATCCTGCGCATCAAGGGCCTCAAGGGCGTCGCGAAGCGCGAGGGCCGGGCGGCCAGCAACGGCCTGATCGCGGCAGTGCTCGAGGAGGGCAAGCGGGGCACGATCCTCGAGCTCAACTGCGAGACCGACTTCGTGGCCAAGAGCGACCGCTTCATCACCCTCGCCGACCGCGTCGTCAACTCCGCTCGCGGGCTCAATGACGCGAAGGAGATCGTCGTCGACGGCAAGCCCATCCAGGAGGTCCTGGATGACGCGGGCGCAGCACTGGGCGAGAAGATCGAGGTACGACGGGTGGCCAGCTTCGAGGGCGCGCACGTCGGCCTCTACCTGCACCGGACCAACCCCGACCTGCCACCGCAGGTGGGCGTGCTCGTCGAGCTGTCCGGCGAGAACCCGGCGGTCGCCAAGGACATCGCTCAGCACATTGCCGCGTTCGCGCCGCTCTACGTCACGCGTGACGAGGTCAGCGACGACATCGTCGCCAAGGAGCGCGAGATCGCCGAGGCGACCGCCCGCGAGGAGGGCAAGCCGGAGGCGGCGCTGCCCAAGATCGTCGAGGGTCGGGTCAACGGCTTCTACAAGGAGGCCGTCCTCGTGGAGCAGGCTTTCGCCAAGGACAACAAGAAGACCGTGGCCAAGGTCCTGGAGGAGGCGGGCGTCAACGTGCTCGGCTTCGCGCGCTTCAAGGTGGGCCAGGCCTAGAGTCCGGATCGAGTTCCTGTACGACGACCGAGGAGGCCGCTTCCGATGAGCACGAGTCCGGAGGCGGCCTCCTCGTCGTACCGTCGGGTGTTGCTCAAGCTGTCGGGCGAGGCCTTCGCCGGCGGCGGCAGCATGGGTGTCGACCCGCGCACGGTGGAGGCGATCGCCCGGCAGATCGCCGACGTCGTCCGCACCGGGGCGCAGGTCGCGGTCGTGGTCGGCGGCGGCAACTACTTCCGCGGCGCCGAGCTGACCGAGCAGGGCCTGGACCGGTCGCGCGCCGACTACATGGGCATGCTGGGCACCGTCATCAACTGCCTCGCGCTCCAGGACTTCCTCGAGAAGCAGGGCGTCGAGACCCGGGTGCAGACCGCGATCGCCATGGGCCAGGTCGCCGAGCCCTATGTGCCCCGCCGCGCGATCCGGCATCTCGAGAAGGGCCGGGTCGTCATCTTCGGCGCCGGCCTCGGGGTGCCGTTCTTCTCGACCGACACGTGCGCAGCGCAGCGGGCCCTGGAGGTCGGCGCGCAGGCTGTGCTGATGGGCAAGCAGGTCGACGGCGTCTACGACGACGACCCGCGCAAGAACCCCGACGCGGTGAAGTTCGACAGCCTCACCTACGCCGAGGTCCTCGAGCGCCGGCTGAAGGTCGCCGACGCGACCGCGATCAGCCTCTGCATGGACAACCGGCTGCCGATCGTGGTCTTCGACCTGCTGGCCGAGGGCAACATCGCCCGGGCCGTGCGCGGTGAGAAGATCGGGACGATGGTCAGCGATGGAACGGGAGCACGCACGCAGTGAGGTTCCGATGATCGACGAGACCCTCCTCGATGCCGAGGAGAAGATGGAGAAGGCCGTCTCGGTGGCCAAGGACGACTTCGGGTCGATCCGCACCGGTCGCGCCACCCCGGCGATGTTCAACAAGATCCTGGTCGACTACTACGGCGCGCTCACGCCGGTGAACCAGCTGGCGTCGTTGGGCGTGCCGGAGCCGAGGATGGCGATCGTGCAGCCCTACGACAAGGGATCGCTGCAGGCCATCGAGACCGCGATCCGCAACTCCGATCTCGGCGTCAACCCGACCAACGACGGCGCGATGATCCGGATCGTCTTCCCGCAGCTGAGCCAGGAGCGCCGCAAGGACCTCATCAAGGTGGCGAAGGCCAAGGCGGAGGACGCCAAGATCTCGATCCGCAACATCCGCCGCAAGGCCAAGGACGAGCTCGACCGGATGGTGAAGGACGGCGACACCGGCGAGGACGATGTCGCGCGCGCGGAGAAGGAGCTCGACAAGGTGACGTCGCAGTACGTCGCGAGCGTCGACGAGCTGCTCCGCCACAAGGAAGCCGAGCTGCTCGAGGTCTGATGGTGACGTTGGAGACAGCCCCCTCCCTCGAGGGCGCCCCAGGGAAGCGCGAGCCCGGTCGGGCTGGGCGCAACCTGCCGGTGGCCATCCTCGTCGGGCTGACTCTCGGTGCTCTGATCCTCGTCCCGCTGTACTCCCCGTACCGCTGGACCTTCGTCATCGTGATCGTCGCGGCGATGGGTGTCGGCACCTACGAGATCGTCCAGGCGCTGCGCACTCTGGGTGCGCAGCCGCCCCTGGTCCCGCTGCTGGCCGGCGGCGCGGCCATGGTGGTCCTTGCCTACCGCCAGGGCTCGGAGGCGCTGTTCGTCGCGCTCGTGCTGACGGTCTTGGCCAGCATCGTCTGGCGGCTCGCCGATCCGGCCGAGGGCTACCTCCGGGACACCGCGGCGGCGACGTTCACCGCGGTCTACGTGCCCTTCCTGATCTCGTTCGCCGCGCTGCTGACGGTGCCGCCGGACGGGCCGCGGCGGGTCACGGCCTTCATCGCCACCGTCGTGTGCAGCGACGTCGGCGGTTACGCCGCGGGCGTCCTGTTCGGCAAGCACCCGATGGCACCGTCGGTCTCGCCGAAGAAGTCGTGGGAGGGCTTCGTCGGATCGGTGATCGCCTGCGGCGCCGCGGGCGGCATCTTCTTCGTCACGCTCTTCGATGCCTCACCCGTGACCGGAGTCCTCTACGGCCTCGCGGTCGTGGCGACGGCCACCGTGGGTGACCTCGGCGAGTCGATGGTGAAGCGCGACATCGGCATCAAGGACATGGGCAACCTGCTCCCCGGTCACGGCGGGATCATGGATCGTCTCGACTCGCTGCTCCCGACTGCCCCGGTCGCCTTCCTCCTGCTCAGCCTCTTCCTGAGCTGACGGGAAGAGCCGGCCCCCGCCGTACGCTCTACCTCCCGTGACCTCCCTCCCCCTCGTGTTCGACGCGCCCAAGCGCGGGCTGCCGCCGCGGCACCTGGTGGACCTTGACCCGGCCGAGCGCCGGGCAGCGGTGGCCGAGCTGGGGGAGAAGCCGTTCCGCGCCGAGCAGCTGTCGCGCCACTGGTTCGCCGGCCACACGGTCGGCCAGATGACCGACCTGCCGGCCGCCCTGCGCGACAAGCTGTCCGATGCGCTGCTGCCGCCGCTGCTGACCAGCGTCCGCGACGTCGAGTGCGACGACGGCGCGACCCGCAAGACGCTCTGGCGGGGGCACGACGGGACGCTCGTCGAGTCGGTGCTGATGCGCTACGCCGACCGGACCACGGTCTGCGTCAGCAGCCAGGCCGGCTGTGGCATGGCGTGCCCGTTCTGCGCGACCGGCCAGGCAGGCCTGACCCGCAACCTGTCGACCGCCGAGATCGTCGAGCAAGTGGTCGTCGCCAACGCGGCTGAGGCCGCTGTCGGCGGCCGGGTCAGCAACGTCGTCTTCATGGGGATGGGGGAGCCGCTCGCCAACTACAACCGCGTCGTCGCCGCCGTACGCCGCCTGGTCGATCCGGCACCACACGGCCTCGGCATGAGCCAGCGCAACATCGTCGTCTCGACGGTCGGACTCGTGCCGGCCATCAAGAAGCTCACCGAGGAGGGGCTGCAGGTCACCCTCGCCCTGTCGCTGCACGCGCCGGACGACGAGCTGCGCAACACCCTCGTCCCGGTCAACACGCGCTGGCCGGTCAGCGAGGTGCTGTCAGCAGCGCTCGCCTACACGAAGACGACCGGGCGCCGGCTGTCCATCGAGTACGCCATGATCCGCGACGTCAACGACCAGCCGTTCCGGGCCGACCTGCTCGCCAAGCGGCTCAAGGGCAAGCTCGTGCACGTCAACCTGATACCGCTCAACCCGACGCCCGGGTCTGAGTGGGACGCCTCCCCGAAGGCCGTGGAGCGTGAGTTCGTACGACGGCTCCGCGCGGAAGGCATCAACACCACCGTGAGGGACACGCGCGGGCGCGAGATCGCCGGCGCCTGCGGCCAGCTCTCCACGGCGGAAGCCGCCGTCTGATCGTCGTACCGGATCAGGTTGGAGAGTTTCCGGCCCGGTTTTCCGCGCCCAGGTTCTCCAACCTGATCGTGGAGCGACGCGGGGGGTTCGAGCGCGCGGGTGGGGTCAGCCCTGGAAGAAGGCGGCGGCGATCTT
>JAVXVI010000240.1:0-23075 GCA_032230005.1 Actinomycetota bacterium | reverse complement strand
CGCCGCAGCACCTCGTCGTTGATGTCGCGCGCCGCATAGAGCCGCACCAGCTCGGCCCGCTCGCTGTCGAGCAACCGCTGTCGCACCTGCGCCGCGCTCTCCGCGTCGCGCAGCACGTCGTCCCCGTCGAAGCGCGCACCGTCGTCGTACTCGTCCTCACCAGGGCACCCACCCAGGACCGCATGCGCGTGACGGACCCGCTCCTCCAGGTGCCCTTGCAGCTCCTGCACCACGGCGTCCGGCACCCGCTCCTGGTCCGCGATCCGCTGCAGCTCGGCGAGCGCGACCCGCGCCACGTGATGATCCGCGGTCGCGACTTCACGCTCGGTCTGGTCGGCCCGACCCGCGTCATCCAGACCGAGCCGCCGGACGACCCACGGCAGCGTCAGGCCCTGCAGCAGCAGGGTCGCGAGGATGACGCAGAACGTCACGAAGAGGATGAGATCGCGGCCGGGCATCCGGGCCGGCAGTGCGAAAGCGGCGGCGAGCGAGACCACACCGCGCATGCCGGCCCAGCTGATGACGGCCGGTGCCTGCCACGGCGGCGCGGGGTCCTTCTCGCGGATGCGCCGGCTCAGCTTGCGAGGCAGGTACGTCGCCGGGAAGACCCACAGGAAGCGCGTGACGATCACGGCGACAGTCACCGTCACAGCGGCGAGCGCGATCGCCGCAACCGAGCGTCCGGACAGCCCCCGCACGATCGCCGGGAGCTGCAGGCCGATGAGCGCGAAGACCAGTCCCTCCAGCAGGAACGTGACCATCGACCACAGCGCCTGACCCTGCAGCCGGGTCGTCGATGACAGCAGTACCGGCGACCGCCGCCCGATGTAGAGCCCCACCACGACGACCGACAGCACGCCCGACGCATGCGCGGCCTCCGCCGGCAGGTAGGCGGCGAACGGCGTCAGCAGCGACAGCGCGTTCTCCAGCAACGGGTCGTCGAGCCGCCGGCGGAGCATCGCGATCGCCCACCCGAGCAGCAACCCGAAGGCGGCCCCACCGACGGCTGCGATGACGAAGTCGCCAAGTGCATGACCCCAGCTCGTGCTGCCGGCCAGCGTCGCGCCGACGGCGATCCGGTACGAGACGAGAGCGGTCGCGTCGTTGAGCAGGCTCTCGCCCTCGAGGATCGTCAGGATCCGCCGGGGCAGCGCCATCTTCCGGGCGATCGCCGTCGCCGCGATCGCATCCGGCGGCGCCACGATCGCACCGAGAGCCAGGGCGGCGGGAAGACCGAGATCGGGTACGACGAGATGCGCGACGACCCCGACGACACCTGTGGTCACGAGGACGAGGCCGACCGACAGCAGACCGATCGGGCGGAGGTTGTCGCGGAAGTCGGCGAAGGCGGTGCTGAGCGCCGCTGCGTAGAGCAGCGGCGGCAGGATGAGGACCAGCACGACCTCGGGGTCGAGCTCGATCTGCGGCGTGCCTGGGATGTACCCGACGGCGAGGCCCACGATGACGAGCGCGAACGGCGAAGGCACGCCGACCCGACGGGCCACCCCGGACACCGCAGCGACGGCCGCGACGAGCACCAGGGCGATCTGGAAGGAGGTCATCGGCCCGGCATGCCTGGCGAGACGCCCGGTGCGGTCCACGCCATGGTCGCGCCGCCGAGCACCTGGAACCCGAACGCCTCGTACAGCGACCGGCCGTCCTCCGTCGCCCGCAGGTCCACCCGCGGGACGCCCTGCTCGCCGAACCAGTCCATCAGGGCGGCGAACACCTGACGCGCGTAGCCGCGACGCTTCCACTCCGGCTCGGTGCTCATCGACGCGATGTGCCCCCGCCGGCCGTCGTACTGACCCGGCGAGGGCAGGTGCTCCTCGAGCCACCCCACGCCGCACGACACCAGCCGGCCGTCCAGCTCGACGCCGTACGCCACGAAGTCGTCCGCGGCCAGCCGGCGACGAAAGGCGTCCTCGCACGTGACGCGCCACTCGTCCGGCAGCGAGGTCGATCCCATCGCCAGGTGCATCAGCCCGCGCAGCCGCGTGAGGTCCTCGGCGTCCGACGTGACCGCGCGCCGTAGGGTGCCCACGTGCCGCAGTCTGCCAGTGATCCCCCTGCCAGCCCGTCGTACGAATCCGCCCGCGACGAGCTGGTCGAGGTCGTCCGCCGCCTGGAGGCGGGCGGGACGACCCTCGAGGAGTCGCTGGCGCTGTGGGAGCGCGGCGAGGAGCTCGCCCGGACCTGCCAGCACTGGCTCGACGGAGCGAAGGCGCGACTCGACGCGGCGCTAGGGCGTGAGGCTGGCGGCGAGGACGCGTAGCTCGTCGAGTGAAGCGGTGTCCCGCAGTGTGCCGAGCACCACGGTCGTGGTGCCGTAGGCGCGGACCAGCGAGACCGCCTTGCCCTGGCGGTACTCCGTCCAGGTCGTCCCCTCGATCTGCACCGTGCCGGCCTGCTGCGCCCGGCCGGTGATGTCGGTCACGAAGGTCGTCGTCCCGTGGGGGCGCGCGGCGTACTCGGCGTACTCCCCCTTCGGCGTCACCCAGCCGACCCGAAGCTGGCCGGTGTCGCGGTTGTAGTCCGAGACCGTCGGCCGCCAGCCGGCCGGGAGTGCGTGCGGCACGGCGCCGCCGGATACGGACGACGTGAAGGCCTGCACGTCGCTGCTCGGGTCGACGACCCGGATCTTCTTCGCGTCGCTGCTGGGGGGTCGGGCGAGGAAGAAGACGACGCCGACGATGACCAGCACGAGCCCGAGGGAGCGCACCATGTCGGTGGCCGACTCACGACCTCGCTTGCCTGCCATGCGCCCATTGTCGCCCAGTCAGCGCGCCGCGAGCACCTCGGCCATGGCCTCGACGCAGGCCAGCGCCTCGTCGATCGAGTTGTAGAAGTGCGGTGACACCCGGATGCCGACGCCCGGGCGGTGGTCGACGACGAAACCGGCGTCGATCAGCGAGGAATGGACGCGGTCGGCATCCCCGGGATCGATCGTGACGTGGCCGCCCCGCTGCGCTGGGTCGTGAGGGGACCGGACGGCGAAGCCGCGCTCCAGCGCGGCCTCGAGCAACGGCTGGGTCATCGAGATCGACCGCTCGCGGACGCGGTCCATGCCAACGGCGTTGAGGGCTTCGTACGCCGGCGCAGCTGCGTAGGCGGCTGACACTCCTGGCGTGCCTCCCCGGAACCGCTTGACGCCCTCGCCGTACGCGAGCTCGGGGTCGAAGTCGAAGGGGCGCAAGGTGCCGAACCAGCCGGTCGTGACCGGCTCGAGGGTCACCTCCGGCGAGACGTACATCCAGCCGTTGCCGGGCCCTCCGGACAGGTACTTCACGGAGCCGCCGACGTAGACGTCGACGCCGAGATCGACGACGTCGACCGGCACGGTTCCCGCCGCCTGGTAGCCGTCGACCATCACCAGCGCGCCGACCTCGTGCGCCTTCTCGACCAGCGGCTTGACGTCGACGAGCGTGGATGTGCGGAAGAGCACGTGCGAGCACTCGACCAGCAACGTGCGCTCGTCGATCGCGTCGACCATCCGCTGCACGTCCAGGAAGATCCCGTCCGGCTCGCCCTCGACGACGACGGCCTCACCGCCGAGCCGGCCGATCTGCGACCACGTGTTGAGGCTGCCCGGCCACTCCAGCGACGACGTCACGACGCGGTTGCGGCGGCCGGACCAGTCGAGCGAGGACACGACGTCGCCGAGGAGATCGGCGACGCTCTGCCGCATCACCGTGGTGCCAGGCGGCGCACCGATCAGCGCACCGACGAGGTCCGCTGTGCGCCACACCTCACTGGCCCAGTCCTCCCAGGCCACCACGCCGAGCTCGGCCCACAGCCGGGTGTACTCCGCGAGCCGCTCGGGCGAGCGCCGGTGCATGGCGCCGAGGGTGTGGCTGGCGAGGTACGTCGACTGGGCCAGGACCGGGTAGTCGACGCGCCGCTCGAGCAGG
This sequence comes from Actinomycetota bacterium, assembly GCA_032230005.1. Lineage (GTDB taxonomy): Bacteria > Actinomycetota > Actinomycetes > Mycobacteriales > SCTD01 > RYN-124. The sequence goes on along the minus strand of JAVXVI010000240.1, from coordinate 19,164 downwards.
TCGTCGTGAACGCTCACTCCGTCTCCACCCACACCGAGGTCGACGCATCGGCGGCTGCGAGCAGCGGCGCCGGGTCGATCTGCACGAGGGTCTCGGAGATACCGCGGTCGGGCCATCGGCAGCCGACGACGAGCGGACCGTCGGAGGGGAGCGGCCAGAGCCAGTACTCGCCGTTCCACATCAGCCCTTGCTGGCCGGAGCCGAGCAGCTTGAGCTGCGCACTGCCACCCGGCTGCTCGACATCCGGCGAGTCACGCTGCCCCGAGGTCGCGGTGCGGCCGTCAGAGAAGGCGATGCCGAACCGGAAGCGGCCCGGGCTGCGGGAGTACTCCTGCAGCGAGTAGGCGAGGTCCTCGCTACGCGCCTGGTCGGCGAAGATCACCACGACTGCGAAGTGCAGGCCGTCGGAGTAGGCGGTGATGCCGCGTACGGCGACGACGACCTCGGGAGTACGGGCCAGCTCGAAGCCGGCGAGCGCGAGCATTCCGATCTCGTCACCCGGCGGCCCGCTCGGCGGGTGACGGTGCAACCGGTGCTGCTCCCAGTCGGCGCCGCTGCGTGGCGCGATCCGCGGCGGCTCGTCGTCGAACATGCTCAAGAGGAACCACCGATCCGGGCGATGAGGCCGAGGACGTCCTCGGCGAGACGCGATGACGACCGCTCGTCCTCGCAGACCGCGACCTCGTGGCCGGCCTCGCTGACGACAGTGGTGAGGACCAGCACGAGCGCGTCTCCCCACGGCTCGGCGTTGTCGACGCGCAGCAACGCGGCGTTCCGGCCGGTCCACTCGCGGTAGCGGCGACGGGCGATCAGCTCGAAGCCGGGCGGACCCCCGCCGGCGAGGAAGAGCCGGGCCAGGTCGCGCTCGGTCCAGCAGCCCTCGAGGTAGGCGCGCGAGCCGGCGACGAACAGGCAGACCGGATCGGACTCCCCCTCGCTCCGGGCCTTGCGTACGGCGGTCGCGGCGCGCGCCTCCTGTCGCTGCTGGTAGTCCTCGAACAGCGCGAGGTAGAGCTCTGCCTTGCCGCCGAAGTGGTGGTAGAGGCTGCCGACGCTGGCACCTGCTCGCGAAACCACCTCGGCGATCGAGGCCTCTGCGAAACCGGAGCTGCTGAACACCTCGCGCGCCGCGTCCATGAGGCCACCGCGCGTGGACGCCGCGCGCCCCGTCGTACTGACCGTCACGCCTGCACCTCCGAGAACGGGATGCGCCGCCGACTGCTCACGTGTCCGATGGTGGACCACTCCTGGGCTCCGAGTCGCGCAACCGGGCGAAGCAGGTCGACGGCCGGGCGGTTGTCGCGCAGGACCGACTCGTCGACGGCGATGTGCACGACCTCCCCGAAGACCAGCGTGCACTCGCCGAACACCTTGGTGTCAGCGAGTCGGCACTCGATCGCAACCGGGGACTCGGCGACCCGGAACGGCGCGACGCGCAACGACGGCTCGCGGGTCAGCCCGACGGCGTCGAACTCGGAGACGTCCGGCGGGTAGTCGGTGCCGGTGAGGTTGACCAGCTCCATCAGCGGCTCGGTGCACATGCTGACCACGAACTCGCCCGTCGCGACAGCGTTGCGCAGGCTGTCCTTGTGACCCACGGAGGTGAACTGCACGATGCCCGGGTCGACGCCCGCGACCGTGAAGAACGAGTGCGGAGCGAGGTTGTCCACTCCCGCAGCGGATCGGGTCGAGACCCAGGCGATAGGGCGGGGTACGACGACGCTGGTGAGCAGGCTGTAGACCTTGCGGCCGAGGACAGCTGGATCGAAGTCACGACGCGGCACGCGCCACTCTCCCATCCGGCTCGCGGTGCCTTGCACAGACCGCAGGTGCGGAGCACACGCCGGGGATAGGCTCCGCACATGCGCACCTATCGCCTCAGCGCGGCTGCCGCACTCCTCGGGGTCAGCGACGACACGGTACGGCGCTGGGCCGACTCGGGCCGACTGCCCACCGCGTTGGACGACGAGGGCCGCCGGGTCGTCGACGGGGTGGACCTCGCCGCCTTCGCCGTCGACGCGGCGGGTGACCCGGCAGGACCCGCCGCGACGTCCGCGCGCAACTCCTTCCCCGGCATCGTCACCCGCGTCGTCCGCGGTGATGTGGTCTCGCAGGTCGAGCTCCAGGCCGGTCCGCATCGGCTGGTGTCCCTGGTCACGACGGAGTCGGTCGACGCGCTCGGGCTGGTGGTCGGCTCGCCCGCCGTCGCGTCGGTGAAGTCCACGAACGTCGTGATCGAGCTGCCATGAAGAGCGTCGCCGCGCTAGGTGCGCTGCTGCTGCTCGCTGCCTGCGGATCGAGCGGTACGACGGGGGCAGCGCGTCCTGCCTCGCGGACCCTCACGGTCTTCGCGGCCTCCTCGCTGAGCAAGGCGTTCACCGCGGAGGCCGCTGCCTTCGAGTCCAGCCGGACGGGGGTGCACGTGCGGTTCTCGTTCGCGGGCTCACAGGCACTCGTCGCCCAGCTCCAGCAGGGCGCACCGGCGGACGTACTGGCCACCGCCGACACCGCGACGATGGCAGCGGCCAAGCTCCCTGGTGCTCGCGTCTTCGCCCGCAACCGGCTCGCGATCATCACCGCGCCCGGCAACCCGAAGCGCGTCACCACACTGGCCGACCTCGGCCGTCATGGCTTGCGCGTCGTGCTGGCCGGACCGACCGTCCCGGTCGGCAAGGCAGCGGCCAAAGCGCTGTCCGCGGCGCACGTCGCCGTCAAGCCGGTGTCCCTCGAGCAGGACGTCAAGGGCGTCGTGACGAAGGTCCGGCTGGGCGAGGCCGATGCCGGCATCGCCTACGTCACCGACGTCCGCAGCGCCAGCGGCGCGGTCATCGGCACCCCGCTGCGGGCGATCAGCAACAGCTACCCCGTCGCCGTGGCCAAGCCAGGAGACGACGCCGCCGCCTTCTGTGACTTCCTGCTGTCAGCCGCGGGGCAGTCGGTTCTGGCGTCCTTCGGTTTCCTTCCGCCCGCATGACCTCGCGCCGGGCGCCGCTGCTGCTCGCCGCACCCGCGTTCCTCGCGGCCGTGCTCGTCGTACTCCCGCTCGTCGCCCTTCTCGAGCGCACCCCATGGTCGAGGTTTCCCTCGCTGCTGGCGTCGCAGCCGGTGCGCCAGGCCCTGCTGCTGTCGCTGCGGTGCTCCCTCGGCGCGGTCGTCCTGTGCCTGCTGCTGGGGGTGCCGCTGGCCTGGGTGATCGCGCGGTCGCGGCTGCCGGGCCGTCGAGCTCTCCGGGCGCTGATCACCGTGCCGCTCGTCCTGCCTCCGGTCGTGGGCGGTGTCGCCCTGCTGCTCGCCTTCGGCCGCAAGGGCCTGCTCGGGCGGTTCCTCGTCGAGACGGGGACGGTGCCGGCGTTCACGCCGTACGGCGTGGTCCTGGCCGAGGCCTTCGTCGCGCTCCCCTTTCTCGTCCTCACCGTCGAGGGCGCACTGGCCGGGCTCGATCCCGGTCGGGAGGAGGTCGCGGCGACGCTCGGCGCCGGCCCGCTGCGCACCTTCCTGACGGTGACGCTGCCTGCGGTCGCGCCATCGGTGGCTGCCGGCGCGGCGCTGGCCGCGGCGCGCGCGTTGGGTGAGTTCGGGGCCACGATCACCTTCGCCGGCAGCCTGCCCGGCAGCACGCAGACCGTGCCGCTTGCGGTCTACCAGCTGCTGGAGGACGACCCCCCGGCTGCCTATGCGCTGTCGGCGGTGCTGCTGCTCGTCAGCGTCGCGCTGGTCGCGGGCCTTCGGGCGCGGCTGCGGTGAAGGTGGACCTGCGGACGCCACGGCTGACGGCGGCGTTCAGTGCGGAGCCGGGCGAGGTGGTCGCCGTCGTCGGGCCCAACGGCGCCGGCAAGTCGACCCTGCTGCGCGCGGTGGCCGGGCTGGAGGAGGCACGTGGCTCGGTGCTGGTCGGCAACCGGGACCTCCTCGGTCTCGCTCCGCACCAGCGGCGGGTCGGCTGGGTCCCGCAGGAGCGGATGCTGTTCGAGCACCTCTCGGCCCTGGACAACGCGGCCTACGGGCTGCGCAGCCAAGGAGCCGCCCGTGGGCCGGCCCGCCGCGACGCGAGGCTCTGGCTCGAGCAGCTCGGCGTCGGGGCCATGGCCGATCGGCGGCCGGCCGGGCTGTCCGGCGGCGAGGCGGCCAGGGTCGCGCTCGCCCGCGCGCTGGCCCCGGCGCCCGACGTCGTGCTGCTCGACGAGCCGCTGGCCTCGCTCGACTCGAGCACGCGTGACGACGTACGACGGGTGCTTCGCGGCGTCCTCGCCGGCGGGCGGGCCGCTGTGCTCGTCGTGACGCACGACCCGGTGGACGTCGTCGCGCTGGCCGACCGGTTGCTGGTCCTCGAGAACGGCCTGGTCGTGCAGACCGGCACCCCCCAGGAAGTGGCACATGCGCCGCGGACCGCATGGGTCGCCGGGCTGCTGGGGCAGAACGCGTGGCGCGGCACGACGGACGCCGACGGTCTGAGCGTCCAGGGCGGCGGCCACATCAGCGCGGCAGAGCCGCTGCCACCCGGCCGTTCCGCGCTGGCCCTCGCGGAGCCGTCGACCATCACGCTGCACCGGGTCCGTCCGGAGGGAAGTGCCCGGACGGTGATCGCGGGCGAGGTCGCCGAGGTGCGTGCCCTCGGCGGCCGCGCGCGCGTCGTCGTACGCGGCCAGCCTGAGGTGACGGCTGAGGTGACGCTCGCGTCGGCGACCGAGCTCCGGCTGGCAGAGGGCGGCACCGTGTTCGCCAGCATCAAGGCCACCGAGGTCCGACTGGTGGACGTGTAGGAAGCCGCTCCGGTGGCTAGGGTTCGGGCATGAGCGACACCCCCCACGTGCCAGAGGTCCCGGACCGCAACCTGGCCATGGAGCTGGTGCGGGTCACGGAGGCCGCTGCCATGGCCGCTGGCCGCTGGGTGGGGCGCGGCGACAAGCTCGGTGGCGACGGGGCTGCCGTCGACGCGATGCGGCAGCTGATCGGCACCGTGTCCATGAACGGCATCGTCGTCATCGGCGAGGGCGAGAAGGACGAAGCCCCGATGCTGTTCAACGGCGAGCACGTCGGTGACGGCAACGGCCCGGACTGCGACGTCGCGGTCGACCCGATCGACGGCACGACGCTGATGGCCAAGGGCATGCCCAACGCGATCGCGGTCATGGCCGTCGCGGAACGCGGGACGATGTACGACCCGTCCGCGGTCTTCTACATGGAGAAGCTGGTCACCGGCCCCGATGCAGCGGATGCCGTCGACATCTCGGCGCCGCCGTCGTACAACATCGCGGCGGTCGCCAAAGCCAAGGGCGGCGCACCGGAGGACGTGACCGTCTGCATCCTCGACCGGCCACGGCACGACGAGCTCGTAAAGCAGGTCCGTGAGACCGGTGCGCGCATCAAGTTCATCTCCGATGGCGACGTCGCCGGCGCGGTGATGGCTGCCAGTGAGGGCACCGGCGTCGACCTGCTGCTCGGCATCGGCGGGACACCCGAGGGCATCATCACCGCGTGCGCCGTGAAGTGCCTCGGCGGCACCATCCAGGGCAAGCTGTGGCCGCAGAAGGACTCGGAGTTCACCAACGCCGCGGCGGCCGGGCTCGACCTCGACGCGATCCTGCACTGCAACGACCTGGTCAGCAGTGACAACGTCTTCTTCGTCGCGACCGGCATCACTGACGGCGAGCTGGTCGACGGCGTCCGCTACCGCGGTGGCGGTGCGACCACCGAGTCGCTGGTGATGCGCAGCAAGTCCGGCACCATCCGCCGGGTCACCAGCCAACACCGACTGACCAAGCTGCGCGCCTACTCCTCCATCGACTTCGAGCACGCGAGCCCTCGCTAACTCGTGAGGATCGCGACGTGGAACGTCAACTCGATCGGGGCGCGGTTGCCGCGGTTGTTGCCGTGGCTCGAGGAGGTGCAGCCGGACGTCGTCGCACTGCAGGAGACGAAGACCACCGACGAGGCTTTTCCGTACGCCGACCTGAAGGCGCTCGGCTACGACGCGGCGCACTCCGGCGACGGCCGGTGGAACGGCGTGGCGATCCTGTCGCGGATCGGGCTGAGCGACCCGCATCACGAACTGCTGGGCCATCCCGAGCCGCGGCTCGTGTCGGCGCAGTGCGGGCCGCTGCACGTCCACTCGCTCTACGTGCCGAACGGGCGGGCGCTCGGTGATCCGCACTACGACTACAAGCTGGCGTGGTTCGACGCGCTCGCCCTGCAGCTCGCCGACAAGCACGACCCGTCCGAGCCGCTGGTGCTGATGGGCGACCTCAACGTCGCGCTGCACGACGAGGACGTCTGGGACCGCTCGGTGTTCGTCGGCTCGACCCACGTCACGGAGCCCGAACGTGCCGCCGTACGCCGCCTGCTCGACTGGGGCCTGACCGACGTGCAGGCCCGGCCGGGCAAGGGCGACCGCGCCTTCACGTACTGGGACTACCGCGCCGGGATGATGCACAAGAACCTCGGCATGCGCATCGACTACGTGCTCGCATCCGAGCCGGTCGCGACGCGCATCACCGACGCCTACGTCGACCGCGAGGCCCGCAAGGGCAAGGGCCCGAGCGATCACGCACCCATCGTCGTGGACGTGGACCTCTAGGCGAGCAGCTTGCGGACAGTCGCCGGGGTGCGACCCGTCGAGGCGACGCCGAGCTTCTTCTCCACGGCGGCGTTCTGCAGCTTCGACGCGTGCATCGGCCCGCCGTACCCGATGTAGACCACCCCGTCGCCGAGCGCGAGCCGCTCCGGTGAGACGTCCCAGCTCTCGACGTCCTTGCGAGCGGCGGCCGTCGGCTTGTCGAACAGGAAGGCCAGGAGCACGTACGACGTGTCGGCGATGTCCTTCGGCAGCCCGTCCAGGGCGGCCTGCAGCTGCGGCACCGTGCGTAGGGTCGCGCGCACACTCAGCCCGAGGCGGTCCCGCAGGCCCTTCTCGATCTCGGCAGCCAGCGGCCCCGGCGCCTTGCGCCTGCTGGTGAAGACGGCGTTGCCGCTGTTGAGCAGCGTGCGCACGTCGCCGTGCCCGAGGTCGGTGAGCAGGGTCCGCAGCTCTGCCATCGGCAGCTTGTTGCGCGAGCCGACATTGACCGCGCGCAGGAGAAGGACCCACGTGGTCATAGGGCCAGCGCCGGCAGTGCGTTCCTGGCCCGGTCGTGCTCCAGGCCGAGCCCTTCCAGCAGGTCCACCGTCGCGACCCGCAGCTGGCCGACCGCGATCTGCCCAGCGAGCGACGTTGCTCCAAGCCCCACCGGGTCGAGCTTCGCGGCGACGGCGAGCAGACGCTTGCATGCAGCCTCGCCGGCGAGTCCCGGGTCGAGCGCGCCCGCGAGCTCGTCGAGCAGGTCGGGCAGGGCGGGGGGCAAGGTGTGGCCTGACTGCAGTGCGGCATGGACGCGGCGGACGAGCACGCGCAGGTTGCGGGTCGCCCTGGTGAGACCGCGGGTGAGCTGCTGGTTGGTCAGCCAGAACTCCGCCCGGTCTTCACGGAGGGGGGACAGGCGCGTCGTCTCGCGGCCGGTGGTGAGAGCGTCCTGCCACTGCGCGAGGGAGGGCTCCATCCGTCGCGCCCGCTCCAGGGTCTCGGCGATCCGTTCGGCCGAACCGGCGCGCAGGCCTTCGGCCGCGTCACGCAGGGTCGCCGCCAGCTCGGTCAGATAGGTGACCCGCATCCGGCGAGCATCACGCCACGGATCTGTCGACAGCAGCGCGGCGACGACGAGGGCCACCCCACCTCCGACGAGCGCGTCCTCCCAGCGGTGGAAGCCGCTGTTCGGCGTGCGTGGCAGGGCGACGACGAAGACGGCCTGCAGACCGCTCTGCGTGACGACCAGCCCGCTTCCCCCGAACGCCACGGCGATGAGAAGGCCGGCTGTCACGACGACGCCGATCTGCCACGCCCCGCTGCCGATGACGCTGACGAGCAGGTCTCCGACGAGGACACCGATCGCGACCCCGAGAGCCAGCTCGGCGGTACGGCGGAGGCGCTGGCCCGCCCGCAGGCCGAGAGCGACCACGGCGGCGACGCTGGCGAAGAACGGGCGGGGGTGGCCCAGCACGTGCACGGAGAACACCCAGGCCAGTGAGGCGGCCAGCCCGCACTGCGCAGCAGCCCAGGCGCCTGTCCGGACTCTGGCCGCCGTACGCAGCGCTCCGTCGCGGACGTCCACAGGGCCCAGCCTAGGGGGGCGCAGCGGGTGCGAACCGGGGCGTAACGTCCCACCCATGCGTCGTACCGCCGCCGTCCTCGCCCTCGTCGTACCGGCCGCCCTCGCGCTCGTGGCTGCGCCAGCACCGGCCGCCACAACGAGCGCCACCCCGGCCTTCCGGACGGCGCTGCTCGACGGGTCCTCCGGCTCCTCCGAGCCGCGGGTCACCGTCGCACCGAAGGACGTCCGCTACCTGACGACCAACGCGAAGAGCGGCGACGAGACGGTCTACCGGTCCACCGACGGGCTGGCCTGGCAGAAGACGACGACCCCCGGCAACCAGACCAACCCCACGACAGACGTCGACGTCGTGTCGATGCCCGACGGGCGCGTGCTGACCAGTGAGCTCGACTTCGCCGGGATCAACTTCATCACCCACTACTCCGACGACCAGGGCAAGACCTGGACCCAGTCGCAGGGAACGACGTACGCCGACACGGACCGGCAGTGGTTCGCGGTCGGGCCCAAGGACCCTTCGACCGGCAAGCCGCGCGTCTACATGCTGTTCCACAACCTGCTGTCCGGGCTCCTGCAGCACAACATGTTCGTTGCGACGTCGACCGACGGCGGCGCGACCTTCGGGCCGCCGATACCTGTCGCGACGCCCCCGCAACAGGACTACCTCGACCTGCAGTGCGCCGACTCGGGTGGCCCCTCGAACATCTTCGTCAACCAGAAGACCGGGCAGGTCTACGTCGTCTTCGGCACGCGGTCGTCGCCGGTCGGCGGGTGCGCTGCGCAGCCGGTCGAGGTCAACGTCGTCGCGGCCAACCGCGTCTGGGTGGTCACTGCCGCGGCCGCGGACACCGCGACGCCCGGCGCGTGGACGCCGTCCCTCGCCGTCGACGACACCGCTGCCGGGAAGATCACCGGCATGCAGCTGGCGCCCGGCGCCGTGGACGACGCCGGCAACGTCTACGTCGCCTATCCCGAGTCGGTGCACGACTACCCGGACTACAACGGCGCTGCCATCAAGGTCGTGCACTCGACGGACAACCTCAAGACCTGGTCGAAGCCGCTCGTGGTCGAGCCGCCGGGCGGCGTCGGCCACATCCTCCCGCACATCGTCGCCGGCGAGGCCGGCAAGATCGGACTCGCCTACTACAGCGGCGCGGCCGGCAACGTCTGGTACTCCGACACCGCGCAGGTCCTCGACGCGCTGTCCACTGCTCCGCACGTCACGCGCACCCGGCTGTCGGACGTCGTCGTGGAGAAGGGCACCGCGAGCGAGCTGATGGGCGCCTGCATGCAGGGGCAGCAGGCGACGCTGAACGGGTTCGCGTGCGGCCGGTCCACCGACGTCAACGGCATCGCGATCGACTCGTGCGGCAACCTCTTGGTGACGTTCCCGGCGCAGGCCAACCTGCCCACGGACGCGACCTACGTGTCGCAGCAGACCGCCGGGACGCGCCTGCGCAGCGGGGTGTGCGGACGGGCCGCCGTACCGCCGACCGTCATCCGTCCGGTGGCCGTACCGCCGGCCGCGCAACCGCCGTCAACGGTCGGCAACGGCACGAACCGGCTGGCCGCCACTGGCGCGCCGGCCGGCCTCGCCGCCCTGGCCCTGCTGCTCCTCGCCGCCGGCCTCCTGATCCGCCGCCGTACCGCCCGCCCCTGATCTCCCTGATCTCCCTGATCTCCTGGCGCCCGCCCACCCCCCGGCCCCCCACTCGGGTGTCAGGAAGACGCGTGCGCGTCCACCGCGTACGCCTTCTGACACTTGCCGACGAGTCCCCGCACCCGCCCCTCTCCCCGCTCGGGTGTCAGGAAGACGCGTGCGCGTCCACCGCGTACACCTTCTGACACCACGCGTCAGGCGGCGGACTCGGCCCGGACCCAGCCGCGGGCGACGAGCAGCTGCTCGAGGTGGTCCAAGACGCGTTCGCGATCGATCCGGTAGATGTCCAGCGGGATCCGGATGACCGTCTTGCCCCCGGCCGTCTCGGTGAGGTCACGTAACAGATCCGACAGCCGCTGCAGCGGACTGGCATGCCCCGCCCCGTCGATCTCGAGCACCAGGTCGTACGCCGCGAGCTCGCAGTCGAGGTACTCCGTTCCGGAAGCTCGTTGCCGAACCACCTGGCGGTCGACCTCTGGCAAGCCGCGGCGACGGAAGTCCTGCGCGATGTCGAGTTCACCGAGCGAGTGGACGCCGCCCACCAGGTCCTGCCCCAGCTGCAGCAAGGCAGACCGCCGACGGCTGCGCGGTAACCGCTCCAGTGCGGCCACGACCTGGGGTGCTGGGGCCAGTCGCTGCTGGACGCACTGCATCAGGAACAGCTGCCCCTGCCGCTCGCTGCGGGCCCACCGGGCGGCGTTCGCAGCTGCGACAGCCGGACGCATCCGCCGGATGCCCGCGGTCATCACGTCCTTCTCCCGGAAGCGACGACTCTCACGCACACGCACCCCCGGGACACGACGCGGACGGGCTCCACGTGGTACCACCACGTTGATCTCGTCCTCCAGCTCGCTGTCGAGGCCGGCCTGCAGCAATGCGCTCAGCCCATCGAGGGCCGCCCTCGGACTCACCTCGAGCACCGCCACCCAGCGCAGCGCCTCGACCGGCAACGGTCCGCAGTGGACAGCCACCGTCTGCCGGCCGGTGCGGCGCCATCGCCTGGCGCACAGCTCCCGACGTACGAACCACCGCGGAACGCCAGCCCTCACCAGCTGTCCCCGTGACACGACGCCGAACTGGTCGTCGGCCATCGCCATGGCCGCAACGCGTGACCCGGCGGCGTCGAGCCAGGTCCGGTCGCGCCGCGGGATGCTCAGGCTGCTCATGCCGTCGAGCATGCGAGCTGGTCGCACGCGCGCAAAGCCGGCGACGACAACTTGTGGACGGCCCGCCACCCGTGGGTGTCAGAAGACGGGTGCGCAGCTGCCGCATGGGCCTTCTGACACCCGGACGGCGTACGGCGACGACGTGCCTCCGACCGGTCGAGTGTCAGAAGACGGGTGCGCAGCTCGGGCGTACGCGTTCTGACACCCGAAACGCGTACGGCGGAGACGTGGTCCCGGGACCGGTCGAGTGTCAGAAGACGGGTGCGCAGATACCGCGTACGCGTTCTGACACCCGAGGCGCGGGGGCGCTCAGGTGGTCGGGGGGCGGGTCATCGACAGGACGTCGAGAGCCGCGTCCAGCTGCTGCTCGGTGAGGTCACCGCGGTCGACGTAACCGCCCTCGAGAACGACCTGCCGGATCGTCTTGCGCTCCTTGAGCGACTGCTTCGCGACCTTGGCGGCGTTCTCGTAGCCGATGTACTTGTTGAGCGGCGTGACGATCGACGGCGACGACTCGGCCAGTTCCTTGCACCGCTCCTCGTCGGCCACGATGCCGTCGATGACGCGGTCCGCCAGCAACCGGCTGATGTTGGCCAGCAGCCGGATCGACTCCAGCAGGTTGCGGGCCAGCAGCGGCAGCATGACGTTGAGCTCGAAGTTGCCGGCGGCGCCGCCGAACGCGATCGCGGCGTCGTTGCCGATCACCTGCGCGCACACCATGCACAGGGCCTCCGGGATCACCGGGTTGACCTTGCCCGGCATGATCGACGAGCCCGGCTGCAGGTCCGGGAGCGCGATCTCGCCGAGGCCGGCGCGCGGACCGGAGCCCATCCACCGGAGGTCGTTGGAGACCTTGTAGAGGCTGACCGCGATCGTGCGCAGCTGACCGCTCGTCTCGACGAGGGAGTCGCGGGCGCCCTGCGCCTCGAAGTGGTCGCGGGCCTCGGTGAGCGGCAGCCCGGTCGCGTCGGCGACCTCGGCGATCACGGCAGCTGAGAAACCGGGCGGGGTGTTGATGCCGGTCCCGACCGCCGTGCCGCCGAGCGGCAGCTCGGCCAGTCGCGGCAGCGCGGAGTGGAGCCGCTCCACGCCGTACCGGACCTGTGCGGCGTAGCCGCCGAACTCCTGTCCCAACGTCACGGGCGTCGCATCCATGAGGTGCGTGCGGCCGCTCTTGACGACCGTGGCGAAGTCCTTGGCCTTGCGCTCGAGCGATGCGGCCAGGTGCTCCAGCGCTGGGATGAGGTCGTTGACGACTGCTGACGTCGCGGCGATGTGGATGCTGCTCGGGAACACGTCGTTGCTGGACTGGCTGGCGTTGACGTGGTCGTTGGGGTGGACCGGCGCGCCGAGCTTGTCGGTGGCGAGGGTCGCGATGACCTCGTTGGTGTTCATGTTGCTCGACGTGCCGGACCCGGTCTGGAAGACGTCGATCGGGAAGTGGTCGTCCCACTGACCGGCAGCGACCTCCTCGGCGGCGGCGGCGATCGCTTTCGCCATGTCCTCGGGCAGAACGCCGAGGCTGGCGTTGACCTTCGCGGCAGCAGCCTTGATGCGGGCGAGCGCCTCGATATGCGCGCGCTCGATGTGCTGGCCGCTGATCGGGAAGTTCTCCACGGCCCGCTGCGTCTGGGCCCGCCACTTCGCGTCCTTGGGCACCCGGACCTCGCCCATGCTGTCGTGCTCGATGCGCCACTCGTCGGTCATGACGTCATCGTCCCAGCGCGGCGGCCGGCCCACCAGCCCGGGGTCGTGTGAGCCCGCGCACGCCGTGAGCGGCGGATCCTGCCGCCTCCCCCCGCTCGGGTGTCAGAACGCGCACGCGGCAACGCCGCACCCATCTTCTGACACTCGGCCGGTCAAGGGGCAGTCACCGCCGTACGCCCGCTCGGGTGTCAGAACGCGCACGCGGCAACGCCGCACCCGTCTTCTGACACTAGGTCGCCCGGTGCCGGGAGCCAGCGCATAGCGAAGGCCCGTCCCCCCACCCAGCGGGGGGAACGGGCCTTCGCTCCGGGCTAACTCAGGGGGTGTCGACGCAGTTGGTGCCGTTGGTCGGAGCCGGGGTGCCATTGACGACGACGTTGGTGGTCAGGCAGACCGACCCCGCGGCGAGCGCCGGGGTGGCGGCGATGCCCGTGAGCGCGCCGGCGAGGGTGGCGACGGCGAGAACCTTCTTCAGCACTGGAACCTCCACTTTGCGGAGCGGCTGTGTGCCGCTCTCGCCCGGTACAACGGGGTCCCCGTAAGGACCTCGCGCAACATTTGAAACAACTTTCCCGCGGTAAGCCGATGCTGCCCGATAGGCCATATCCCCTTACAGGGCAAGGCTTTTGCCGACGCCGGACATGGCGAGTTCCCCCTCCAACCACCCAGCAGGAAGGAGCGGGAACTCGGTCCCAGGGCAGCCGTCACCAGCTGCTCTCACCTGTCCCAACGGGCGACAGGGACGAACCTCGCGGCCTAGAGCGGAAGATCTTCGAGCATCTCCGTGACCAGGGCGGCGATGGGCGATCGCTCGGACCGGGTCAGCGTCACGTGCGCGAACAGCGGGTGGCCCTTGAGCGCCTCGATGACCGCGGCGACCCCGTCATGCCGCCCGACGCGCAGGTTGTCGCGCTGCGCGACGTCGTGCGTGAGCACGACCCGCGAGCCCTGACCCAGCCGGGACAGCACGGTGAGCAGCACCCCGCGCTCGAGCGACTGCGCCTCGTCGACGATGACGAAGGCGTCGTGCAGCGAGCGCCCGCGGATGTGCGTCAGCGGCAGCACCTCGAGCAGGCCGCGGGCCATGACCTCCTCGACGACCTCGGGCTGCACCAGCGCACCAAGCGTGTCGAAGACGGCCTGCGCCCAGGGACCCATCTTCTCGGACGCGTCGCCCGGCAGGTAGCCGAGCTCCTGGCCGCCCACGGCGTACAGGGGACGAAAGACGACGACCTTCTTGTGCGCGCGCCGCTCCATCACCGACTCGAGGCCGGCGCACAGGGCGAGCGCCGACTTGCCCGTGCCGGCGCGCCCCCCGAGGGACACGATGCCGACGTCGGCGTCGAGCAGCAGGTCGATCGCCACCCGCTGCTCAGCCGACCGCCCGTGCACTCCGAACGCATCGCGGTCGCCGCGCACGAGCCGCACCGACTTGTCAGGAGCCACCCGGCCGAGACCGGACCCGCGCTCGGAGAGCAGGACCAGCCCGGTGTGGCAGGGCAGGTCCCGGGCCTCGGGCAGCTCGAGCCGACCGCTCTCGTACAGAGCGTCGAGGTCACTCGCGGGGATCTCCAGCTCGGCCATCCCGGTCCACCCGGTGTCGACAGCCAGCTCGGCGCGGTACTCCTGCGCAGTCAGCCCGATCGATGCCGCCTTCACCCGCAGGGGCAGGTCCTTCGTGACGAGTACGACGTCGATCCCCTCGGCGGCCAGGTTGGCGGCCACGGCCAGGATGCGGCAGTCCCCGCTGTCGCCGCGGAAGCCGGCCGGCAGGGCAGACGTGTCCACGTGGTTCAGCTCGACCCGGACCGTCCCCTTGCCTACCGGCAGCGGCTCGTCGAGGCGGCCGTGCCGGATCCGCAGGTCGTCGAGCAGCCGCAGCGACTGCCGGGCGAACCACCCCAGCTCCGGATGGTCGCGCTTGCCCTCCAGCTCGCTGATGACCACCAGCGGGAGCACCACGTCGTGCTCGTCGAATCGTCCGATCGCTCCCGGGTCGGAGAGCAGGACCGAGGTGTCGAGCACGAAGGTGGTCATAGGGGGGCCTCGTCTAGCCGGAGGAGCCGGGACTCGGCCTGGAGGGCCGGGTCGCGACCCCCTGACGCGCAAAGCGCACTGGGCCTCCCGGGCGGAACGGCGGGTGCCGACCGCTGCCGGAAACGCTAGGGCGCACCCGGCTGCGTGGGTGGGAGGCGCGCGCGACGGACCGGCAGTCAGGCGCCGAAGCGGCGCTGGCGGGCGGCATAAGCGCGCAGGGCCCGCAGGAAGTCGACCCGCCGGAAGTCCGGCCAGTAGGCCTCGCAGAAGTAGAACTCGCTGTGCGCGCTCTGCCAGAGCAGGAACCCGCCCAGCCGCTGCTCGCCGCTGGTGCGGATCACCAGGTCCGGGTCGGGCTGGCCGCGCGTGTAGAGGTGCTCGGCGATGTGCTCCACGTCGAGGAACTCCGCCACCTCTGCCAGCGTGGCGCCGGTCGCGGCGTGGGCCTGGAGCATGGCGCGTACGGCGTCGGCGATCTCACGCCTCCCGCCGTACCCGACGGCGACGTTGACCTCGACGCCCGGCCGCCCGGCCGTCGTGTCCGCAGCCTGCTTGAGCGTCTGCGCCGTCTCGTCCGGGAGCAGGTCGAGGGCACCGACGATGTTGAGGGTCCAGCGGTTGCCGGGCTCGGCGAGGTCGGTGACCAGCGCCTCGATGATGCGCAGGAGCGGCTCGAGCTCGGACGCCGGTCGCGACAGGTTGTCGGTCGACAGCAGCCACAGCGTGACCAGCTCGACACCCGCCTCGTCACACCAGCGGAGCAGGTCGACGATCTTGTCGGCGCCGCGCTGGTGGCCGTCGTTGACGTTGGCCTGCCCCGTCGCGCGGGCCCACCTGCGGTTGCCGTCGAGGATGACGCCGACGTGCCGCGGGACAGCAGAGCCCGACTGCTCGAGGCCACGAGCGAGGCGTCGTTCGTAGACGCCGTACACGACGTCCCGAAGCCCCACCATCACCTCCCGGTCGCGGCTGCCGACGATAGTCGTCGCCGGCCGGTTGCGGAGGGCCGGGCCGTCAGCGCGTTGCGGCCTGCCGCGAGCGCAGCGCGAGCGAGGGGATGTCACCGGGCGGCAGCGGCCGGGCCATGAGGTAGCCCTGCACCACGTCGCAGTTGAGCTCCTTGAGCCGGTCGAGCTGGGCGGTGGTCTCGACGCCCTCGGCAACGACGCGCATGCCGAGGTCGTGGGCCAGCCGGATCGAGGCCGTGACGATGACCTCGCCGGGGCCACCCGTGTCGAGGTCGGCGACGAAGGAGCGGTCGACCTTGAGGCAGTCCAGCGGCAGTCGCGTCAGCGAGACCATGGACGAGTAGCCCGTCCCGAAGTCGTCGAGCGCGATCCGTACGCCGAGGGCGACCAGCCGGCGCACGACCTGCTCCGCACGGATCGGGTCCTCCACGACGGCGCTCTCGGTGATCTCGAGGACGAGCAGCTCCGCCGGCACCCGGTGCGAGACCAGGGCTG
This sequence comes from Actinomycetota bacterium, assembly GCA_032230005.1. Lineage (GTDB taxonomy): Bacteria > Actinomycetota > Actinomycetes > Mycobacteriales > SCTD01 > RYN-124. The sequence continues at coordinate 2,993 of JAVXVI010000240.1, read as the reverse complement.
CACCGACCCGCTCGGGGAGGTCGGTCTCGAGCAGGTTGCGGGCGCTGAGGTTAACGGCGATCGGCAGCGCGAGACCCTCGTCCAGCCAGGACCGGCACTGCGCGAGGGCCATGTTGAGGACCATCTCGGTCAACGGCGCGATCAGGCCCGTGCCTTCGGCCAAGGGGATGAAGTCGATGGGGGCGACCAGGCCTCTGGTCGGGTGCTGCCAGCGGATCAGTGCTTCGACGCCGACGATCTCGCCCGACGTGAGGTCCACGGTCGGCTGGTAGAGCAGGTGCAGTCCGCCCCCGATTCCGATGGCCGCCCGCAGCTCGGTCAGTGTCGACAGCCGCTCGAGGCTGTTGGCGTCCTGCGAGGGGTCGTAGAGCGCGATGCCGGTGTGGCCGTTCTTCGCCTGGTACATCGCGACGTCCGCGCGTTGCAGGAGCTCGTCCACGTCGGCGGCGTGGTCTGGCATGAGAGCGACGCCCGTGCTCGGCTCGACGTCCAGCAGGACGCCGCCGATCCGGAACGGCTCGTCGAAGACCTGCGCAATGCGGCGGCCGACCGACATGGCGTGCTCGGGGCTCTCGACAGCAGTGACCAGCAAGGCGAACTCGTCGCCACCGAGGCGCGCGACCACGTCGCTGTCCCGGGCGGCGGCCTCGAGGCGGTTGGCGACCTCCTTGAGCAGCTCGTCACCGAAGGAGTGCCCCAGGGCGTCGTTGACCTCCTTGAAGCGGTCGAGGTCCAGCAGCACGAGGGCACCGGGCGTGCCCGCAGCGGCCAGCTTCGCGGCCTCCGCGGTGAGCATGCGGCGGTTGGGCAGGCCGGTCAGGGAGTCATGCATCGCCAGGTGCTCGTTGACGTCGGCCTGACGGCGCAGGGTCCGGTTGACGCTGATGGACAGCCACCACATCAGGGCCCAGAGGATGGCGAGCCCGGCGAGCAGCACGAGGCCGATGAGCTGGGTCGCGTGACGGGCCCGGGCGAGGGTCGGGGAGTAGGACAGGTAGACCTCGAGGGCAAGGTGGCGGCCCTGCGCGTCGGTCACCGCGAGCGGGACGTAGACCTCGAGCAGCTGCCCCAGCTCGGGGTGCTCGGCTTGCTTGTTGTTCTCGACCTCGGAGGCGACGTGGCCCTCGAAGGCCTCGGTGAGCTCGGGGCTGACCGCGAGGGTCTTGCCGTCGTGCTCGTGCTTGCTGTCGTAGAGGACCTTGCCGCCGGGCGCGTAGAGGAGCAGGTTGCGCAGCTGGCCGTGCTCCTGGACCTGTCTCGAGGACCGGTCGAGGTGCGCGAGCTGGGCCGGCGTGAGGCCCTGGGTCATGGTCTGGGCGGTCAGTCCCTCGTCGACGAAGTGACCGAGCAGCTGGCCGCTGCGAGCGGCCTCAGCCGTGGCCGCCTGGGTGACGACGCGCTGGACGACCACGCCGACCACCGCGCCGAGGACGACGACAGCGAGCAGGCTGACGACGGCGAATCGCGTCGTGAGCGAGAACCGCCGCACGTCGATACCTCCCCCTTGTCGGATGTCTGAGGAGCGGCATCGACAGATCGGGGCATTTCCTGGACCACCCGTTCGGGCCCTGCCGGGATCACCCCACCGGGCGACGGGGCTGGCCGGTGTCCTCCTCGACGTCGTACGAAGCACCGACCGTCCCGAACTCGGCCACGAGCACGTCCAGGAACGCCTGCAGCTCGGCGCTGGTCAGCACCGCCCGCACCGCGGTGCCGGCGCTTCCCCAGGCCTCCAGCACGGCGCGGCAGTCGATCCGCCAGCGGCCGGGGCTGCCGGGGATCCAGGTGCGCTCCTCCTCGAGCGTCGCGCGCAGCGAGCCCACCGTCCCGAGGTCGTCGGGGTCGCGGGCCCGGAAGCAGAACAGCTCCCGGTCGCGCGGGAGGTAGCGCGACACGGAGACCCAGGTGCTGTCCGGATCCGATCCCTCGTCGGCCGCGTAGGCGCGGACGCCGGACTCGCAGCTGCTCGGAGGGAAGCCCTCGGGGTCGACAGCCCGGACCGCCCGCAGCCGCCCGGCCGTTCCGGCGAGGAAGTAGCCGCACCGCTCGCCGACCTCGCCGAACGGCGAGCCGTCCCGGAGCAGCTCCAGGGTCACCTCGTAGGGCACCCCGTCGCGGTCGAGAACAGGCACAGGGCGTACGGCGAGCGTCGACCCGTCGACGCACCGCAGCTCGGCCACGTGATCATCTTGTCCACGCCTCGGCGATCAACGCAACGCGAACCGAGAAACTTGCCCAGGCTCAGGCCTGCTCGAGCCGCTCCACGAGCCGGTGGTGCTCCTCGACCAGGGCCTTGGGGAGGTGCTCGCCGAACTGGGCGAAGAACTCCGGGATCAGGCCGGCCTCCTGCTTCCAGACCTCGGCGTCGACAGAGAGCAGCAGGTCGAGGTCGGCGTCGGGCATGTCGAGCCCGTCGAGGTCGAGCTCCTCGCGCTTCGGCAGCCGGCCGATGGGGGTCTCTACGCCGGCAGCAGTGCCTTCCAGCCGGTCGACGACCCACTTCAGGACGCGGCTGTTCTCGCCGAACCCGGGCCACAGCCACATGCCGTTGGGGTCCTTGCGGAACCAGTTGACGTAGTAGATCTTCGGCAGCTTCTCGGCGTCCGTCATGTCGCCGATCTCGAGCCAGTGGGCCATGTAGTCGCCCATGTTGTAGCCGCAGAACGGGAGCATCGCGAAGGGGTCGCGGCGCAGCTGGCCGATGGCACCGGCGGCCGCCGCGGTCGTCTCGGACGACACCGTGGAGCCGAGGAAGACGCCGTGCTGCCAGTCGAAGGACTCCGTCACCAGGGGCACGGCGGTGGCGCGGCGGCCGCCGAACAGGATCGCCGAGATCGGGACGCCCTTCGGGTCCTCCCACTCCGGCGCGATCGTCGGGCACTGGCCGGCGGGGGTGGTGAAGCGCGCGTTGGGGTGGGCAGCCGGGGTCTCGGACGCGGGCGTCCAGTCGTTGCCCTTCCAGTCCGTCAGGTGCGCCGGCGGGGCTTCGGTCA
>JAVXVI010000239.1:0-3031 GCA_032230005.1 Actinomycetota bacterium | reverse complement strand
CAGGCGCGACGATCGCGATCGACGCGCCGGTCACCGCTGCGCATCGCGCTCGAGGCGCTGGAGGGCGAGGTCCGTGACGGTCAGATTGACGACCTGGAGGCGGCGGTCGCGGGCGTCGGTCGGGGTCGTCGCGGCCGGCCCGTTGTATTCGAACCGGACCGTCGACGAGCCAGTCGGGAGCCGAAGCGTCCTCCTCAGATTGACGGGACCACGCAGGAGCAGCCGTTGCCGCGCTCCGTCGGGCCACACCACGGTGGCGGCGTTGTTGCCGTCAACGCCGCCGCGCAGCGTTGCACGGAACGTCACCCGGCGTGCTGTCGTCAGTGGGTTCGCCAGCGTCAGTGTCGACCTGCGGCGAGCCCAGTGGAACGCGTTAGTGCCGTCCGACTCCTCCTGATAGAAGCCCGGTCCGAACTGCGCCACCGCGGGCCGCACCAGCGCCTGCGCGGCCACCCGTCGGTTCCCAGCGACAGTCAGCCTGTCGAGTCTCCTCGCGTAGGGAGACAGGTCAAACACCACCAGACGCTTGTCGTCACTCAGCATCGCATTGTCGATCCCGACGACCTCCGCGATCTGATCAGTCACCGCCGTACCGCCGTCTCCGTAGCCTGCTTGATCGACCCACAGCCCGCGGAAGCCGGCGGCAACTGCGGCCGGGATCAGCTCCGTGATCGGAAGTCCCGCCTCGTTGGAGAGCCAGTCCTGCGGTCGGCCCTTGATGGCCCCATAGGTCCACCGGAGGTCGTTCGAGTGGACATATCCCTTGAGCAGATCGTAGTCCAACATCTGTCGCACCGGCGGGTTCTCCGGATACGGCACATACGGAAGCTCAAGCACCATCGCGTCGCGCGGCAGTCGCCTCTCGACGGCAGCTACGAACCTCGCATCGTTGCGCCATGCAGCAAGCGATGCCTTGTAGTTCGGGACGTCACTGGACGACGTTTGATCGAGCACGCCCAATGCCCCAATCAGAACCAGGATCGAACCGAACACCCACGTCGGCGCACGCTTCCCGGACAAGCGCTCACGAGCCAGGGTGAGCAGCGAGGCAAGCGCCACGATCCCGAAGAAGGTGATGAAGATCGAGATGCGGTTCCAGGCCCGCACCTGGGGAGAGACGAGGAACGCGAAGATGGCAGAACCGCCGCCGACGGTGGCCATGACGAACGCCACCAAGCCGAGGAAGCCAACGTTCCTGAGCAGATCCTGCTCGCGGCCTCGCGATCGTTGCGTTCGCAGTCCCGCGATGAGGAAGAAGCCCAGCGCCGCAAGCCACGAGAGACCGACGATGAATCCGAGGCTCGGACTCGAACCCTCGCCAGGGATCGGCGTGGCAGCCCTGAAGCGTCCGCCGATGTCGGACAAGGCACCGAGGCGGTGCCCGGGCCGCGGCAGGAGCAGATCAGCAAGTGTTAGCCCAAACACCTCCGACTCCTGGGGCTCGCGGTGGCCTACCAGAGTGTTGGTGCCATGCGCATGCTGCCACACCAAGGCCGGCGCTTCGGCCAAGGCGATCACCGCCAAGATCACCGCCGCGCAGAGGAAGCCCTGCAGCATCACCGACCTACGACGAGCCGCCAGCCACGCCACGGGCGCGGCAAACACCAGAAGGAGCACCGTGAACAGGCCGTAATAGAGCGTCGCCAACCCGACAAAGACGCACGCCCCCACGACAGCCAAGCTTTGGAGCGACAGCCAGCCGCGGATGCGGCGATCGTCGCTTGCGCGTCGGAGAAACAAAGCCTGCCCGCGACAGACGCGAATCACCAGCCAGCACCCCAGTGGCACCGCGTAGTAAGCGGACAGCGTCAGATGCCCCTCGCCCCTCCAGAAGTGGAACGGCGCAACGGCGAACAGGAGTGCCCCACAGGCCGAGATGCTCGGGCGGAAAGACAGGAGGCGCAGCACCCCGTATGCCGTGGCGGCACATAGGGGATACGTCAACAGGTAGAACACATTCATGATCGCGGCCGGGTCCGAGATCTGCAGTCCCAGGAGCCGCATCAAAACGAGATGGAATGTGTCACCGGCACCAACGGGGTAGTCGTAGAACTGCGTGCCGAAGGGAGCGCCCAGATCCGGGTTCGTCCAGAACGTGTTGTGCGCGACGATGCCCTTGATGAAAGCCAGGGACGCGAGGAGGTCGCCCCCGGCGCCATAGAAGGGCACGTGGATAGAGGCGTCCCACAGACGCAGGTTCCAGACCGTCACCGCAGACGTAGCGAGCATGGTTGCGAGAAGCCATGTGGCCTCACGCGTTATCTGGCGGCGGTGACTGGTTTCGGATACGCGGGTTCGATCGGCCCCGGCCTCGACCTCTCCCTCGGCCTGTTCCCTGAGGTCGACCACGACGATGTACCTTGCCACGAATGCCCGAGAAGTACTCCGACGTCCTCGCCGACTGGCTCGTCGAGCTCGGCTACACCCACTGCTTCTTCGTTGCTGGCGGGAACATCATGCATCTGCTCGACTCGTGCCGGCAGCGGTTCGCGTGCGTGGCGACCGTGCATGAGGTGGCGGCCGGGATCGCGGCCGAGTACTTCAACGCCGTAGAGGGCGAGGGGCGGGCGTTCGCGCTCGTCACGGCCGGCCCGGGGCTGACGAACATCGTCACGGCGCTCGGCGGGGCCTGGCTGGAGAGCCGCGAGCTTTTGGTCCTGGGTGGACAGGTCAAGTCCTCGGACCTGGCCCGCGGCGAGGTCCGCCAGCGCGGGATCCAGGAGGTCGACGGGATCGCCGTGGCCTCGCCGCTGTGCGTGGCAACGCACCGGATCGAGGGGCCGGAGCCGCGGGACGTCATCGAGCGCCTGGTCCGCCGCGGCATGACGCCGCGCAAGGGCCCCGTGTTCCTCGAGGTCTGCCTCGACGCCCAGGGCGCCCCCGTCGACCGGGCGGAGCTGCAGGGCAGCGGCCCGGTCGCCCAGCCGAAGCTGCCCACGGCGACGGACGACGAGGTCGCGCAGGTGCGCGCGCTGCTCGACGCCGCCGAGCGCCCGGTGCTGCTGATCGGCGGTGGTGTCTCACGCGAGGC